>JAISUX010000078.1 GCA_031271805.1 Tannerella sp.
CTCAGCGCCGACCTCAACGTAATGCGGCAGACGCTGCTCTTTGGCGGCTTGCAGAGCGCCGCGTTCAATATCAACCACAAAAACAGGAACATACGGTTCTTTGAGTTCGGAAATTGCTACAGCCTTGACGCCGATAATGCCAAGGACGACCAACCGCTCTCAAAATACAGGGAAGAATATCGCCTTGGACTGTGGATTTCAGGCAAACGAGTCGAAAATAATTGGGCACATCAGGACGAAAACACATCCGTTTTTGAACTGAAGGCTCATGTTGAAAACATATTTCGCCGTGTGGGAATTAAGGATAACAGGCTGACACTCAGCGCTTTTTCAAACGAGATATACACGTCGGGCATGGTCATTGTCACGGCATCGGGACGAACACTTGGTTCATTCGGCACTGTCCGCCCCGCTATCCTGAAAATGGCTGACATCGACAGCGAACTCTATTACGCCGAACTGTCGTGGGACGCCATCACCAAAGAAGTGAGGAAAAATAACATTACCTTCGCCGAAATTTCCAAGTTTCCCGAAGCCAAACGCGACCTCGCACTGCTCGTTGATACCGGCGTAACCTTCGCCGACATCAGGAAAACGGCCTTGGAGACCGAACGCAAACTGCTTAAAAAAGTAGTCCTGTTCGACGTCTATGAAGGCGCCAACCTGTTAGCCGGCAAGAAATCGTATGCCGTCAGCTTCTATTTGCAAGACGACGAGAAAACTTTGAACGACAAGCAAATAGACGGGATTATGGAAAGGATACGCAAGAACCTCGAAGACAAGTTGGGGGCGGCGCTACGGTGAGATTTAAGATTTAAGATTTCAAAATTAAGATTTTAGATTTCAGAATTAAGATTTCAGATTTTAGAATTATTATAAGAAATGGGAAGAGCATTTGAATATAGAAAAGCGAGAAAGATGAAGCGCTGGGGCAATATGGCTCGCGTGTTCACCAAACTGGGAAAGGAAATAACAATAGCTGCCAAATCGGGCGGTCCCGACCCTGAGACAAACCCGCGTCTGCGCGTACTGATGCAGACTGCGAAGAAAGAAAATATGCCTAAGGACAACGTCGAACGGGCTATCAAGAAAGCGACCTCGAAAGATTTTACCGACTACAAAGAGATGAACTATGAGGGCTACGGACCTTACGGTATCGCTATCTTTGTCGAAACGGCTACCGACAACACCACCCGCACGGTGGCTAACGTCCGCAGTTACTTCAACAAACACGGCGGCTCGCTCGGCACTACCGGCTCGTTGGAGTTCCTCTTCGACCACAAGTGTATGTTCCACATCACAAAGAAAGACGGCATCTCACTCGAAGACCTTGAGTTGGAACTTATTGACTACGGCGTTGATGAGGTTGATGAAGATGAGGACGAAATCATCATCTACGGCGAGTTCGCCCAGAACTCCGCCATTCAAAAGTACCTCGAAGACAATGGCTACGAGATAACCTCAAGCGAGTTTGTCCGCATCCCTAACGACGTCAAAGAAGTGACCGCCGAACAGCGCGAAGCGATAGAAAAACTCATCGAACGCATAGAAGAGGATGAAGACGTACAGAACGTGTTTCATAACATGGCGGAGGAAGCAGGAGAAGAATAGATTAAAAAAAAGTCCCGGATATCGCACCCGGGACTTTCTTATTAACCATTAATAAACCTTTTACCTTAAAAGAACTAATAATATGAAGAAGTATTACGTCTATGGCTGCAAAGATATGACATATTTATAATGTACTCCAAATTTTTGCAACCTTATTTAACCAAAACGCAATATTAATGTACAAAAAGTACAGTTTCGCAGTACAAAACCTTATTTTTTAGCGCTTTCCGCAAAAAAACAAAATAGAATGTTCTTATAATAAGGCTTTTCGACCTCTTTTCTTTCAAGAAAAGGTACCCTTCCTTACGACAGGACGAAAGGGGACGCAGAAGAACCGCCCGTTAATTTACCGGCGTCTGTTCTTCGGGTTGTTGTTGCTGCAACGGGATAGCTTGAACAGGCTCGGCAGTTCCCGTATTCTGAGTTTCGGGAATAGCAGTGCCGAAATCGGGGGCCGTAGTAGGAAGAGGCTGGCTGACATTTTCCAGCACTTCGGAATTTGTCACCGCTTTTCCGCGAGGAATAACGGCTGTTATGGCTATACTGAGCACAACAACCAAACCTGCCGACACCCATGTGGCCTTCTCAAGAAAATCTGTCGTCTTGCGGACACCCAGCACCTGATTCGACGATGCAAAGCCCGAAGCTAAACCTCCACCTTTGGAGTTCTGAACCAATACTATCAGCACTAAAAAGATAGAGCAGATAAGAATCAAAATTGATATAAATGCGTACATTTCTTTATTTATTTATGTTAATAACTCTTTCCAAGTAACGAATTTGGTCTGCAAAGTAAATGTTTTTTTCCGGATATTTCAAACTTAAGACCTTAATTATTTCTAATGCCTTGTCAAATCTTTTTTGCTTGATATACACATGTGCCAGAGTTTCAGTGAAATACGAGTCATCAAGCGAAGGCTGCTCCAAAACAATTTCTTCCGTTTTTTTAACAGATTCCTCCACTTTTTCGTCATTTTTCTCCTCAGATGGTATGTTAATAAACCTTCTGAGTTGTTTATTTTCGTCTTCAAGATAGGAATCTATCAATTCCTGATGCTTAAGGCGGTTTTCTTTCCCGTCGCCGACAGGCAGGTCGGCGACATTTTGTTCGAGCCAACCGATATAATCGGCAGGCTGGGTAAGGAATTTCGTCGCTGCGGGCTTGCTCGGGGCGGGAGCGACCGGCTCCGTCGTTTCGACCGTCCGCACTACTACCGGCGGCTCCGTTTTCTTCATCGGCGTCCTGTCGTTGATAAGCATGTAGAGACGCCTTCGGTCGGGTACGTGGACGGCCATCCGTTTGAGTTCCCTGTCCAAACGCACATCATTGAGCATCGCCAGATTCTTCAAATAAAGAATTCTTACCGCATGAAAATAAGGATAATCGTCAACCATCTGCCGAAGTTCGACGAGGGATGCCTTCGACAAAAGCGACGGATCAGTAATCCATTGATATAATTCCATACTTGTCATATTCTCACCAATTTGCTACTGTTTCGTTAAATATCTGATCTACAATCTCTTCAATAATCAACTGACATAGTTCGTCCTGCACATCGTCGATCGTACGCTCATTGCTGAACTCCTGGTAGGCCGAGAAAGTTTGCTCGAAATCCTCCTCGGAGTTGCTTTTATTAGCGTATCGCACGCGTACATTAATAGTAAGGCGCGTCTGCGATGCGTAGGCGTCTTCCTTGACGGCCTGAGGCGTGAGGCTGTAGCCGGTGATCTCGCCTTCGAGGTCGAGGTCGCCGTTCTCACGCAGTATCCGCAACTTCGTCCGGCTCGTGTACTTGTCTTTCAACGCTTCGGTAAACTTCTGTGACAGAGGCGCATACACTAACGGAGCAACATTAGGAAAGTCCTTTATCGAAATCGAAGAGACCTTAGTATAGTCGATAGCGGAGCCGCTGAGCGAATACGAAACCGAGCAGGCCGGAAACGACACGGCAGCTACCAAAGCCGCTATATATGTGATTACCTTTGTCTTCATTCCAGCCCGTATTCTTTGATTTTACGATATAATGTCCGCTCCGAAATCTGCAGGTCGGCAGCAGCGCTCCTGCGCCGGCCGCTATGTCTTTCCAGCGCCTTGTGTATCATCTCCTTCTCGGATTCTTCGAGCGAAAGCGACTCCTCGACCGTCTCGGCCTCCTGTATAGACGACTGATGCACAGGCGATTGACGCATCGGCGACGGATGAGTAGCCGGTTGATGAATCGTTGTCGGATGCGTTTGGACGGGATTATATACCCTGCCGTCAACCTCATTAATCGGCAAACTGCCGTTCATAATGTCGTGCACGAGTTTTTTCAGGTCGTTCATATCCTTCTTCATGTCGAAAAGCAACTGATAAAGTATCTCCCTTTCGCTGTTTAAGAGGGGAGCTTCGTTGTCATGCCGCGCCAGGACAGGCAACTTTTCCATAGAGATATTGGGGAGATGCGTCCGTAGCACATCTGCCGTAATCTCGCGCACCGATTCAATGACAGAGATTCTTTCGACAATATTTTTCAGTTCGCGCACATTGCCCGGCCAACGGTAAGACATCATCAACTGCTTGGCATCGTCGGTAAGGCTTATCGGCGGCATACGGTATTTCTCGGCGCAATCGCTCGCAAATTTCCTGAAAAGCAGCAGCACATCTTCATGGCGTTCCCTCAGGGGCGGAATACGAATCGGGACGGTGCTCAAGCGATAAAACAGGTCTTCGCGGAAGCGGTGCTGCATGACGGCGTCCACAAGATCGACGTTCGTAGCCGCTACTATCCGCACGTCCGTTTTCTGCACTTTCGACGAGCCGACTTTGATGAATTCTCCCGATTCGAGCACTCGCAAAAGGCGTACCTGTGTCGAAAGCGGCAATTCGCCGACCTCATCAAGGAAAATCGTCCCTCCGTTAGCCACCTCGAAGTAGCCTTTTCTCAATTCCTTGGCATCGGTAAACGAGCCTTTCTCATGCCCGAACAGTTCCGAATCTATTGTCCCTTCGGGAATGGCACCGCAGTTGACAGCAATATACTGTGAATGTTTGCGAGGACTGTATTGATGTATTATCTGGGGAAAGGACTCCTTCCCTACCCCACTCTCACCGGTTATCAGCACGGAAAGATCGGTCGGCGCAACTTGAAGAGCCACATCTATCGCCCTATTCAGCTCCGTATTGGTTCCGATTATCCCGAAACGCTGTTTAACCTGTTGAATAACACTATTCTCCATTTTAAAATCTGATATATTTTCAGTATGACCTGACAAAATTACATGTTATTTCCGAATTATGCAATTTTTTGTCGAAAAAAAAGAGAACCTGCAATGCAAGTCCTCCTTTCTAAAAGTTGTACACCAATTTTACTTGACAACCTTTGCAAGCTTAGCGCCCGGTTTGAATTTGACAACCTTACGAGCGGGAATCTTGATGGCTGCTTTAGTTTTTGGATTTACACCCTTTCGTGCAGCTTTTTTTACAACCGAAAAAGAACCAAAGCCCAACAGAGCGACTTTTTCACCCTTTTTCACCGCGCTTTCAACTGTCTTAATAAAAGCCTCAACAGCCTTCTTTGCATCCACTTTGGTGAGATCTGCTTGCTTAGCAACTGCACCGATAAAATCTGTTTTGTTCATAAGAAAAATTTTAAATTAGTAAACTGTAAATATGTAAAAGAATCTTTCACTCCTTTCAAAACGGCGGTAAAGATAGAGCTTTTTTTTTAATTATGCAATGATTTCAACTTTTTTTTTACAAAATAATATGTTTTACAACATAAAAACGAGGTTTTTCCCCATTTTTTTGTATTTTTGCCCCCGAAAAAATTGATTTTTTATGGCTCAAAATAGTTTTAATCCGTTGTCGAACATACCGAATGTAACCAAGAACATCATAATTATTAATGTCTTGTTATGGTTAGCTACGGTGTTTATGACCAAACTTGATTTGATAGACCACCTCGGACTGTATTATCCGGCCTCCGAAGATTTCCGCCCGTGGCAGATTATCACTTATATGTTCATGCATGGTTCGCTGGCTCACATCTTCTTCAATATGTTTGCCGTTTACATGTTTGGGCGCGTCCTCGAAAATATTTGGGGACAGAAACGATTCCTGACTTATTACTTAGTAACAGGCATCGGAGCAGGACTGATACAGCTGCTCGTGGCTTATTTCAGGGTTCATTCGATAGAGGCGCAGTTGTCTCCCGACCTCATCAACATGGTGCACGACGAGGGTGGAGCAATCCTCAAAGAAGGGAAAAACTATGTTGATCCCTTGCTCAAACAGTTAAACTTAGCTATTCATTCGAGTACCGTCGGCGCATCGGGCGCGGTATTCGGCATCCTCCTTGCTTTCGGAATGCTGTTCCCGAATATTGATTTGTTCATCATTCCGCTGCCGTTCCCGGTCAAAGCCAAATATGTCGTGATCGGTTACGGCCTCATCGAACTGTTTGCGGGAATAGCGAATTTCAGCTTCGATAACGTCGCCCACTTCGCACATCTCGGCGGAATGTTGTTCGGCATATTCTTTGTATTGTATTGGAAGAAAAAAGACAGTGACTATGGCAGATATTTTTACTGAGATAAAGCGCCGCTACCTCGTTGCGCCGATATATATTAAGTTTATATACATCAATGTCGGGATCTTCCTCCTGATAAGGCTGACATGGCTTTTCATGGCCTTGTTTTTGAAAAACGACATGTTCTCGCTGTATCTCCAGATGCCGTCGTCGCCCATACTATTCCTGCATCGCCCGTGGACGATACTGACATACATGTTCGTGCACGTGGAGATATTGCACATCCTTTTCAACATGCTTTGGCTCTATTGGTTCGGCCGAATATTCATGGAGTTTTTCACCGGGCGGCAGTTGGGAGGACTGTACTTGCTCGGAGGTATCGCAGGCGGAACGCTTTACTTCCTGTGTTTCAATCTGTTACCGGCATTAAAGCCCTACGTCGGCAACAGTTTTCTGCTCGGCGCCTCGGCTTCGGTCATGGCAATCGTCTTCGCAGTCGCCTTCTACCAGAAGAATTATCAGATAAACCTGCTCATTATCGGGCGTATCAAACTGATATATCTCGCTTTGGGCGTGTTCATACTCGACCTGATAGCGATAACGCATGAGAACCCCGGCGGACATATCGCACATATCGGCGGCTCTCTGCTCGGCATACTTTTTGCCGTTCAATACATTAAGGGTAAGGATATTACGCAATTTATAAACCGCCTGATAGACGGATTCGTAAACCGTATAAACCAATGGGCGGACTTCAAGAGGAAGCGCAAACCGAAATTCAAGATGCACCGCTCGGAATACACACAAAGTCGCCGCCCCGAAACCGACGATGAATACCTGCGTCGGAAAAATGAGGAAAACCGCGTGATTGATGAGATCTTAGACAAACTTAAACGGTCGGGCTACGAAAGCCTGTCGGCCGATGAAAAAAAACGCCTGTTCAATGCGAGCAAAAAGTAAAAAGAAAACAGCTTGGATGCGTCCGTTCGGATTGATGTTCAATTCCATTCTCGGTTCGTTGAGTATCTTAATGCTGATTTTGCTTGTCGCATCGGCATATTCCGACTACGTCTCGCCGGAACGGTTCATCATCTTCGCCTACCTTGGACTGGCCTTCCCTATTCTCATAATTTTAAATACTTGCCTTTTCATCTTTTGGCTTCTCGCTAAGAAATGGCGCCTCATACTCATTTTCGGCTTAGTCTTCGTGGCATGTTGGAAACCCTTAGACCGCTACTGCCCGTTTTACCCCGTAACGCCGATAGCGGAAGATAATAATGTCATTAAAGTGCTGTCCTACAATGTGATGTGCTTCGCTTACCAGGGACATTCAAATGCGTCGCCCAATAAGATTATCGAGTATATCGCCGAATCCGGAGCCGATATTGTATGCCTCCAGGAATACATGACCGGCACACATTCAAACATGATGAGTTCGGCCGAAATTGCCAAAGCGCTCCCGATGTATCCCTATATTTCGGAAACCATCTTCACTCCCGCCGCAAACAAAAGCAACAAGTATGGGCTTGCCGTACTGTCGAAATTCCCTATCACGAGTTCGCGAAGGATTAACTACGAATCGGCTTACAACGGATCGGCTATATATATTATTAATGTACGCGAGAAGAAATTGGTCGTGGTCAACAACCATCTCGAATCGTTCAAACTGACTGCCGAAGACCGTTTGAAGTACTCAGATATCATCAAGAACGCAAATTTTGACTTTTTTGAAGAACTCGGAGGGCAGATACAGCAGAAACTCGGACAGGCTTTCCGGATACGAGCGCGACAGGCACAGACCGTAGCCCGTGAAATACAAAAAGAAAACGGCTACTACACAATCGTATGCGGCGATTTCAACGACACGCCTATCTCTTACGCTTGCCGGACGGTTCGGGGGCAGCTCATAGATGCTTATGCCAAATCGGGATTAGGACCCGGCATCTCGTACAATCGCAATTTCTTTATGTTCCGCATCGACCATATCTTTTACTCTCCGACCATGGAAGCCTTTAATTGCCGCATCGACAGAAGCATCAAAGTGTCGGACCATTACCCCATCAAATGCGATTTGCGCCTGAATTAAATCATATAAAAATATATTTCAGGATAAAGAGAACGGCGAGGATATACATCGCCGGACTTATTTTATTGAATTTCAGGCATATAACGTTAAGAACCACATAGCTTATGAGGCTGATGAGTATCCCGTCCGAGATGCTGTAAACCATGGGAATCAGGATGATACAGATGAAGGCGGGGATTGATTCCGAGAAGTCATCCAAATCAATATTACGAATCGAGCTGAGCATGAAAAGGCCGACAATGACGAGCACCGCGCAGGTCGCCGAACCCGGAATTGCCATAAAGAGAGGCGCGAACAGCAGCGACACCGCGAAACAGGCCGCAACGACGAAAGCCGTAAGCCCCGTGCGCCCGCCCTGCGCCACTCCCGCCGCACTCTCGACGTAGGTAGTGACCGTACTCGAACCGCAGATTGCACCAAGCGTAGTGCCTACGGCATCGGCCATGAACGCCTTGTTTATATTGGTCACCGTACCGTCTTTGTTGACAAGTCCCGCTTTCGAGGCGACACTTACCAACGTTCCGATTGTATCAAACATATCCACAAACAGGAAGGTAAAGACGATGACAAGCATGTCGAGCGAGAAGATTTTCGAGGGGTCGGTCTCGAACTGTCCGAAAATAGGCGACACCGATGGCGGGACGCTCACAATGCCCTCGTAATGCGTCAATCCCATAGGAATACCGATGATCGTAGTGCCGAGAATACCTATCAGCAAGGCTCCGGGAACTTTCAGGATAACCAGCGCACCCGTAAGGACGATGCCTATGACCGCAAGCAAGGCAACGCCGGTAGTCAGGTCGCCGAGGCCAACGAATGTAGCTTCGTTCGCAACAATCACTCCCCCACCCTTCAATCCTATGAACGCTATAAACAGCCCTATCCCCGCCCCTATGGCATGACGCAATGATGGCGGTATAGCATTGACAATCAGACCTCTAAGATTAGTAGCCGTCAGGATGATGAAGATTATTCCCTCAATAAATACGGCTGTCAGGGCGAATTGCCAGGTGTAACCTAATGACTGACAAACGGTAAAAGCGAAAAAGGCGTTCAGCCCCATGCCCGGAGCGAGGCCAAAAGGCAGTTTGGCGAGGAAAGCCATAACAAGCGTCGCTATAACCGAGACTAAGGCAGTGGTAGTGAACAATGCCCCCCTGTCCATTCCCGTTACACTCAATATCGACGGGTTAACAGCCAAGATATACGACATAGTGAGGAAAGTCGTGATTCCCGCCAAGATTTCGGTTTGGACGGTCGAAATCTTCGGATCTAAGCCGAAAAGTTTTTTTAATGCGCTCATAGTAATATCAATTAGTTTAAAAATCCCATTTTATCGCAGCCGTCGGTATGACATAGAAACCGTTGCGGACGGCAAAGTCATAGCTCAACTCCACTTCGGAGCCGATACTGAGGTTGAAATTCGGATCGACGCCGCCGAGCGTGTTCAGGTGAAACCAGAATTGCGGCTCGGAAAGGAAGATATAATCGCCGTTTGGGTTTTTCTCGCGCCAAAAGTCGGCAAAACCCGTGAACGTGCAAGATTTATTACGTCCGAAATGCAGATACCACGTACCTGTAAGCTGGAAATTATGCGGCTCGTCGAAGTCCTGCTTTTGGATATACTTATACATAGCACTCAACGAAAAGCCTCGCGAGAAGTCCATATTATTATATGTATAAGTAGCGCCGAGCAGATAAGCGTTGCGGACATACTGCAAACCGCCGTTGTATTCGACGTGGGCAGAGAACGGACCGTCCCAAAACTTCAGCTCGCGGGCGATTTCCCAATAAGCCGCCGCCACGCCCGCCGACTTATAATCCATGTCGATGAAAAAGAACGTGCTCCCCCACTTATCCGGCTTAAACATCTCGACGGTAGTGGTATAAAGCGGTCTTTCGCCCATATCATCATCATCCGAATAGGCGAAACGCCCGAAGTCGTAATGCAACTGCACATTCTGCGCTCCGGCGCCAACATTGCACAAGGCAATAAAAATCAAACATACTAACTTCTTCATAAGAATCAAAATTTGGTGTTTAAGAGAGTGCAATTTTACAAAAAAAAATCCTAAATCCACAAAAAAACCTTTTTTTTTTGCTAAACCGACTGTTTTTACTATCTTTGTGGCGGAAAAATTTACTAAAACGTGAATTTAATTGTAGAGCAAGGTAATACAAAACTGAAAGTAGCTGTCTTCGACGGCAATGCGATAGAGCGTCTGTTCATCGAAGAAAACGGTGATTTGCAGCGTATAAAGACGATAATCGGGCAATATCGTCCGGAAAAGGGCATAATATCGTCGGTCATCGGGCATGACGAGCTGATAATCAGCCTATTAAGCGAGCGCCTTTCGTCTTTCATTTTGCTCGACGAGCATGTCTCGACGCCGATAATCATTGATTATGCAACGCGCGACACCTTGGGCAATGACCGCGTAGCAGCAGCAGTCGGAGCGAATTACCTGCAGCCGGGCAAGAACCTGTTAGTCATCGACGCCGGCACGGCCATCACTTACGAGGTCGTCGAAGCATCGGGGACATACAAAGGAGGCAACATCTCGCCGGGCATGACGACCCGATTTAAAGCGTTAAACCGGTTCACGAAACAATTGCCGTTAGTAAAAGAGAGTGACAGCGTCCCAGTAATCGGGACAAGTACCGAATCCGCTATATTAGCGGGGGTTGTGAATGGCATCGTTTACGAAATGGATGGATATATCGACATGATGAAAGAACGCTACGACGACGTTTTTGTTTTTTTAACAGGCGGACATTCATTTTATTTTGAAAAACGGCTGAAAAGTCGCACCTTTGCAGACGCAAATTTGGTCTTAATTGGTTTAAACAGAATATTGGAATATAATGCGGAAAAGTATTAGTCTGATTGTTATATCAGGAGTTTTGACATTATTATCGGTGGAATTGGCGGCTCAAAACGGCACTAATTCACCATATACTCGTTACGGATACGGCGAGTTAGCCAACAGCTCATTCGGCGCAGGTCGTTCTATGGGAGGCATAGGTGTCGGTTTGCGCTCATCGAGACAAATCAATCCGATGAATCCGGCATCTTATTCGTGCATGGACTCGATGACTTTCCTCTTCGACTTCGGTGCGTCGGGGCAAATATCGTGGTACAGCGACGGCACAAATAGCCAACACGATTTCAACGGCAACGTCGAGTATATGGCAATGCAGTTCCCCATATTAAAAAAACGCGCCGCAATGAGCATCGGATTGATGCCTTTTTCGCATGTAGGATACAAGTTCGGAGAAGTCAAAACGACCGAAGATCTGACATATACGGAATCATTTGAAGGCTATGGCGGATTAAACCAATTGTTTGCCGGACTGTCTATTGAGCTATGGAAGAAGCGTCTTTCATTGGGTGCTAACCTGAATTATCTGTTCGGAACAGTAACCCACAGTGCAACAAGCGTGTACTCAATACAAAATTCGACTTATGTCCAGACTACGAAAGCGATCAAGATTAAAAACGCCGCCTTGGATTTCGGGATGCAATACGTTCATCCTTTATCCAAAAACGATAATCTTATCTTCGGACTGACATTTTCGCCGAAAACGAAATTGGGTAATGTGACTTACGAAACCACCACAAGCACGTCGGTAGTTACCGACACCATATCGGGGCTGGCTTACGACTTGCCGACGAGGTTGGGTTTCGGGACATCGTTTGTAAGGGACAACAAACTTATTGTAGCGCTCGACGCGACTTATCAGAAATGGAGTGAAGCCTCGTTCGGCGGACGAAACGACGGGTTCAACGACCGGCTGAAAATAGCGGCAGGCGCCGAGTGGATACCTAACTTCTACTCACGGCCTTACCTCAACAGGATGAAATACAGGGCGGGAATAAACTATTCAAACTCTTATATCATAGTTAAGGACAAAGGTTACAATGAGATTGGCGCAACGTTGGGAGTAGGCTTTCCTATCACCGACCAGCGCTCATTCGTCAATGTCTCGTTCGAATATGTGAAAATTCGTCCCGAAGTAAAGACGATGATCAACGAGAATTATTTTAGACTGACTTTAAGTTATACATTTAATGAATTTTGGTTCTTTAAAATGAAGTTAGATTAATGTCGAACAATTTTAAATATATAGGATATGAAAATCAAGTTATTATTCATGGTCGCGGGTATATTGATAGCGACCGGCGTAAACGCGCAAAAGGGAGTTGATAATGGAAGGCCGTTCGGTTCGGGCGAAGACAGTGCAAACTGTGTGAAGAACATCAGTTTGTTCATACCTTATGCCAAATCGAATAACTACAAGGACGCTTATCCTTTCTGGAAGAAAGTTTACGATGAATGTCCGGGTTCTACCAAGAATGTTTACATCTACGGCGAAGACATCATCGGCTGGCAAATCTCTCAGGAAAGCGATGCGGCAAAAAAGGATGCGCTTATTGATGAAATGATGACGCTTTTCGACACTCGCGTGAAGTATTTCGGCAACGACCGTCGTTACGGGAAGGATTGGATCGTATCGCAAAAAGCGCAGAAATACAATCTCCTTAAGGGTGATAACACCGACCCGGCCCTGATCTATAAATGGACAGGCGAGGTAGTGGACGAGTTTAAGGAGAACGTCGAGCCGCTCGCCGTGTCGCTCTATATGTTCGCATCGTTCAAGATGTTCCAGAACGACAAGGAAAAGTATAAAGAGCAGTATGTCAACGACTTCCTCAAGACGACGCCCTTGCTCGACGCCGCTTTAGGTATCGCCGAGGAAGCCAAAGACCAGAAGAAGATTGAGAATATCACCGCCCGTAAGGCCGAAATAGAGCAGAATTTCGCCGCCAGCGGAGCCGCCGAATGTGATATCCTGCAAAGCATCTACGCTTCAAAAATCGAGGCCAATAAAGACAACCTCGATTTCCTGAACGAGACGATGAGCCTGCTCCGTCGGGTCGGCTGCAAGGAGTCCGACGCCTATATCGCCGCATCGGAATATGTTTACAAGATCGCACCGACGGCCGAATCGGCAATGGGTCTCGGCAGCAAGGCATTCAAAAACAACAACGACGAAGAGGCCGAAAAATACTTCAACGAGGCTATCGGCATGACCGAAGACAGCGGCATCAAAGCCGACCTCTACATGGCCTTAGCTGCTATGGCGCTCAAACAGGGACAATTGGTCAAGACCAAACAACTCTGCCAGAAGTGCCTCGCCGAAAACGATAAGTACGGACGCGCCTATATCCTGCTTGCACAAGCATATTCTATGGGTGGGAAATCCATCTTCTCCGATGATCCGGTGCTGGCTAAAACAGTCTTCATCGCAGCGGCCGACAAGGCCTTGCGCGCACGGCAGGTTGACCCCTCGGTAGCCGATGAAGCTAACAAACTGTTAAATTCGTACAGCCAATACTACCCGACCAAAGAAGAAGTGTTCATGCACCCGGATATCAACGACGGCAGCAATTTCACTATCGGAGGCTGGATAGGCGAAACGGTCAAGATCAGGACTAAGTAATTTAACGGCTTCGCAATGTCGAGTCTTATGGAAATAAACCCTTTGAGAGGCATGGCAATCGTGTTGTTGACGGTTGTCGTGCCTTTCGGTTTTCTGTTTTCGTGCGGCGGCGAGAAAAAAGAGATGGTAGATATCGACTTCGACCCCGAAACGTCGTACACGCTTAAGGAGACCGATGTCGAGACTTATGTCTCCGATTCGGGACGAACGCGCTACAAGATAATCACCGACACATGGCTAATCTTCGGCAAAGCAAAAGAGCCATACTGGTTCTTCCCCGACGGCGTCTATCTCGAACGCTTCGACACGGCGTTCAACACCGAAGCGAGCATCAAAGCCGATACCGCCCGCTATTTCGAGCGCCGGAAAATATGGAAATTAGACGGGAATGTCGATATCTCCAACTTCAAAGGCGAACGATTCCAGACGCCGCAACTTTTTTGGGACCAGAACGTCGAAAAAATCTACTCCGACTCGTTCATCCGAGTGTCGAAAGGCGACAAAATCAATACCGGAATAGGATTCAGCTCCAATCAGGACATGAGTATCTATAAGATTTATAATCCCGGTGCAGTGATACCCTTCGACGCGCAAAGACGCACATTATCAGGAGATTCAATACCGCCGGACAGCATTGTCGCCGAGAATAAAACAGAGGAAAATGACACAATACAGTAAAAAAAATCTTAATTCATAATTATAATTAATAATTTATTTGTACCTTTGCGCCCGCAAATTTAAAATTTTTATATGGCAACACTTGAGAAAATACGTAGCAAGGCAGGCCTGTTAGTAGGTATCGTAGGTCTGGCTTTATTTGCTTTCATTATCGGAGACCTCTTGAATTCGAGCAATTCGTTTATCCACAAGAACCAGAACATCGTCGTCGATGTTAATGGCGAAGCGGTTGATTATCAAGAATACATGAGTCGTGAGAATGAGATGGTAGAGTTCTACAAACTCCAGACAGGCAATCAAAACCTGTCGGAACAGTACATGAGTCAAATCCGTCAATCAGTTTATAATGAGATAGTTACGGAGAAAGTCCTTGACCCTCGGCTCGAAGAATTAGGAATAAAAGTCACTCCCGAAGAGATGCTTGACATGACCGAAGGCGAAAACATTTCGCCCATCCTTCTGCAGGTGCCTTTCTTCCAAAACCAGCAGACCGGTCAGTTCGACCGTAATGCGTTGCTCAACTTCCTCAACCAGATAAAGAATATCGAGAGCTATCCTCCCGATGCTCAGATGCAAATAGCGCAGTACCGCAACATTTGGATGTTCTGGGAGAAAAACATCAAGCGCAACCGCCTGATGGACAAATATACCACGTTGATATCCAAGGCAATAGTGGCCAACAACATTGAAGCTAAGGCCAATTACGACGCTGCGGCCGAGAGTTCGGATATCGTCTATGTGATGGCGCCATTCTCAAGCATTGCCGACTCGACGATAGTTGTGCCCGAAGCGGAAATCAAGAAACTCTACGAGCAGCGCAAAGAAATGTTTCGCCAGCAAGAAACGGCCGTTATCGACTATATCGCCTTGGATATCGTTCCGAGCCAGGACGATTTCGACAAGGTATCTAAAGAAATGGACCAGATACGCAACGAAGTTGAGACGACCGAGAACATCGCCGCCCTGACAAACGAGAAATCGGAGCACAAATATATCAACGCCTTCTTCTCAAAATCGGGTTTCGGCACTGATAATGACGTGATTGAGTTCGTTGAGACCGCAAAAGTCGGCGACATCGACGGCCCCTTGTTCAAGGATAACGCATATCGCATCCTTAAACTCGTTGATAAGACAGAGGCGCCCGATTCCGTCAAGGTTTCGGAGATATTGCTCGCCCCGCGCGCCAACGAGGCGGCGACAAGGGCATACGCCGACAGTCTTTTGGATGCGCTCAACCATGGCTCCGACTTTGTTGAAGCTGTCAAGAAACACTCCATTGACCAGCTCGTCGATAAAGACGGCGAATTAGGCTGGCTGACGGAGGCCGGCGCATTGCAGGGCATAAACGAAGAGTTCAAAAAGACCGTCTTCAGCCTGCCCATCGGCAAATACGACATCGTGAAATCAAACTACGGAATGCATATTGTCAAAGTAACGGAAAAGACTAAGGACGTGCCAAAATACAAGATTGCGGATATCCTTTACACCGTAACCCCAAGTTCGGCAACCCGCAGCCAGATATACAATAATCTTAACCAGTTCATAGTCAAGAACAACAGTATTGAGAAGCTCGAAGCCAACGCTAAAGATAACGGCTTTGACTTAGTCGCCAACGCACGGGTATTGAGTACCGACATGACTATCAACAACATCACCGGCGCCCGCCAGATAGTACGCTGGGCTTTCAATAGCAGCAAGGGACAGATTTCCAACGAGATCTTCGAATGTGACGGCAAATTCGTCGTGACAGCCCTCAAAGGCAAACTACCCGAAGGCTACCAGTCATTAGCAGCTGTTGAGCCGCAACTTCGCGCCGAATTAGTTTCTAAGATAAAAAGCGAGAAGATTGCCGCCGACCTCAAGGCTAAAAACCTCTCGACACTTGCGGAATACGCCGCCGAGACAGGCTACAACCCGGATACGGTAAGGTATATCAACATGTCAACCCAACGCATCACAAACATCGGCATTGAGCCTAAACTAAACGCTTACATCGCCGCCGCTCCGCTAAATAAGTTGAGCGAGCCTATAGCCGGCGACAATGGGGTCTATGTCTTCATGGTCATTAACCGCACTAAGGAAGAACAGGAATACGATCCTAAGCAGGAGGCAAGCGTTGTCGAGGCCAACAACAGTTTTATGATAAGCAATTTCATTTTCCGCAATCTTCAGCAAGAGGCTAAGATTCAGGACAATCGCATCAGATTCTATTGAAACGGCCATTATTGGGCATGACTATGCCGGAACTTCGTGGAGTGGCAGCCGAAATCGGGCTTCCCGGATACGCTGCCTCCCAAATGGCGGATTGGCTTTACAAGAAAAGAGTTGGATCGGTCGCCGAGATGACGAATATTGCCGTAGCGAAGCGTGATTTGCTGGCGGAAAATTACGAGGTCGGCGCGAAACCGCCCGTCGAAGCTAAATCGTCGGCCGACGGCGCCATCAAATATCTTTTTGCTGCAGGCGACAAAGGCTCCGACTTCGTTGAATCGGTCTTTATCCCGTCGAAAGAGAGGGCGACCCTTTGCGTCTCGTCGCAGATAGGCTGCAAGATGAATTGCGCGTTCTGCCTGACCGGAAAGCAAGGTTTCACGGCAAACCTCACGGCCAATGAGATGTTGAATCAAATTCAATCGACGCCCGAAAGCGAAGAACTGACAAACGTAGTGTTCATGGGCATGGGAGAGCCGTTGGACAATGTCGCCGAGCTGTTCAAAGTCCTCGAAATCCTGACCTCACAATACGGATACGCATGGAGTCCGAAGCGTGTAACGGTCTCAACTATCGGCATCCTGCCCGCCTTGAAGCGTTTCCTCGACGAAAGCAGTTGTCACCTCGCCATAAGCCTCCACTCGCCATATCACGACGAACGCCTCTCGCTGATGCCCGCCGAAAAAGCCTGGCCTGCCGATGGCGTCATCGACCTGCTGCACGGCTACGACTTCTCACACCAGAGGCGCGTCTCGTTCGAATATATCATGTTCGACCGTATCAACGACGACGAACGACATGCCAAAGACTTGGCGCGAATGTTAAAAGGCATCGAATGTCGAGTGAACCTGATAAAATTCCATCATATCCCGGACGCCGGACTGCAGAGTTGCGGCGAACGCAAAATGGAAATTTTTCGCGACATACTCAATTCATTAGGGGTAATTTGCACAATAAGAACATCGCGGGGAGAAGACATTTTCGCAGCCTGCGGAATGTTGTCCACATTAAAAAATATAAAAAAATGATACATATTTGTGTTTTAATATTATATTTGTAGGCAATTAGACATTAAAAAATTAAAATTTAGCGCTATGAGACCTGCGATTTTTATTATAAGCTGGATGCTATTGATAGGGATAAGCGCCTGTGATTCAGGCTCTACATTCACACGTGCTACGGGTATCGCCTACGAAGTTATAGTCGTCATGGACAAGGCCGGTTGGGACAGCGACGCCGGCGAAGCCATCAAAAGCGACCTCACTTCGCCGCTTCCTTACCTGCTGCAGGAAGAACCTTCGATGCGATATACCTACGTTCGTCCCGATCAGTTCGACGGGCTATTCCACTATGTGCGTAATATCCTGATAGTCAATATCAATAAGGATATGTACACAAAAGCTACACTCATCCCCGAATACGACAAATGGGCAAGGGGACAGTGCATATTTTACCTCAACTCGCCTAATTACGAAAAGATAGAGTTGTTTCTCGCAGAATATCCCAACATCATTTCCCGCGCGTTCAATGACGTCGAAATGAACAGGACTGCGAACTTCCTCAGGGAAACATACAGCCCTGTCGTAATGGAAAAAGTCAAGGACAAATTCGGCATTTCTTTGAACGCGCCCTCCGATATTGTCTCGTTCAAGGAAGGCGACGACTGCCTGTGGTTCTCGAACGACGCCCCGTCGGGACGCATGGATCTGCTTGTTTACAGTTTCCCCTATACCAACAGGAATCAGTTCAGTCTCGACTATCTCGTTGCCAAACGCGACCAGATAACCAAGAAAATGATACCCGGCGCCTTTCCCGGCTCGTATATGTCCACCGAGAAGCGAGTTGTTGATTATCAGTCCATTAAGTTTCACGGCGAGTATTGCGGGGTCTTACGCGGGTTGTGGCGTATGGAAGGCGGCGACATGATGGGAGGGCCGTTCGTCAGTTATGCGCGGGTAGATGTGCCTAATCAGCGTGTGATAGTGACCGAAGGCTTCGTTTACGAGCCGCAAAAGGACAAGCGCAATTTCATACGCCGCTTGGAAGCCTCTCTACGCACTACCCTATTCCCCGACGAGCAGGCGGACAATAGAGTAGAGACGACGGTAGAAACAGCAATTGAAGAACCAAAGAAGGAAGAAAAATAATGGAAGAAAAATTGATTAAAGTAGGAATTACCCAGGGCGACAGCAACGGAATAGGCTACGAAATTATTTTAAAAGCCTTTTCCGATCCGAGGATGTTTGAATTGTGCACGCCGATAATCTACGGCTCGCCGAAAATAACGGCATATTACAACAAAATACTCGAATCGAACGACTTTACGCCCGCCGAAACGCATAATATCACCGATGCAATGAAGGCTACTCCGGGAAAATTAAACATATTCCGATGCGTGGACGACAGCGTTTACGTCGAACCGGGCAAAGAATCCAAAGCCGGAGGGCAAGCAGCGTTCGACTCGCTCGAAGCGGCGACATCCGATTTGCGCCGAGGAACGATCGACGCCCTGCTGACGGCGCCTATCAACAAACATGCGATTCAGAACAAAGACTTCAATTTCCCCGGACACACCGAATATCTCGAACGTCTATTCGGCGACGATACGCATCATTCGTTGATGATCCTGCTGAACGATTTCCTGCGTGTGGCATTAGTCACCGGCCATGTCCCCCTTGGCAATGTCAAACAGCTGATAACCAAAGAAATAATTGTCGAGAAACTGACTATTTTCGACCGTTCCCTCCGCGAGGATTTCGCTGTCGAGAAGCCCCGTATAGCAGTGCTCTCGCTCAATCCTCATGCCGGCGACAACGGTTTCATCGGCGACGAAGAAATAAATATTATCACCCCGGCTTTGGAGGAGGTCGATAAGAGCGGCATCCTGGCTTTCGGGCCGTATCCCGCCGACGGATTCTTCGGGGCGAGGATGTACAGGTCGTTCGACGGCATCTTGGCGATGTATCACGACCAGGGACTTGCGCCGTTCAAGGCGCTGGCGATGGAAGACGGCGTCAACTTCACCGCCGGATTGTCCGTTATCCGCACCTCGCCCGCACACGGGACTGCCTACGATATCGCAGGCAAGAACGTCGCCGACGAAAGCTCGTTCCGCCATGCCCTCTACACCCTTATCGACATTCATAAAAACAGAAAACGCCATCATACCGCAACAGCGAACCCGCTCCGCAAGCAATACTTCGACCGTAGCGGCGACAACGAAAAGTTAGACCTGACAAAAGATGAATAGTTATGTTGAAAGATAGGATAATAGTCTATACATCAGGGACATTCGACATGTTCCATTACAATCATCTCCGAATGATCAACTACGCGCGTAGCCTCGGAGACATACTAATTGTCGGAGTAAGCACCGACGAACTCGTCGCATCATATAAAGACAAGCCGATAATCCCGTTCACCGAGCGGTTGCAAATCATCGAGGCCTTGAAGACCCCCGATATTGTCATCCCGCAACGCACGCTCGACCATACCGAGATCGTCCGCAAGCTGAATATCGACGCTTTTGTCGTCGGCGACGACTGGGTAGGCAAGTATGACTATTTGAAAGAGCTTGGCGTGGAAGTCTTTTATTTTCCATACGGTTCGGGGGTTTCGTCCTCGTCCCTGAAAAAGACTATCCATGATTCCTACGAAAATTCGCTTATTAAAGAACAAAAAGCGAAACCGGACTTTAGAGTATAAACCGATTTTTTACGTTATCGAGCCGGAAATGAACGCATTAATAACAGGTGGAACAAAAGGTATCGGTTTTTCCGTGGCAAAATGCCTCGGAGCGGCAGGCTACGACCTGTTGCTAAGCTACAACTCCGACACGCTGACAGCCCAAAAATCCTGCGGCGAACTTGAGAAGTCACTAAATATCAGCGCAATAGCATTAAAAGCCGACAGCGCCGACCCCAAATCCATCGACATCATCGCCCGTCATATCGAAAACCGCGACATGCGGCTCGACGTAATAGTTTTCAATGCCGGCCTGACCTGCCGCGACAGTTTTGAGACGATGAAACGGGATGACTGGGAACGAGTGTTTTTCGCCAATGTCCATTTCCCTACTTTCCTGCTGCAGAGGCTGTTGAAGCGCATTAACGAAGGCGGAAGCATCGTTTTCACAGGCTCGTTGATGGGCATTTTGCCGCACGCAATGTCGCTCTCGTATGGCGTATCTAAATCGGCTGTACACGCACTTGTCAAGAATCTCGCCAAGTTCCTCGCGCCGTATAAAATCCGCGTCAATGCCGTCGCGCCCGGCTTTGTCGATACCGAATGGCAGAAGAACAAACCATCCGAGATTCGACAAAGCATAGAAAGCAAAATCGCCCTCGGACGCTTCTGCGAACCCGACGAATTGGCCGAAGTTTACAAATTATTGATTCAAAACCCGTACATCAACAGCGAAATAATCGTTGTTGACGGCGGATATTCATATAAATGATTGATTATGACCGATATAAAACATAATGATTATTATTCATCACTAAAGTCCATCGAGACGGAAAACTACCTCGACAGGTGGCTGTACAGACCCGTAGGGTTCTGTATAGCGAAAGCCTTGTGCGGTACGTGTATCACGCCTAATATGGTCACGGTTTTTTCGATATTCGTCGGCGCTGCCGTCGGCCCATTATTCTATTTTAATAATCTAAAAATAAATCTGTTAGGCATAATGTTCCTTGTCTCCGCCAATATCCTCGACTGCGTTGACGGGCAATTGGCGAGACTGACAGGCATCAAATCGAAGATAGGACGCATCCTCGATGGCCTCGCCGGCGACATCTGGTTCACAATAATATATGTATTCCTCGCGTTGAGGCTGAAAAATGAGTTCGGCACATATTTATTCTTCATTCCCGCCGTCATTTCGGGCTTCTCGCACCTCCTACAGGCCAATATCACCGATTATTACAAGACAGTGCATCTCTTTTTCATCAGCACGAAAAATGCCGACGACCTGCCGCGTTACATAAATATATGTAAGCAATACAAAGAAATGAGGCCGGGAATTGAAAAATGCCTCTTCCTTGTTTACAAACACTACACCTGTATGCAGGAAAAACTGACGCCCGAACTGCAGTTGATGTTAGACGCCTTGGAAAAGAAATTCGGCGCCGATATCCCGGATAGTATTCGCAACGGCTTTCGCTTGCAAAGCCGGCGGTTGATGAAGCAATTAATCGACCTTATGACCTTCAACGGACGTACAATAGTACTCATTATAGCTGTCATTACGGATTATATCTGGGCATATTTCATCTATGAGATCGTAGTATTGAACATAGTTTTAATGATTTCGATACATAAGCACGAGAAGATTTGCAAACAAATAACAAAAATTTCGGATGAGCTATGAAATCTACCGTTTTAGACATAGAAGAAGTACAGGGCTGGGCGCCTGTTTTCCGAAATCGTTTTGGGGCATGGTTCCTGAAGAAACTGTTCCGTTTCATCGGGATGGAGCAGGTCAACCAAATCCATGCACGGCATTGTAATTTGCGCGGCGCCGACTTCACTTCGGCCATGCTTGCCGACCCAATGATGAACGTACACTACGAAGTGCACAACCGCGAAATCCTCGAACAGCTCCCCAAAGGCGCTTTTATAACCGTCTCGAACCACCCTATAGGCTCGCTCGACGGCATCATATTGATAGATATTTTTGCACGCCTGCGTCCCGATTTTCATGTTATGGTCAACGAGATACTCGGCCATATCTCGGCTATGAGCGACAATTTCATCTCCGTCAAGCCACGTACCGACGACAATCTGTCGGAGAACAACCGCAACGTCAACGGGATACGCCTCTCGCTCGAACAATTACACGAAGGTCACCCGATGGGCTTTTTCCCCGCCGGAGCGATGTCGTTCTACAACCACCGACTCCGTCGGGTGTGCGACCTGCCGTGGACGCACAGCATAATCCGCCTCATTCGTAAGGCCAAAGCGCCGGTTTTTCCCGTCTTTTTCGACTGCCTCAACTCGAAGTCTTTCTACCGCATCGGGAACTTCAGTTGGAAACTGCGCACGCTGCTCGTATGTCGCGAAGCCTTTAATAAACAGGGACAAACAATGCACGTCTATATCGGCGATCCCATTACGCCGGAGAAAATCAAAACCCTCAAGGATGATAATTCTCTCGCCGAATACCTGTATAATTCAACTTATTCGGCAAAAAAAAATAAATAAAAACGAGCAATATTTTGTTTATTACAAAATAACATTTATCTTTGCATATTTATTAACATAAAAATGTATATTATGTATTAAGTTTAATTTTAAAAAAAGAGTTTATGAAGAATTTGAAACACCTATTAAGCTATTTATGCTTAAGTCTGGGAATGTTGATATGCTTTACGCAGGCTATCAATGCCCAAACGACTAAACAAGCTACCGGAACAATTACCGACGAGACGGGCGAGCCGGTAGTAGGCGCCTCCGTTATCGTGAAGGAAAATTCTACGGTAGGAACTGTAAGTGACATCGAAGGGAAGTTCGATCTGTCGAACATTCCGTCGTCGGCTACTACCCTGATAATTCGCTATATCGGATATACAGAGCAGGAAGTGGCGATCGGGAAAGACTTGAAAATCGTTCTTGTACCTTCCGTCAGCGAACTGGATGAGGTCATAGTTGTGGCATACGGCACGACTAAGAAGGCCGCATTCACCGGCTCTGCAACGCAAATCTCTGGGGAAAAGATCACAGCTAAGAATCAGAGCGAAATCACTAAAGCTCTTGCCGGTGAGGTTGCCGGAGTACAGGTGATCAACACCAGCGGACAGCCCGGCACAAACGCCACGGTGCGTATTCGCGGCTACGGCTCGGCAAATTCAAGTCGCGCTCCGTTGTATGTTGTCGATGGTATGCCCTACGAAGGCGATATCAGCGCTATCCCCAATTCCGACGTCGAATCGACAACAGTCCTGAAAGACGCTTCGGCTGCCGCCCTCTACGGCGCAAGAGCCGCTAACGGCGTTATCCTTATCACGACAAAAAAGGGGAAATCGGGGACTTCGTATATCGACGTCGATGCCCATACAGGTATTAACACCCGCATCATCCCCCTCTACGACGTTATCGACTCGCCGGAAAGATACGCCGAATTGGCATGGGAAAGCAAGAAAAACTACGCCCTGTTGAGCGGCCTGAGTCCTTTCGCTGCAAACCTGTATGCCAGCAATTCATTGTTCGACCCAAAACAATCGGGTATTTCCAGCATTTATAACATGTGGAACGCACCGAACAATTACGTTGTAGATGCGGCAACCGGAAAAATCACCGCCCCAAGGAAATATACTCCCGAGAAATGGTCGGACTATATGTTCGGCACAGGACAACGGCATGAGGCGTCCATCAAATTTTCCGGCGGTAGCGGCAATACGCTTAGTTACTACACCTCTTTCGGCGTCTTGGACGAAGAAGGCTACTACATCCAGTCCGATTATTCACGTCTCTCGGCGAGGACAAACTTGGTTTACGAACCGAAAAAGTGGCTCAAAGCAACCACAAACCTGTCGTACGCCTACCAGGAATTGAATAATCCTTCGCAAACCGACAATATGAACAACGGATTCCAGTTCGTCAACTTCATGCCGCCTATTTACCCTGTTTTCCAGCGGGACAGCAAAGGACAATATGTACCCGACCCGATTGTGGGAGGCAACAGGTATGACTTCGGTATGGAATCGAACTACTCACGCGGATATGCGGCGGGTATCAACCCTGTGATGATTGCGGCTTTGGACGTCAACCGTTCGCTCTCGCACCAACTCATTGGGAACGCCAATTTTGAAGTCAAATTCCTCGATGACTTTAAATTCACTACATCCAACGGATACCAACTATATATAGGACAAGGTATTGGCCTCGAAAATCCTTACTACGGCGATGCTGCGGGAGTGGGACGCATAACTCGAACCACAGAGACTTACACCTCGCTCAACCTTACGCAAATGCTGTCGTATCAGAAGAAAATCAATCTTCACTCGATAAACGCCTTCGTTGCCCACGAGACATATAATTTGATCTATCACGTGGACTACGCTCAACAAAAGACTTTGGCGATGGCCGACGGAATTGAATTAAGCAACGGAATCTCAATGAACGGCATTTACGGCTTCAAGTTAGACCGTTCAATGGAAAGTTATTTCGCACAGGCAAAATACGATTACGACGAGAAATATTTCATCGACTTTAATGTCCGTCGCGACGGTTCTTCGCGCTTTACCAACAATAAGTGGGGTAATTTCTGGTCGGCAGGAGCGGCATGGCTCCTCCACAAGGAAAACTTCATGCGCGATCTGGACGAGATCAATCACCTGCGCCTGAAAGTGAGCTACGGAACCAACGGTAACGAAGGTCTCGCGATCGGTACACAGGAAAATTTCTATCCTACCCAGAACCTGTACTCGATAAACAACCTCAACGACGAGTTATCCTACAGCATAGGCTACATCGGTAATCCCGAACTTACATGGGAAAAGAGCAACATGCTCAATGCGGGAGTCGATTTCGGAATTTGGGACGACCGTCTCGAAGGCGAAATAGAGGTTTACAGGAAACGCACGACCGACATGATTTTCTCGAAACAGATGCCTACTTCGCTCGGATATTCTTCGTTGACCGTCAACGACGCTGTCCTTGATAATACCGGTATTGAGATCACTATCAAGGGCAAAGTCGTAAAGACCGAGGATTTGGAAATCGAATTGAACGCCAACGCCGCACATTATACCAACAAGATGGTGACTATGCCGCTCGGCGACGGCAATAAACCTAAAGCCATTGAGGTACACGGGAACATGGCATGGGCGAAAGGACATTCCTTATACGACTATTACATGCGCGAATACGCAGGCGTTGACCCTAACGACGGCGCCGCTCAATGGATTAGTTATTATGACCGTAATAATCCTGTCGAAGAAGATGGCAAACCCGTTTTGGATGAGAACAATAATCCGACATATACCATAGTCGATAATATGGTAGATTATTTGGATAAACGTCAGAGAGACGGCAAGGAGGTGGATCTTGTAAAGGATGTCACAAAAAAATATCAAGATGCCACTCTGATGTTCAACGACAAATCGGCCATCCCCGACCTTGCCGGCGCTTTCGGTTTTAATGTCAAATTCAAGGGAATAGAATTTAGCGCCCAGGCATTATACAGCGTTGGCGGCTACGGATACGACGCTGTTTATGCGACGGCAATGCACAACGGCGTCGCCGGCTCAATGAACTGGCACAAGGATATCGAACAACGCTGGACGGAACCCGGACAGATAACAAGCGTCCCGCGACTCTCGGCTTCATGGACCTCATCCGACAGCGAACAGAACGACGCCCAGTTCAACAGCACTTCGACGCGCTTCCTAACAAGCCGTGATTATCTGGGACTTAACAACGTCCGTTTAGCTTATAATTTCCCTAAACGATTGCTCGATAAACTGAAAATCGAAAAATCGTCAATATGGATTTCGGGTGATAACCTGTACATCTCGACCGCCCGCAAGGGCTATTTCCCTGTAGGAAGCGAAAGCGGCGCCTCCGACAGAAGTCAATATATACCCCTGACCACTATCATGGCAGGTGTTCACATTCAATTCTAAAAGATTACGACTATGAAAAGTAATAAAATATTTATAACATTGTTTGCCGGTTTATCGGCTACGCTTTTGCTGACAAACTGCAGTGAGGATTTTCTCACCAAAGAACCCTCCGGAGTGCTATCCACAAGCCAATTGAACGAGATTGCAAAGAATGACCCAGGCTCGGTACTGCTGCCCCTGACTACAGGACTTTATTCGACAACATTTGCTTATGGTTCCGGAGGTTTGAGTCAGCATGATGACTTCGGACAAAAATGTATTGATATAGTCACCGACATGATGTGCGCCGACATGGCTATGCCGTCAAATAGCTACGGCTGGTTCAGAGACGACTACAACTTCGTGTCGCAAACCAAAACCGAAAACAGGGCTTACGGACTGTGGCGTTACTACTATCGCCTGATTAAGAGCGCTAACGAAGTGCTCGACCTCATCGGAGGCGACGGGGAAGTGCCCGAAGATGCGGAATCAAAAGCTTACTATGGACAGGCCAAAGCCGTGAGGGCTTATTGCTACTTTTATTTGGTCAACCTGTATCAACATCCCTACGGCGAGAAAAAAGATAAACCCGGCGTGCCGATATACACCTCTCAGTTGATTCCCGACTTCGTCGGACAATCGACAGTGCAGGAGGTATATACGCTGATTATCAATGACTTAACCGAGGCTATTGAGGTTTTGAAAGATTATGACCGCGGTTCGGACAAATCGAAAGCCGACAAATATGTCGCATACGGTTTACTTGCCAATGCCTACCTTATGAGGGGGGAATCGGGAGACTACCAGAAAGCGGTTGATGCGGCAAACGCCGTTATCGGAAGCGGCAAGTTCCCTTTGATGACGGCCAATGACGTGACAAAGAGCGGCTTCAATTCAATAACCATCCCAAGTTGGATATGGGCTATCGACCTCACTTCGGAAAATTCACCGGCTCTCCCAACGTTCTGGGGTCAAGTGGATTATTATACCTACAGTTATGCTTGGGCAGGCGATTTTAAGGTAATAGACGCCGACCTGTACGCAAGGATTCCGACTACCGACATCCGCAAACAACAGTTCGGCTCGCCGTCAGGCGGAGTAGGCGAAGATCCGCTTTTGCCGATCTACAAGTTTTACGACAGCGACCGCAGCCCCGGCAAACGCCTTTGGGAAAACGACGAGGTCTATATGAGAGTCGAGGAGTTGTACCTCCTCAAGGCCGAAGCCCTCGCCCGCGATAATAAGACAAGCGAAGCGGCAACGACATTAAAAGAACTCGTTGACCTTCGCGACCCAACGACGGCGGCTACATTCGCGTCGATGAGCAATGCCGCGTTGCTGGAAGAAATCTACTTCAACTGGCGCGCCGAAATGTGGGGCGAAGGAAAGGTCTATCTCGCTATGAAACGTTACAAGAAAACCGTCAAACGAGGCCCTAACCATTACCTCCGCGCCGGCGAAAGCTTCGCATACAACGATAGCAGGATGATTTTTGAGATACCCGAAAGAGAAGAACTCAATAATCCGTATATTGTAAAGCAACAATAACTAATAAATTAACAGATATGAAAACATTATATAAAAACATATTTGCGGTTTTCGCCGCCTTATGCCTGTTCTCGGCATGTGAAGAGTCGATAATTAAGAACAGCGGCATCACCGACCCCGAAATAGACCCGTCAAAAACGCCGACGGGAGTGACTACGGGAGAGGTCATCGACAACCTCGGCGCGTCGGTCGTATTAAGCGGCTCCGTCAGCGGCGACGGGGGCAGCAGCATCCTCGACAACGGGTTCATATTGCATACCAGCAGCAACTTCACTCTCGATTCGGCAAATTTGGTTGTCGGTAGCGCCACTAACCCCGCTGTGGGCAGTTTCGAGGCCACAGTAACAGGACTTATTATCAATACAACCTATTATTACAGGGCGTTCTCGTATAATATCAACGGTATCACCCTTGGAGAAGTAAAGAGCCTGTTAACCGCCGGCGGCCTACCTACGCCCTACAGCACAAAGTTCGACCCGTCGAAACCGACCGATATCCAAGGCTGGGTATTCGATAAATATACCGGCTTCGACCCCGAAGGCTTGGATCCCGTATGGTTCAATGAGGACGTCGGTGAGACCTGCGTCTCATCCTATTGGATGGGCGAAGACCTGACGCTTATATCCCCGTGTTTCTATATCACTAATGAGTCCGATGTGCTGAAATTCAACGTTTTCATTGGAGGTTACGGCTCGACGGCAACGAAAGTCAAAGTCTATATCACCGAAGATTTGGACAATTACGGCGCTCCGCTTAAGAACTGGGAGATCTCAGGATATACATACGGCCCCATTTCCATAAATATGGCTTCTTATTATAAGAAAAATGTTTACATAATTTATGTAATCGAAGCCGGAGACTTTATTCTGTATAACTTCTCAATAGCGCCGCCGGCTTAACCCGACGCCCGTTCCTGGGGATGGTTTCCGTCATTGCGAACGCACTCCCACGTCATTGCGAACGAAGTGAAGCAATCGCATCAACACCAACGATAAGATTGCTTCATTCCTCGTAATGACAACACGGAGTAACAATCAAAGTTATTAAAATTATCATTATGAAAACATTCGGATTAAAATTAATCGTATTGTTTGCCATTATTAGCGCAAACATCAATGCCCAGGGGCTTAAAGGTTTCAAACTGCCCAACGGACTTAGTGTCTTCATTTGGGAAGACGCCAAAGCCCCCGACGTTTTCGGCATGGTCGCCGTCAACGTAGGCTCCAAAGAAGATCCGGAAGAATATACCGGATTGGCGCATTACCTCGAACACGTCATGTTCAAGGGAACAGACAAGATAGGCAGCTTCGACTGGTCTAAAGAAAAGCCCATCTATGACAAAATCGTCGCCAAATACGACGAAATGGCCAATACCACCGACCCCAAAGCCAAAGAAGCTATATCGCTGGAAATAAACGAATTAACCCAGGAGGCGGCCAAATACAGCCTCTCAAGCGAATTTTCCGGATTAGTACAGAACATAGGAGGCACAGGCCTGAACGCCGGGACAAGTTTCGACTATACGGTCTATTTCAACAGCTTCCCGCCCGGAGAAATCTACAAATGGCTGGAACTCTACTCCTCGCGATTGATAAATCCGGTATTCCGCAGTTTCCAACCCGAACTCGAAACCGTCTATGAGGAATACAACCGCGGACAGGATAACCAATCAAATGTCGAACAGGAAATAATGCTTCGTAATCTTTTCGCAGGACATCCCTACTCACGCTCTATAATCGGACTGCCGGAGCATCTGAAAAATCCCCGCCTGTCGAAACTTATAGAGTTTTACAACAATTGGTATGTACCTGATAATATGGCGCTTATCATCGTAGGCAACGTCAAAACGAACGAGATTCTACCCATTATCAGGGAGAAATTCGGCCGATTGGAAAAACGCGCGACGCCCGAACGCAAGCAATATCCCGAAACGCCGATTAAGGGGCGCAAAGAGGTGACGCAAAAAATTTCCCTCTATCCTCAATTGATACTCGCCTTTCCGGGCGTTACTAATTCAAATGAGGACGATATCGCCCTCGAAATCTGCTCGTCGATACTCTCGAACTCAAGCCAGACAGGGCTTTTGGATAAATTAGTGCTCGACGGCGACCTGCTGCAAGCCTACGCCTCGTCCGACGCCCTGAGCCTCAAAGAACGGGGCTATATCATGATCGAAGCAATCCCGCTCTACGACCGCAACCAGATGCGTTTTGAATCGCTTTCGACCGTCGAGAAATTTGTGCTCGCCGAACTGAAAAAACTGAAAGAGGGCAAGTTCGAGGACTGGCTCGTCCAATCCATTAAAAACCGCATGATGCGCATGAACGAACTCCGGTTGGAATCGAACTCCAACAAGGCTAACCTTATCGCCGACGTCTTCCTGTCGGGCAAAGACATGGGACGAGTGCTCAACTACAACGAAATCGTCTCGTCGATAACCACCGAACAAATCAAGGATATCGCAAAGAAATACTTCAAAGACGACTATTTCGTCCTCAAGATGAACGAAGGCAAACTGCCCAAGAGCAAGGAACTTGAAAAGCCTAAGTTTAAGCCAATTACACCCACACGCGGCGAAGAATCGGCTTATTCCAAGGAGTTTAAAAACCTGCCTGTCAAATACGCCACAAACTCTTTCGCCGACATGAGCGAGGTGCAGGAACGCCAAATCAACGACCGCTCGAAGCTGTTCTACAACAAAAACAACGAAAACGGCATCTTCTCGCTGATATTGAAGTTCGGCATTGGCGCCCAAAAGATGCCAAAACTCGAACTCGCCGTGCCTCTGATGAACAACGCCGGCATCATGGGACTTGCCGACGCACAGGAGGTCAAGCAGGCCTTCAGCGACCTCGGCGCATCATGCACCTACAGCGTTGACGACAACTATCTGTATGTCGTCATGGAAGGCTTCGAGGAAAACCTGCAGAAATCTTGCAACCTCATGACAAGGCAAATACTCCTCCCCAAATTGGATGAGAAACAGCTTAACAGTCTCCAAGGCTCTGAATATCAGGGACGTATAATTGAGAAGAAACAAAATTCGACGCTAAACGCGGCGATGTATCAATACTTGGTTTACGGCGAAAAATCGAATTTTATCGACCGCCCCAAGCTCAATGACATAATAGAACTGTCGATAAGCAACCTTACCGGGGAATTTCAACGGGCTACCGATTATGAAGCCGAAATCCACTATGTAGGGGCATTGCCGCTCGACACGGTATATAATATCCTGAGCCAGAACCTGCCGCTGAAACAGGGTGAAAAGGAATCTACCTCTCCGGAAATAATAAAAAAGGCTGAATATAAGGAGAATACGATTTATTTCATGCCTAACAGCGAGGCCAAGCAGAGCGCTATTTACTTCTTTATCGAAAGCGATGAATTTAAGAAGGAAGATGAGCCTTATATAAATGCTTTCAACGTTTATTTCTCAGACGGCTTCACGTCATTGGTGCTGCAGGAAATCCGCGAATACCGCTCGTTAGCGTATTCATCCTACGGTTATATCGAAACCCCGCCGCTCGAAGGCAAAAAGACGTACTTCCGCGGCTATATCGGCACTCAAGGCGACAAGACAACCGAGGCTATCGACGTCTTTATGGGTCTCTTGACAGATATGCCCGAATATCCCGACCGCATGGATAATATTCGCGACTACCTTAAGGAAACGGCGACGGTCGAAAAACCGACTTTCCGCAATGCAAGCCAAACGTATCAGTATTGGAAACGCTTAGGTTACACCAAATCGCCCGCCGAGACGCATTTCAAGACCTATAATGACATGCAGTTCCAGGACATCGTCAAGCTATACAACGAGAAACTGAAAGGCCGCCCGATAGCCATAGGCATAGTCGGCAACCCTAAGTTCGTTGACGAAAAAGCCCTGAAAAAATACGGGAAAGTAATCCGCATATCAACCAACAAAGTCTTCAGCGAAGAATAACGCGGTTTTTTCCCGTCAATCTCATGTATTTAGCAAAATTTTTCTTACCTTTGCAGGCTTGAAAAGATATATGGATATGTTGGATAAAATTAAAGATTTGCTTGACGAGGTCAAGGAATTGAAGGCGGACAGCGCCGAAGAACTGGAAGAATTGCGCATCAAATATTTGAGCAAGAAAGGTGCAATTTCATCGCTTATGAACGATTTCCGCGAAGTAGCAACCGAGCAGAAACGGGAAATAGGACAGCGGCTTAACGAACTTAAAAACCTGGCTCAAAACAAGATCGCAGACATGAAAGAGTCTTTCGACAATCTTAAAACCTTGGGCAACGAGGTCGATTTAAGCCGCACGGCCTACCCTGTCGCACTCGGGACACGGCACCCTCTGTCGATTGTCAAACGTGAGATAAGCGACATCTTCGCGAGGCTCGGCTTCAATATCGCCGAAGGGCCTGAAATAGAGGACGATTGGCATGTGTTTTCATCGCTCAACTTTGCCGATGACCACCCGGCTCGCGACATGCAGGACACCTTCTTCATTCAAAACAACCCCGACATACTGCTCCGGACACACACTTCGTCGGTTCAGACCCGCGTCATGGAGAAGCAGCAACCGCCGATCCGCATCATCTGTCCGGGGCGCGTCTATCGTAACGAGGCGATTTCCTATCGCGCACACTGCTTTTTCCATCAAGTCGAAGGGCTTTATATCGACAAAAACGTCTCGTTTGCCGATTTAAAGCAGGTTCTGCTCTTCTTCGCCAAAGAAATGTTCGGTAGCGACACAAAAATTCGCCTGCGCCCGTCATATTTTCCCTTCACGGAACCCTCGGCCGAGATGGACATCAGTTGCAACATCTGTGGAGGCAAAGGCTGCCCGTTCTGCAAACATACCGGTTGGGTAGAGATTCTCGGCTGCGGCATGGTTGACCCTAACGTGCTGGATAACTGCGGAATAGACAGCAAAATATATTCGGGATACGCGCTTGGGATGGGCATTGAAAGGATTACTAACTTAAAATACCGCATCAAAGACCTCAGGCTGTTTTCGGAAAACGACCTGCGCTTCCTGCGGCAATTCGAGGCGGCAGTGTGAAAAAAGAGGATAGATATAAGGCTGTTATTGAGTGGTTTACGAAGAATATGCCGATCGCTCGGTCGGAACTTCATTTCCACGACCCTTTTCAGTTGCTTATCGCCGTAATTTTGTCGGCTCAGTGTACCGACAAGCGGATCAATATGATTACACCTGCCCTCTTTGAGGCTTTTCCGACGCCCGACGCCATGTCGAAAGCGACGCCCGAAGAAGTCTTCGAGTATATAAAAAGCGTGTCGTATCCCAACAATAAGGCCAAGCATTTGGTCGGAATGGCGAAGATGTTAGTCGAGGATTTCGGAGGAGTTGTGCCGTCCGACATAGACGAATTGCAGAAACTGCCGGGCGTAGGACGCAAGACCGCCAATGTCATCGCCTCGGTAGTTTTCGACCAGCCCGCTATGGCCGTCGATACCCACGTCTTCCGCGTAGCCAACCGTATAGGCCTGACTACCAACAGCAAAACGCCCCTCGCAACCGAAAAAGAATTAGTAAGCCACATCCCCGAAGAATATATAGCCATCGCCCATCACTGGCTGATTCTGCATGGCAGATACGTCTGCACCTCCCGCAAACCGAACTGCAACAAATGCGGCATAAGCGCCTACTGCAAAGAATTTGCGAAAAAATAAAAAATATTCGGGAAGAAGTTGACGGTTGATAAAAAATAACTATCTTTGCCACGAAAAATAATTTGTATGAAGAAAAAGGATCTGCCTGAATACATGGACACCGACACAGACATCATACTTACCTTATTGAAACAAGGAAATCGTGAGGCATTCACAACGTTGTTCAGGTCGCTATACAAGGATTTGGTTATGTTTGCCGGAAGATTTATTCCGGACAAATCTTCGTGCGAAGATATCGTCCAGTCGATTTTCATGAAACTATGGATCGACAGGGAAACTATTAATATTGAAACATCTATCAAGTCATATCTGCTACAATCCGTTCGCAACGGTTGCCTCGACGAACTGCGCCATCGCAAAATAGTCCTTCAACACCAATCGGACGAACAACTGTCGCAGACCGACATAGATACCGACGCGGAAGATCGTCTCAATTATCTTGATCTACAAAGGAGTCTGAAGCAAGCGCTGAAAAAAATCCCTGATACGTTACGAGAGGCATACGAGTTGCACAGGTTTCGGAACATGAAGTATAAGGATATTGCAGCGAAATTGAACGTATCGGAAAGAACCGTCGAAGTACGCATCTCAAAAGCAATTGCCATGCTAAGGCAATATTTGAATGAATACTTGACTGTTTCTTTATGTTGCGTTATGCTAAAAAAGATTATTGATTTGTGGAATATTGTTTTATAAACGTCTTAAATAAAAAGACAGTAAATAAAGAACATAATAATGTATAGAGATGAGCTAAAAGAAAGGTTGATAGATAAATTCCTGATGGAGAAACCTCCATTTACTCTCGACGACATTGATGTCATTAAGGCAGAAGAAAAAATGTTTTCGGTTATCAACAAGAAGAATCATGTAAAGATAGTTTTTAATTATCTTAAAAAGGTTGCCGCAATTATTGTATTGCCATTGATTCTTTACTCCATATATAAAACTGTGGAGAGCAAAGGAGTGGATGAAGTTTCTTATCAGGAATTATCTGTGCCTTATGGCATTAACTCGCAGATATCTTTGCCGGACGGAACAAAAGTATGGCTTAACGGAGGAAGTACGCTGAAATTTCCCAACATATTCATTAAAGGAAAGCGCGAAGTCACAATGACCGGCGAAGGCTGTTTTGAGGTAAATTCCGATAAGGATAATCCATTTATAATAAACACTTTACAAATGAAGCTGATAGCTATCGGAACATCTTTCAATATTGAAGCCTATCCGGATGATTCGATAACGTCAGTGACGATGATAGAAGGCAAAGTCAAAGTATCGTTTAACAACTCTTCAATGATTGACATGGAGGGTTCGGGACGAAGAATAGTATATAACAATCTGACTAAAAGATACAAAAAAAGTGTAGGAGATCCGTACAAATGGTATGCCTGGAGAGACGGATTCATGATTTTCGACGACGACCCCCTCGAATATGTCTTCAAAAAGTTGTCACATACTTTCAATGTCGAAATAAATATCAAAGACAAAAGTATCGCCGGTGACATCTACCATGCCACTTTCGAGGACGAATCGCTTGACGAAATACTGAACCTGCTTGAAAAAACCGCTCCTATACGATTCGTGCAACACAAGCGAACCATAGACGGTGACGTAGTTAAAGGTAAGAAAAAAATCGACGTTTTCAAGCAAAAATAAAAAAACACGCATTTTTTCACGAAAACATTGTGGAAATATATTTTTGAAACGTCTTATATTAAAGAGTTTTTTAACTATTAAATATTTGCCTATGAACGTGAAAATTTTTAATGTTTTGAAAATCAGCATCCTATTTGGTGTAATTGGAATATCACAAGTATTTGCGAACAATTCTTACCCGCAAACGAAGCTGATTAATGTGGAGGTTGATAATGCTACTATCGAGCAGGTTATCAACATTATCGAAAGCCAAAGTGAGTATCACTTTTTGTACAACAAGAACGTCGTTGACGTAGAGAAAAAAGTTTCTATTCAAGTCCGGAATGAGACCATTTTCAATGTATTGAACGCCTTGTTTAAGGATGGAGACATTTCGTATTTAGTCAGCGACCGCCAGATTATCCTGAACAAGCGATTACCGCTATCATCGCCGGAGATTCAACAGGCAGGGAAGCGTATTACCGGAACCATCGTTGATGAGACAGGCGAGCCTGTGGCAGGCGCTAATATTGTTGAAAAAGGTTCTGCTAACGGCAACATTTCGGATATCGACGGCAGATTCACGCTCAATGTTTCCGACAATGCTACAATCGTTGTATCTTATGTCGGTTATGTAAGCCAGGAGATTGACGTTAGGAACCAGACCGAACTTAAGGTCATACTCAAAGAAGACTCCAAGTCGTTGGATGAAATAGTTGTAATCGGTTACGGAACGGTAAAAAAAAGCGACCTGACCGGTTCCGTATCGTCCATCAAATCCGATGAACTGAAGAAACTTCCGATGACGTCGATTGACCAGGGCATACAAGGAAAAGCTGCCGGAGTTCAAGTGACAACTACGAGTGGTGCGCCGGGAGGTCAGATTACCATCCGGGTACGCGGAGGTAACTCCCTGACAAGCAGCAACGAACCGCTTTATGTCATCGACGGATTTCCGATTTCCGCAGGCGGAATGGCTTCAGGATTTAACAACAGTTCGTTAGGCAATAATTCGTTAGCGACAATAAACCCAAACGACATTGAGTCTATTGAAATCCTTAAAGACGCTTCGGCCGCAGCCATATATGGTTCGCGCGGCGCAAATGGAGTAGTACTTATCACAACAAAACGTGGAAAGTCCGGCCGAACCAAAGTCACTTACGACGGATACTTAGGGACACAAAAAGTAGCCAAAGTATTGGATTTCATGAATGGCGAAGAGTTTGCTACAATGTCGAACCAGGCTGCCGCTAATGCCGGCCTTGCGCCTATTTACGGCGGCACTAACGAAAGATGGAAAGAACCTTCATACTACCGCAACAATGACACAGACTGGCAGAGTCTTATTTTCCGCGAAGCCATGATGCACAGTCATCAAGTATCAATTAACGGAGGTACGGACAATACTCAATTCGCCGTCACGGGCAATTTCTTTTCGCAGGACGGCGTAGTCCTCAATTCAGACTTTAACCGTGCATCCCTGCGTGCTAACTTGGATTCAAAAGTCAGCGACTGGGTGAAAATACAAACTTCACTGACTGCGACTCGCACTTTCGCCGACATGACCACTTCCGAGAGTGACGGCTCAAACAACAGCGGAACTATCAACGGAGCGATTTCTATTCCACCGACTATGCCGGTCTATAATGATGACGGCACATTCACAACATTGAACCAAACGCCTTTCGGAGTAACATCGAGTAATCCCTATTCATTAGCATTGCTTGCAAAAGACCAATCAACGATAGATCGCGTCCTTGCCAATATCAGCATCAGGTTCGATTTTGCCAAACTGTTTGACGGATTGGCGCTGGAACTTCGCGGAGGAACGGATTATTCCAATGCTTTTAGAGATACTTATTATCCATCGACCGTCTATTACGGACAAAGTTCGGACGGCGTCGCCGCAAAAAGTTGGAACAGGAATACTTCATACCTGAACGAAAATCTTCTGACCTATCAGAATACTTTCGGTAAACATTCCATAAACGCCGTGGGCGGTCTCACTTTGCAACTCTTTGAGTATATGGGCGGTCAATCCATCGTCGAAGGCTTCGTTAACGACATCCTTGAAGACAACAACATGGGTGCAGCAAGCCGTGCACGATCGGTACCGACATCTTCACGCAATGCTTCCGCACAAGCTTCATGGCTTGGACGTATCAACTACGGATATGCCGACCGCTATCTGCTCACATTGACAGGTCGCGCCGACGGCTCTTCAAAATTCGGCGCAAACAATAAGTGGGGTTTCTTCCCCTCGGCGGCATTAGCATGGAGAGTTTCCGAAGAAGCTTTCATGGAAAGCATCAAGCAACAAATAAGCAATTTGAAACTCAGGATAAGCTATGGATTAACCGGTAACCAGGGATTCAGCAACTACGCTTCATTAGCGAGTTTAGCGCAGTATTCCTATAATCTCGGCGGCGGGATAAAGGCGACAGGTTTCGCCCCAAATAAAATCCCCAACTCGGATTTGAAATGGGAAAAGACTTCCACGTTTGACGTCGGAATTGACTTGGGGTTCCTCAATAACCGGCTAAACCTCACCGTCGATTATTACTATAAGAAAACGAACGACTTACTATGGAACGTAACTATTCCGCTCTCGACCGGCTTTTCGTCCATCTTAAGCAACCATGGGACATTGTCGAATTGGGGCATCGAAGCAGCGCTTGGTTACGATTTGATATCGAATAGTCGCGGAGGATTCACATGGTCCACAAACCTGATGTATTCACTCAACCGCAATAAGGTCTTGAGTCTGCCTAACATTACCCCGGGACGAACAACAACCCTGTCGGGACACCTTAAACTCGACGGCAGCTGGCTCGAAGAAGGCTATCCGGTCGGAATCTGGAAGTATTATTTATACGACGGTGTATTCGAGACACAGGAAATGCTGGATGCGACAATTGTCAATGCCAATGGCGAAACGGTGCCGAAATATCCCAAGTCGCTTACTACCGACGGTTTAGGCTCGCCAAAATTCAAAGACTTGAATCAGGACGGCAAGATAGATCGCGATGACTGGACTGTAATCGGCGACCCTAATCCCGATTTCATCTTCAGTTGGACGAATAACTTCACTTACAAGAACTTCGACCTGAACATATTCATCAACGGCAGTTACGGTAATGACATATTGAACATGACACGTGGCGAAAGCGCACAGATAACGCCATTCGCATCTCAACGCAAGTCGATGTTGAACTATTGGACTACAACCAATACGCATACCGACATTCCGGCGCCGCGCACTTCTCCGCATCCTAACCTCATCCTCTCAGATTGGATGATTGAAGACGGCTCTTATGTAAGGCTCAAGAATATTGTTCTCGGCTATCGCTTCCCCATCAAGCGTACTATTGAATCTTTGCGCATCTACTTGAGCGCGCAAAATCTCATTACGATATCCGACTATTCAGGTTATGATCCCGAAGTCAACAGCAAGGGACAAAGCAACCTACAGTTAGGCATTGATTGGAACTCTTATCCTGTAAGCCGGGTATTGATGTTTGGTATTAATTTAGCATTTTAATAATTTGAAAACCATATAGTTATGAAAGCATTTTATAAAATCGGCATATTGTGCACAATATTTTTAACGACACTTAATAGTTGTTTTGACAAATTGTTGGAAGAAAAGGTATATGATTTCCTGTCTCCTAACAATTTCTACCAGACGGAAACCGACGCCGAATCGGCCGTAAATGCCATTTATAGTCGGTTGGCATCATCTGAAAGCGGTGATATCTCGTTTCACAGGGCTGCGTGGATGATTGGAGATTTTCCCGGCGAAAGTTCATCGGCACAGACATCGACCGTTCCATACCGCCTCGCTTTTGAATTTTTCACCTGGACGCCCAACACCGACGGAATAGAATTTGTCTGGCAGTTCTTTTACCAAGTGATATTCCGCACTAATATCGCCATTGAGCGAATACCTTTGATTAAAGACGGCGACCAGAATAAGCTTAAACGCCTCGAGGGCGAAGCGCGCCTTGTAAGGGCATTGTCTTACCTCTATCTTATCCGACTGTTTGAAAATGTTCCTTTTACAATAAGCTCGGAAGAAAAAGACAGGAATCTCCCTAACATGGGAAATACCGATCTCATATTCGACCAAATCATTGAGGATTTTAAATTCGCAGAAAGTGTTTTGCCCGTATCATATTCCGGAAATGACGTCGGACGTGCCACAAAAGGCGCGGCGCAGACACTACTGGCGAAAACCTATCTTACAATGGCAGGATACCCGTGGAACAAAACCGAAAACTATTCTCTGGCAGCAAGCAAACTCGAAGAGATCATCAAATCGGGAACATACGACTTAGTACCTGATTATGGCAATAATTTCAAAGAAGTAGGCGAACATAATAAAGAATATATTTTCGATGTAGAGTTCCATAGCAACCTCAACGGCTCTAACTGGGTGAATATGACTTGCATACGCGATCAAAACGTATGCCGCCAATTCTCAGGATGGTCATCTACCGGAGGAACAAAAAATTTCTATAACGACATGATCACTCTGCAACCAGAAGACAAACGCATACCAGTAAACTTCATACTGCAGTTCAAAGATGTTGTTAGCGGAGATATTAAGGTATGGGGCGAGGACTACGACCAAAACATGGGTTTGGTACACACATGGAAATATACAGATCCCGACGAAACGGGGTCGAGCGATCAGAACTCTAACATCAATTTCCATTTCACCAGATACGCCGACGTGTTGTTGATGCACTCGGAAGCGGTAAACAACGCTTCCGGCTTCAGCGGCTCTTACGACAAATATTATGGCATCAACAAAGTGAGGGAAAGAGCCGGTTTAGCTCCTCTTGTAAACCTCGACAAGGACGCCTTCAATAAAAGCCTGATATGGGAGCGCGTATGTGAGTTATGTTTTGAAAGCCATGTATGGTATGACTACAAACGCATGAACTGCATGGAAGAAAGGGTTGCAAGGAAAGGTATAGATATAGGTACGTCGAAGAAGTACTATGTCTTCCCCATCCCTGTCAATGAGTTAGATAGGAATCCTAATCTTGAGCAACATCCTTTATGGAAATAATATGAATACATTTTCAAGAAGACAGTTTATAAAGGGCGCTATCGGCGCGGGCGTTGCGGCTCTGGCTTTGCCTGATATGGCCGCATGCGCCCCAAAAGCAAGATATGATGCAAAAGGGTT
>JAISUX010000106.1 GCA_031271805.1 Tannerella sp.
ACCTCTATCCCGTCGGTAACGGTTTCTTGCAGTTGTCCCACAAGCGTCATGTCAGAAGCAAAAAGGCTCTGCACGCCATCCTGCTTTTCCCAATGAAAACCGCCGTTGTTGCAGGCAACGATGGTAATTAATGATAGAAAAAATGCTGCTCTTTTCATATATGATAATTATTTTTCCTAAAGTTGAGATTTGCGACAAAGGTAATCATTTATTCTATTGAGATCAAACAGAAAAATCCGTTTTCATCCAACCTGACGGCATTTTTGCCCCATAATCTTTCAATAAAATCAGGATGCAAAGATATGAATTATTTTTGAATTTCTGTCGTCACAAAACGATTTCTTGTCATTCCGGATTGATTTCCGGTCAATCCGTATGGGGTATTATATCCTGTCGGATTGCTTGAGGAGGGCTTCTACGGTTTCGATGATGATGTGGACGGCGAGGATGTGCATTTCCTGGATGCGGTCGGAGTAGCCGTCGTGCTCGACTGCGATGGCGATGTCGGCCAGGTCGGCCAGGCGGTTAGGGCTACGGCGGGTCATGGCGATTGTTTTCATCTCTTTGGTGCGGGCTTTGGCGGCGGCGCGGAGGATGTTCTCGGAGTTGCCGCTTGTGCTGAAGCATATCAGGACGTCGCCCTCGGCTCCGAGGGCTTCGACGTAGGCGGCGAAGATGTCGTCGTAGCCGTAATCATTGGCCACGCAGGTGATATGGGCGGGGTCGTTGATGGCGACGGCGGGCAGGGGGCGGCGGTTGTTGCGGAAGCGCCCGGTGAGTTCTTCGGCGAAATGCGTTGCGTCGCATAGCGAGCCGCCGTTGCCGCAGGTGATCGCCTTGTTGCCGTTACTTATGGCGTTGGCTATCATAGCGGCAGCCGCTGCGATGGCTTCGGTTGTCGCGCCGTCGGACACGAAGCGCTCCATCGTCCGGCGCGCTTCTTCCAAACTGTTTCGGATCAAATCTTTCATACAAATATTCATGCAGGGAAGGGTGAAGAATGGGATTCGAACCCACGACCCTCGGAACCACAATCCGATGCTCTAACCAACTGAGCTATCCTCACCATGTAAGACCTTTGCTTCCTCGCGAGGGGCTAAAAGCGCCGCAAAGGTAGTGATTTTTTTTATTTTACAAACAATTTTGGGGTAAATTTATTTGAAAATCTCTTTTTTCGCCGCCAGGAGGGTGTTGCGCATAAGCGAGATGATGGTCATCGGGCCGACGCCGCCTGGGACGGGGGTGATGTAGCTGCATCGTGGGGCGACTTGGTCGAAGGCTACGTCGCCGGTTAGTTTATAACCGTTCTTGGCTTGCGGATTGGGGACGCGGGTGGTGCCTACGTCGATGACGACGGCGCCTGGCTTCACCATGTCGGCCTTCACAAATTCGGGCTGGCCGAGGGCGGCGATCAGGATGTCGGCCTCGAGGCAGATGTCGCGGATATTTACAGAGCGGCTGTGGCAGACTGTCACCGTGCAGTCGCCCGGCCAGGCTTTCTGCATCATCATCGAGGCTACGGGCTTGCCGACGATGTTGCTGCGTCCGAGCACCACGCAATGCCGTCCCCGCGTCTCTATCTCATAACGGCGGAGCAGCTCGATGATTCCCGCCGGCGTGGCCGATTTGAAGCACGGCAGGCCAAGCGACAAGAGGCCGACGTTCACGGGGTGGAATCCGTCAACATCCTTGCGGTAGTCGATCGCCTCGATGATTTTTTGCGAAGAGATATGCGGCGGGAGGGGCAGCTGGACGATGAATCCGTCGATATCCTCGTCGTCGTTAAGTTCCCCGACTTTACGCAGCAGCTCGGCTTCTGTCACGTCGTCTTCATAGCGTATGAGCGAAGATTTGAAGCCTAATTCCCCGCAGGTGCGCACTTTGTTGGCGACATAGGTCTCGCTGCCGCCGTCGTGCCCGACGAGCACGGCGGCAAGGTGCGGCGTCTTATGCCCACAAGATTTCATCCCGGCGACTTCTCCGGCTATCTCTTTCTTAATCTCTGCCGCGACGGCCTTGCCGTCAATCAGTCTGTATTCCATCTTTTTATTCTTTTATCTTCTAAAAGCCTGCGCTTTTTTGTTGCCTTTTGAGGTTGTTATGGTTCGCATCATCCGGCGGGTTTCGTCGAACTGCTTGATAAGTTTATTGACTTCCTGGACGTTCGTGCCGCTGCCTTTGGCTATCCTCAGGCGGCGGGAACCGTTCAGCAAGGCCGGGTTGGAACGTTCGTCGGGCGTCATGGAGTGGATAATGGCCTCGATGTTTTTGAACGCATTGTCATCGACGTTGATATTTTTCATCATTTTGCCGACGCCGGGGATCATCGACGCGAGGTCTTTGAGGTTGCCCATCTTCTTGATTTGCTGGATTTGGCCGATGAAATCGTTAAAATCGAACTGGTTTTTGGCAAGCCTCCGCTGGATACGGCGCGCTTCTTCTTCGTCGAACTGTTCCTGCGCTTTTTCGACCAAGGAGACAATGTCGCCCATGCCGAGGATACGGTCGGCCATGCGGTCGGGATGGAAAACGTCGAGGGCATCCATCTTCTCGCCCGTCCCGACGAATTTTATGGGCTTATCGACTACCGAGCGTATCGATAGCGCCGCGCCGCCGCGGGTATCGCCGTCGAGCTTGGTCAGCACTACGCCGTCGAAATCGAGGCGGTCATTAAATTCTTTGGCCGTATTGACGGCGTCCTGGCCGGTCATCGCATCGACGACGAAGAGTATCTCCTGGGGTTTGACGGCATCTTTTATCGCCTTTATCTCCTGCATCATCTGCTCGTCGATAGCAAGGCGGCCGGCGGTATCGACTATCACAAGGTCTTTACCCGTATTCCGCGCCTCGGAGACGGCATTACGCGCTATCTGAACCGGATTCAGGTTGCCGTCTTCAGAATAGACCGGGACGCCGATCTGCTCGCCGAGGATGCGCAGCTGCTCGATTGCGGCCGGACGATAGACGTCACAAGCCACCAGCAACGGATTTTTGCCGCGCTTGCTCTTGAGCATGGAAGCCAGTTTACCCGAAAAAGTCGTCTTACCCGAACCCTGAAGCCCGGACATCAAAATGACGGCCGGCGAGCCTTTAAGGTTGACATCCGTAGCGGCGCCGCCCATCAGCAAGGCCAGCTCGTCATGCACAATCTTGACCATCAACTGCCCCGGCTTAAGTGATTTCAACACATCCTGCCCCATCGCTTTCTCCTTGACGGCGTCGGTGAATTTCTTCGCAACTTTATAATTGACATCCGCGTCCAAAAGTGCACGCCTGACATCTTTAAGCGTCTCGGCAACATTTATCTCCGTAATCCTGCCTTCGCCTTTCAACAACTTGAACGACCGTTCAAGTTTTTCACTTAAATTTTCAAACATAATTATTTCTATTTTGCCTGCAAAAATACGGATTTTTTTCCGCGCCTACAAATTTGACATCGCTATCCGTACAATTTTCCATGTCAAGCGCACAAAATTCCATGTTATTGTATAAAATTCCATAATTTGCGTATAATTTTCCATTTTCAAATTCTTTTTTCGGCGTAATTTTGTACCCAAAATATTCCATGAGGAGATTATTTAGAGCAAACAATTAAATATAAATTTTTTATGAACAATTTAAGAATTAATGAGAAATACCTGCATTGGCGTCGAAGAATGGCGCTGATAAGCGGTATATTAATGTGTTTTGCGGCTATCTCGATGGCTCAGAACATAACGGTAAAAGGAACTGTGACAGACAACACAGGTGAACCATTGGCAGGCGTGAGCATAATCGTTCAGGGCACAACGACCGGCGTCGCTACCGATGCCGACGGCGACTACACAATCAATGTGCCTAATGCGAACTCGGTGCTGCAATTCTCCTACCTCGGCTATATTACCGCAACGGTAAAGGTCGAAAAGCAAACCCGTATCAACGTCATTCTGGAGGAAGATACTCAGACGCTCGATGAGGTAGTCGTTGTGGGCTACGGCACGCAGAAAAAGAGCGATGTGACCGGCTCATTGACCCAGGTCACGGAGAAGACCATCAAAGAGCGGCCCGTACAGAACGCCTTGCAGGCTATGCAGGGTAAGGCGGCGGGAGTTGACATCAACATCAACACTCGTCCGGGCGAACTCGGCGATGTCCGTATCCGCGGGAACCGTTCCATTACCGCCGGCAACGACCCCTTGTATGTTGTTGACGGCATCCCCTTGACGGCCGGTTCAATAGCCGACATCAATCCTAATGACATCGGCTCGATGGAAATACTCAAAGACGCCTCCGCCACGGCTATATACGGTTCGCGAGGCGCAAACGGCGTCATACTCATAACCACGAAAAAAGGCGTCGGCGGGCGGACAACCATCAACTACGACGGTACGGTGACGTTCTCGCAAATCCATTCCCTGACCGACTGGATGAACTCGGGCGAATTGATCGACTGGAATCGCCAGAAAAACATCAACGCAGGGTCATATACCGGAAGTTACGGCAATGCGCCCGATCCGAGCGTTGACGCAAATGCCTATTTCGGAGGCGCAGACACTTATCCCTACATGCGGAGAGTGCTCGAGACGGCCTTCCAGTTCAATGCCGACGGCACGCCTGTCATGCGGGATGCGACGGATTATGAGCGTAACACTCTCGGATACGCCGACCGTGTGCCGGTATATAACTCGGCAAATATCCCGACTACCCCCTGGACGGATTATGTGACGCGCACAGCCGCAACGCATAACCATCAGGTATCGCTCTCGTCGGGGACGGACAAATCACGTCTTTATATGTCCGTAGCCTACCTTGACCAGCAATCTACGATGGTTGACCAGGATTACAAACGTTATACGGCGAACGTAAGCGGCGAAATCAAGCCGAGGAAGTGGCTCACGGTCGGTCTGGGCATGAACGGGAGCCATTCAATTCGCAACTATGGCATTGTCAGCAATTTTTCAAATACTGTGGCTAAAGACTCTTACGGATTAGCGACCAACCTGATGCCATACGCGCCGGCATACAACGAGGACGGCACAATCCTGGCGCCCGGCGAAGACCAGGGACCTTCGGCCGACAACGTCCTGCTCAACATCAATACGGCGACAAACGAGACTCGCTATTACGGCCTTATGTTCAATTCGTTTGCCGAGATACAGATAATGCCCTGGCTAAAGTGGCGCACTAATTTCGGCTACCAGTTCCGCAACTCGCGCGAAGGGAGTTTTTATGCCGACGGCTATACCAACCCCTTCGATTACGAATCGACGGCGCCGCGCGTAGCCTACAACTCACAAAGCACCGCCCAGTCGTGGACGCTTGAAAACCTGATATATGCGGACAAGACATTCGCCGATATCCATACTGTCGGGCTTACCCTTCTGCAATCGGCCGAAAGCCGCCGCAATGAAAGCATAAGTTCGAGGGCTTATGATGTTGTCTTCCCGACGGCAATGTGGTATGACCTCGGCAATTCCAACAAGGACAAACTCAGCGTCAGCAGCGGATACAGCGCAACGGCATTAGCTTCGTATATGGCGCGCCTGAATTACTCATTGCTGAACCGCTACCTGCTGACCGCTACCGGACGTTGGGACGGCGCTTCCGTTCTTGCGCCCGGCAACAAGTGGGCTTTTTATCCCTCGGCGGCTGTGGCCTGGAAACTCGAAGAGGAGGAGTTTATGAAATCCTTCGACTGGCTCGACCAACTTAAGCTGCGCGCCGGCTACGGAGTTACCGGAAATGCCGCCGTAAGCGCCTACAAATCGGGCGGCTCAATGGGATCAACTTACGCAAAAATCGCATTCGGTCAAGGCGCCATAACATCCGTAACGACAGGCGCTAAAGCGTTAGTGTTGCCGAATGTCGCTTTGGGATGGGAAAATACGGCATCAACAAATTTCGGCGTCGATTTCGGCATATTCAACAACCGGATCTCCGGAAGTATCGAATATTTCAATACAAAGACCTCCGACCTCTTGCTCGACCGCGGATTGCCTATACAGACGGGCTATACGACGATCCTGACCAATATCGGCAAGACGCGCAACAGAGGGTTCGAGGTGACGCTTTCGACCGTTAATATTAAAACGCGGGACTTCACCTGGCGCACCGATTTCTCGTTTACAACCAACAAGGAAGAAATCGTAGAGTTGGCAAACGGCAAGGAAGACATGAGCGGCAACGGATGGTTTATCGGCCAACCCGTCAGTGCTATATGGCAATGGAAATACGACCGCTTGTGGCAGAACACCGAAGAAGACAAACTGTTGCTTGAGATGTATAAGAAAATAGGCAGCCTGACATTCTTGCCCGGACAGGCGAAACTTGTTGACCAACCGCTTGAAAGGGTGGCCGAAGGAACGGAAGGTTCAAAGACCGTAACCCTCGATAGCGGGGAGAAAATAACGTATTTGGACAACGGTTTCGGGAAGTTTGACGACGACGACAGGTATTTCCTCGGCTCTACCCGCCCCGACTGGCTCGGAGGCTTCACGACTACGTTCAATTATAAGAACTGGCAACTTAACTCTTTCATCTACGCACGCATCGGCGCAATGTATTACGGACTTATGCAAACCTACGGACGGAGGGTCGAAACGGATGTCTGGAGCGAAAGCAATCCGGAGGGCAAATATCCGCAACCCCGCTCCGGCGGTACGGCGTTCACCGACTATTCTTCATATATGAACTGGGCGCGGGGGAACATCGTCGCCGTCAGAAATATAGCATTATCCTACACTTTGCCGGAGAAATTACTCGGCAAACTCGACATGTCGAGCTGTCAGATATACGCCCAGGTATTGAATCCGTTCATCTTCGGCGGAGAGTTGGTTAAAACCGGCATCAATCCCGATGACGTCACCGGCTGGTCGGACAAGAGCGGATCGGGAGTATCCACTATCGGCGGGCAAACCAACAATACTATAATGACCCGCAGTTTCGTTATAGGATTAAGATTAGGATTCTGAAAAATAATAAACATATAAGACAATGAAAAAATACTTTTTAATATCAATTTTAGCGGGAAGCGTCGCTTGTAGCGACAGTTTCCTTGAAGAAAAGATGGTCTCCGTCATAACGCAAGACTATTTCAACACCGAAGTAGGGCTTGAGCAGTTGATAGTAGGCACTTATGACGCTTATCGCGTATCCAAACAGTACAACCAAGGCCCCACATCATTCTTTAACGGCCTGGATATTATCACTTCCAAAACGGCGAATGACGCCACATATTCGGCAAGCAGCTGGAACGCAACGGCCAGTACATCGGCCACTTTACCCCAGCAGTTGGGCGGCGAATATACTTCCAGCTCATTATTGGGCTACTATCCGATCATCAACAATTGTAACCGTGCAATTCAGACCATCGAAGAAGGCAAGGCTCTCGGTAAGTTTGCCGAAAATGCCGTTTATGCCGAACTGCGCAAGTCGGAAGCGCTGCTCAATCGCGCTTATTGCATCTATATTCTCAATACTCTTTACGGGGATGTTTATATTCCGAGGCAATATACCCAAGCGATGCCCGAAAATTTCAATTATGTGAGGGAAACATCCGAAAGCCTTTTCCGCCAAATAATCGGTGATTTGCGATACGCATACGATCATTTGCCGAATGTTACGGAACTGAATCTTAAGAGTGATTTCGGCCGGGGTACAAAGCAAATAGCCGCGCATTTCCTTGCCAAACTCTACCTTAATCGCGCCCAGACAGCCAAATATGGGACGACCGAATACGGACGTAATGCCGACGGCACGATTGATAACCTGAATGAGAAATCTTACCTCGGCATGTTATATAAGGGAAATGTGGCAACCGACTTGGATTCGTGCATCTGGTTCGCATCCCAGGTAATCGACAACAGCGGATACCATGCCCTTGAAGCCGATTACCGCAAACTATATCTCCGCAAACTCAACGATTATTCGGAAGAAGAAAGCAAAGAACTCATCTTATCCTGTGTTTACGGACAGTATGGCGTGGACAACGGCCGTTACGGAAATCGTTTGGCGGCTTTCATCGGAGGAGATTATTCCAATGCCAAGTGGGGTATTCCGCTGCGGACATGGGAAAAAGGCGGCAACACATCCTCGCGTATCGGTTATATGAATGACTTCGGATATGACCTGTTTGTAAACAAACATGCCGATTCGCGCTACGAAAAATCTTTCTATATAGAGCATACGACAGGCTTGCGCGGCGGTACAACGCCGACTCCCGACCTCGAATATTACGCTTACGACAATGCAAACAATGCGACATACACCTGGACAGATGCCACCGCCGAATATTTCAATGCAAATATCCTGCCTTCCTACAACCGTGAGTCATGGGGCGGCAGGAGCGCTGTTGCAGGCCAGCACAAGATGGGGGCGGGCGACATTGCCATCGCTTATGTCGAAAACACCAAAGAAACGGCTATTGATATCAACGAGGCTATATCCCAACCCTTTTACGTGCGTGCACGTTGGATTAAGGACGGGTCGAAGTATTATTACCGGGTTCCTACCAAAGACGTGGGTACGACCTACGAATACAACCCTGCGGCCTATAACGGCATAGACCTGCCCTCGGCCAACGGCCAGCCACAGACTTTCAAATATTTGGATCCTAACCGTAACGAGGTTGATAATTATTACGGTTCGCGCGATGTTCCTATATTCCGCCTTGCAGAGACCTATCTGCTGCGCGCCGAGGCTTACGGACGCAAGAACAACTGGGCGGCTGCCATTGAGGATATAAATAAGGTGCGTTTTCGTGCGGCTTACAAGAAAGGCGAATCGCGCGCCGAAGTGCTTGCCCGTCTGCAGCCCGGACATGAAGCGCTCACCGAATCCGAACAGCAATATCCGTATTTGGTCGAAAACGACATGACCGAAATGATGCGGGTTGACGCATCTTTCTGGGATGGCGCATCGGAGGCGTCCAAAGCCGAAAGTTATCCGCCCTCGGCCACTTCTACGGAAGATCGCTTCGTCAATTTCATACTCAACGAGTTGGCGCGTGAATTTACTTTTGAAATGCACTATTACGAAAACCTGCACCATTCGGGCTGGCAGGCCGAACGTATAGCATACAATAACCAGATGGCGTCGTCTCTAAATCGCTGGGACACGTCCGATAACCTCGTAAGCGGCAAGGGTCAGACCGGTAGCGGGCAAGGCAGTTTCAAACCTCAATACACTTTCAAAGCCTTTACCCAGTCAATGATCAACATGCTGACCGACGAGAGCGGCGCTCTGCTTGATGATGCGGCGAAAAAAGCATATCAAAATTATGGATATTAGGATGAAGAAGAATTTCATCTTGTTTTTTGTTGTTTTGAACCTGTCAGGTCTCGGCGACCTGACAGGTTTAATGGCGCAATCCTCTCCGCGTAAAGTAATTAATTTCAATTTCGGATGGGAATTTTCACGCGAAGATACGAGCGTTTGGCGTTCGCTTGACCTGCCTCATGATTTTCAGTTTGAACAGCCATGGGACGAAGAGGTTGGCGGTGCGCGAGGGTTCAAAGCGATGGGCGGCGCGTGGTACCGCAAGCATTTCAAGGCCGATAAATCTTGGACAGGCAAACGTATTTTACTCGATTTTGAGGGAATTATGTATTACGGCGATGTGTATTTCAACGGCGTAAAAGTCGCCTCTACTGAATATGGCTACCTCGGCTTTGAAACAGATGTCACCCAACTGATAAATCCGGAAGGCGATAACATCGTGACGGTCTATGCCAATACCGGCGCAAAAGAGGGCTCACGCTGGTACACCGGCGGCGGGCTGTACCGCGACGTGCATTTGATCATCAAAAATGATCTTGCCGTCGCGCGAAACGGGGTGTATATTACCTCGAACATCGGGGCGCACGCCGCCACGGTCAATATCCGGGTCGAAATCGACAATCTGCATCGCAACAAAGCGGAGCTTTCCGTAGGTGCAAAAATATTCTCGCCCAACGGAAAACTTGCGGGCGAAACAACCCTCATCGCCCCCAAAACCAAAAAACCGGCGGAAGAAATCGCCTTGCCGGCGGTCAATATCGCTAACCCGCAACTCTGGGATACGGAATCGCCCAATCTCTACACCGCAGAAATCACCTTGACAAGCAATGGGGACACGATTGACAAAGTGACCGAAACGTTCGGCATCCGCACAATCGAATACTCCAAAGAGTTCGGTTTCAAGTTGAATGGCAAGAAAGTGTTCCTTAAAGGCGTCGCCAATCATCATGATCTGGGAGCCGTGGGCGTCGCGGCCTACGAGCGCAGCATAGAGAGGCTGTTCAAACGCCTGAAAGAATTCGGCTTCAACCATATTCGCTGTTCACACAATCCGTATTCAAAGTCATTCCTCGACCTTGCCGACAAATACGGGATTCTGATTACCGACGAGCTGTACGACAAATGGAGCGACAATTCCTACTGGGGCGGGCGCGATAAATGGACAAACCTGTGGTACAAACACGAAATAGAATGGATCAAGCGCGACCGCAACCACCCCTCCGTTATCCTTTGGAGCTTCGGTAACGAGCTTCAAATACGCGAAGATTTAGCTGGATTCCCGACTCACGATTGGGGTGTGACGACCTACCGGATTATGGACGTGCTGGCAAAGCGTTATGACAATACCCGCCCGACCACCGTGGCGATGCACCCGACGCGCGCCGGCGCAATCGGCAAAAGCGATCCCGAATATAATACCGCTATCATCCCGCCCGAACTTGCTACCGTAACCGAAATCTCAAGTTTCAACTACCGCTATTTCGACTACGAGGAGTATTTGAAGCATGCGCCCGATATGATAATTTATCAAAGCGAAGCCACTACCAACGAATTGCTTGCGCCGTTTTTCGGGATGAATCATAACACAACGGTAGGGCTTGCCTATTGGGGCGCGGTTGAATATTGGGGCGAATCGAACGGCTATCCTAAAAAAGGTTGGGCCTATTCGTATTTCAACCACGCACTCGAACCGTTCCCGCAGGCATATCTGTTGAAATCGGCTTTCTGCGACACGCCGCTTGTGCGTATCGGCATCTTGGACAAAGCCGCGACGACGGAAGAATGGAACGAGCAAAACGTCGGCACCCAGGACGTTTCGTCGCATTGGAACAGGGAAAAAGGCAAACGCTACAATATTCTTGTATATACTAATGCCGACGAAGCTGAACTTCTGCTCAACGGGAAATCGCTCGGCAAACAACAAAACGACCGTTCCAACATCCGGAAACGCAATATTATTTCGTGGGCAAACGTTCCCTACGAGGCCGGTAAACTCGTAGCTATCGCCCGGAACGGCGGCAAAGAAGTAGCCCGCCATACGATAGAAACAACCGGCAAAGCCGTCGCGCTGAAGATGGAACTCGAAAACCCGGGCGATTGGCGCGCCGACGGCATGGATTTGCAGTATGTGAAGGTTTACGCCGTTGACGGCAAGGGGCGTGTTGTTCCGACCGACGCCGGCGAAGTGACATTTGAAATCTCCGGCGCAGCGCGTTTGATAGCCGTCGATAACGGCGACCATTACAGCGAAGAATTGTTCGCCCCCGAAGCCGACGGCACAGGGAAGCGCTCGCTGCATGACGGTTTTGCAATGGCAATACTCCGTTCCGCGCAAACGGCCGGCGAGGTGAAAATCCGTGCCGTCGTCAAAGGACTGAAACCGGCGGAAAAAACAGTTATTCTTCTATGAAAAAATATTTGACGGCCATCATATTTGCGGCTTTTACAAGTCTCTCGTTTGCCGGCAAACATGGCGCTTTGGCGGCGACGACAGACGCGAACCAGCGTGAAAGGTATAATTTCAACTCCGATTGGGAAATGTCCGTGGGCGATACGTTACAGGGCTGGACCCGCGTCACCCTTCCGCGCGCTTTCAACGAAGACGAAGCCTTCCGGGTATCCATCAAAGAGCACACCGACACGATTATCTGGTACCGCAAATATTTTCGCCTGCCGAAGTCGGCCAAAGACAGGAAAATTTTCCTCGAATTTGAAGGCATAAAATGGGGTGGCGAGTTTTGGGTAAACGGGAAATACGTCGGGTTGCACGAAAACGGGGTAATGGCCTTCGGGTTCGACATTACCGAAGCTGTGAATTTCTCAGGCGATAACCTCGTCTTAGCCCGGATTGACAATTCATGGCGCTATCGGGAGAAAGCCACCGGCAGCCCCTACCAGTGGAACGACAGCAATTTCAACGCCAATTACGGCGGAATCACCAAAAACGTCTATCTGCACGTCGCGCCGCTACTCTACCAGACATTGCCGCTCTACAGCAATCTCCATACCACAGGCACATACATTTATGCACGCGAAATCGACGTTACGGAGCGCCGGGCGATGATTTTTGCCGAAACGGAAGTCCGCAACGAATTTCCTGCCGAACGGGATTTTATCCTCGAAATGAGGATCGAAGATTTGGAAGGCAAGACGATTGCGTCCGTCGAAAGTCCGCTGCAAAAAATCGCCCCCGGAGAAACAAAAACTATCCGGATCGGCCAAAGGGCGGATAACCTGCGTTTCTGGTCATGGGGATACGGCTATATGTATAATGTATATACCGCGATAAAGGCGAAAGGCATTGTTGATGAGGTGAAGACAAGAACCGGCTTCCGCAAAACCCGTTTTGCCGACGGTATGATTTGGCTCAACGACCGTGTTATCCAAATCAAGGGCTATGCCGAACGGACGAGTAACGAATGGGTTGCCGTAGGAGTGGACGCGCCCGCATGGTTGAGCGATTACGGCAACGGGATGATGGTCGAGGGCAATGCCAACACGGTGCGCTGGATGCACGTGACGCCTGCGCGACAGGACGTCGAGAGTTGCGACAGGGTCGGTTTGATGCAAGTGATGCCGGCGGGCGATGCCGAACGCGACGTCAACGACAGGCGCTGGGGGCAGCGTGTGGAACTGATGCGCGACGCTATTATCTATTACCGCAATAACCCTTCAATCGTCTTCTATGAAGGAGGGAATGAGAGCATCAGTGAAGCGCACATGCAGGAACTCAAAGACCTGCGCGACAAATACGACCCTTACGGCGGCAGGGCTATCGGCTCGCGCGAGATGCTAGACAGCAAAGTGGCGGAATATGGCGGCGAGATGCTGTACATCAACAAGTCGGCGCATATCCCCATGTTCGCCACCGAATATTGCCGCGACGAAGCCCTGAGGCTTTACTGGGACAATGATTCCTATCCTTTCCACATCGACGGGGAGGGCCTGCGCTGGTCAAACTCGTTCGATACGGATGCGTCCAAACCGCTGACCGACGCCGCGGCCTACAATCGCAACCAGGACTCTTTCCTCAAAGAACTGATCACGCGATGGAACGATTATTATCGCGTACGCCCCGGAACAGGGACGCGGGTGAGCAGCGGTGGCTTGAAAATTCATTTCCACGACTCGAATACACACTGGCGTGGGGCGGAAAACTATCGTCGCAGCGGCGTCGTTGACGCTATGCGGATACCTAAAGACGCTTTCTTTGCCCACAGGGTTATGTGGAACGGATGGGTTGATATCGAACAGCATGGGACATATATTTGCGGGCATTGGAATTACGAATCCACCGGCCAAAAGTTGTCGAAAGACGTCTATGTATGCTCTACAGGCGAGAAGGTCGAGCTTTTTATCAACGGCAAATCCCACGGTTTCGGCAATCGTTCCGATAATTTCCTATTCACTTTCAAGGATGTGACGTTTGAGCCGGGCGCGATTGAGGCTGTCTCTTACAACGAAAACGGGGAATTTTTAAGCTCAGACAAGAAGGAAAGCGCCGGAGCTCCCTACGCCCTGAAACTTATGCCGATGACTGCGCCCGACGGTTTTAAGGCCGACGGCGCGGATTTGGCCTTGATACAGATTGAGGTTGTTGACAAAGACGGCCGCCGGTGTCCGCTCGACAACTCAATGGTCACTTTCGATTTGCAGGGCGAGGCTCAATGGCTCGGAGGGATGGCCAAAGGCGAAGACGGTAACTTTGTGGGCAAGAAATCCCTGCCCGTGGAATGTGGCGTTAACCGCGTCCTGATTCGTTCCACGACAAAAGCCGGGAAGATCCGCTTGAGCGCTTCCGCAAACGTCGCCGCGAACGCCCTAAATTCTCAATTGGAGCTGCAGACCGTCGCCTTCAAAACTTCCGGCGGTTTGTCGTCCTATATGCCGGCCGACTGTCTTCCGGTGAATCTTTTCCGCGGCGAGACGCCCATGACGCCCTCATATAGCCTTAAGCGTAAAGCCGTGGAAATCGTGGGAGCGACGGCGGGAGCCAACGAGACGACAGTAAGCAATGCTTTCGACGACAACGAACTGTCGGAATGGAAAAACGACGACACGCAGCAGACCGGTTGGATAAAATTCGAGCTTGCCCGCGACGCCGTCGTCAGCCAGGTCGAAATGAAGCTCACCGGCTGGCGCTCGCGCAGCTATTCCATCCGGATCTTGGTTGGCGACGAGACTGTCTGGGAAGGCGAAACGCCAAAGTCACTCGGATATATCTGCATACCTTTCAAGCCTGTCAAGGGGCGTTTCGTGACCATCGAACTTATCGGTCAAAGCAGCGAAGAAGACGCTTTCGGCGGCATAGTTGAAGTCGAAGCCAAACAGGCGGGCGAACTCGACCTCTACCGCAACCCCGCAGCTGCCGAAATCAAAGGAGCGCTGCGGATTGTGGAGATGGAAGTCTATGAAGAAAAAACAAGGTTCTCAAAAATCCTTTTTTAATGGAATGTTGCTTATTTTCCATTCTCTCGGCGTCATGTTTGTCTGTTTGGCAAACTGTAGCATGAAAACCGATTTGTTGGCATAGCCGATGGCTTCGATAACGGTATCAATTTTACAGGAAGGATTTTCCCGCATCATCCGTTGGGCTTCTTCGATGCGCAGGGCGCCTATCCAGTTGCGGAATGATTTACCCTCGTAGTCGTTGATGTAGCGCGAGAGGTATTTGGTGTTGGTACCAAGATAGTAGGCAAGGTCTTTTATCGTTACACCCGGCACGCAATAGTGCTTGGCGGCTATCCATTTGCTTATCCGCCGTTTCAGGAAGGCAACGGTTTTATTATCAAGCTGTTCGGGTGAACTGTCGTTGTTATCCGTATCCGGCTCTTCTGTAATCACATCTTCTAAAATATTGAAAACAAAGACATAATTAACAAAGCGGATGGCAAAAAAGACATAAAAGACAAGGCAGGCAAGTGAAGTTATCAACCCGAAAAGCGCATAAGGGAAAATCGCGAAAACGAGAGCTACCAACCCGATACCAAGAGCGAAGTGGAACGAAAAATATATCCATCGAAGGCGGTCTTCTTCATTTTCGGAAAACCAGTTTTCCATTTCGGATATACAGCGTCGGTATAATTTTCTGAAAGTCAGTGTATATCGTATTAGTTGCGAAAAATAAAAAGCGATGTAAACGTAGGCAAAAACGCTCGTAGCCCTCTCGTCCAAAACAAGATACGACACTATTCCGATGGCAATAAACGCCGGAACAACAGAAAACTCTTGCCAGGCGCGTTTCCGGGTCATATAGTTCGTATTGACAAGCACAACCATGGCAAACATGAAAGAGAACGCCTGCGCCGAAGCGATAACAAGCGTTACTATGCGGAACAGCAGAGCATTATCGTAGCTATTGGAAGTTTGCCTTTCCAAACATTCCAATATGTTTATCAGTCCGAAAAAGATGTAAGTAAATGCTACCACTCTCGAGGCGCGGCGGTAAGCGGTCAATTTTGGGTCATCGTTAACGTTAAGGAACAATAACAGCGCTCCCGTCGCAAACAGTACGACCGAAAGCGCCAACAGGCTAACAATATATACGTTCTCTATCATTCTGTATATTAATTTAGGGTTTATTCCGAAAGATTTTGGTTTCTCTTCCATTCGCTGGGCTTCATGTTGGTTTGTTTGGCAAACTGTAGCATGAAAGCAGATTTGTTGGCATAGCCGATGGCTTCGGCTACGATGTCGATTTTGATGGAAGGGTTCTCCTGCATCTGCCGTTGGGCTTCTTCGATGCGCAGGGAGCCTATCCAGTTGCGAAATGATTTACCCTCGTAGTCGTTGATGTAGCGTGAGAGGTATTTGGTGTTGGCGCCAAGATGGTCGGCAAGGTCTTTTAACGTTATCCCCGGCTCACAATAGCGCTTGGCGGCTACCCATTTGGCTATCCGGCGTTTCATGGCGGCAAGATGTTTATTATCAAACGATTCAGGCGCGCTGCCATTGTTATCCGCCTCCGGATCTTCTACGATTACATCTTCTAAAATATTGAAAACAAAGGAATAATTAACAAAGCGAATGGCAAAAAAGACGTAAAAGAGCAAATAGACGACCGAACTGCCCACTCCGAAAAGCGAAGAGGGGATAACAATGCAGGTCATGGCTATCAACCCGATAGTAAGAGCGGAGTAGAATGAAAAGTTTATCCAGCGAAGGCGCGACTCTTCATAACCGGAAAACCAGTTTTCTACTTCGAGCAAATAGCGACTGTATAATCTTCTGAATATCAATGTATATCGTATCAGTTGCGAAAAGTAGAACGCCATGAAGCAGTAGGAATAGACCGTTGTAAGACTGATGTCCAAAACAAGATACGACACTATTCCCATAACAATAAACGCCGAAATGACAGAAACCTCACGCCAAAAGCGTTTCCATGTAGCATAACCTGTATTGAAAAGTGAAATCATGGAGAACGTAAAAAAGAAAGCCTGCGTTGAGGCTATTATCAGCGTTACCAACCGAAACAGGAGGGCGTTGTCGGTTGTTTCGGCGGTAAGACGCTCAAGACTTTCCAACAGGTTTGCCACTGCTAAAAACAGGTATGTAACCGACATCACTTTCGTTGCATTGCGATAAGCGGTCAATTTTGGGTGTCGGCAATCTTCATGAACAGGAATACCAATCCCAGGGCCAGCATGGCGATGGCCTGTACCAATAAGCTAAATATATATGCGTTTTCAATCATATTATTTATTCATTCACGAGAATTTATGTCAATATTTTCGACTACAAAGGTGCAAAATATTATTTGAATCAGTAAATCCTTTATGACTTTTTAACAAATATTTGTTTGTCGAGGTTTCGTAATGTTAAAAAAGTAACGGCTTCACTCGCCAAGAGCAAAGCCGTTACCAAACACCCGTTCTGTTTAATTACTACTTCTTTACAATTCTGCTGACACTTACACCCTTTTCGGTATATACTCTTAGTATATATATACCTGAAGATAATTTGCTTACGGATATCCTGTTAGTGACATTGCCGTTTTGTTGCAGTAATAAACCTGATAATGAATAGATCTCAACTTTGTTAATAACAGCATCAGACTTGATAAACAGGTCTTTAACGACCGGGTTTGGATATGCAGTGATTTTCAATGCTTTTTCGGAAGTTATGATCTCATTACTTACGGTAGGATCATTCACTGTTATCGACATCGACTGGGTGTCGTTTCCTACCGAGTTCGACACCTTGACAGTGAAAGTCTTTGTGCCTGCAGCCATCGGCGTGCCGCTAATGACTCCATCGGAAGAAAGACTAAGCCCTGCAGGCAGCGAGCCGTCTGATATCGACCATGTGAACGGCGACGTACCTGTTGCCGAAAAAGCGAAGTAATAGGCAGTTCCTTTATCCACACTCGGCAGCGAAGACGTTGTAATGGTCGGGGCTGTCGGCGTTGCAGGCTGTTCGATTACGGTAACCACCATCGTCATATCTATCGACGGGTCAAACGTAGAGGTAGCCCTAACAATCAGCGTCGAAGCGCTCTCGGAAGCGCCGACCGACAGTACGCCCGAAGAATTGATGCTCGAAGCCGTGCCGCCTACTACATCCCATATCACTGTCTGGGGAGGATTGTTCGTACCGACGACTGTTGCGCTGAAACTGCCGCTTTGACCTTTCTGGATTGATGCGGGTCCCGATATTGTAACCGATGTAACCGTAGGCGGTGGCGGCGGGGTCGTCAAAATGGTGATTGACAGCGATTGAGTGGCGTTGCCGGCCACGTTGGAAGCTTGAACGGTGAAGGTCGAAGTTCCCGCTGCAGAAGGCGTGCCGCTGATTGTGGCGCCTGACAGGGTCAATCCGGCAGGTAAGCTACCGCTTGCTATACTCCATGTGACAGGAGCATCGCCCGATGCCGCCAAAGTTGCCGTATATGCCGTACCAATAGAGCCATCCGGCAGTATTGCCGTAGTGATTGTCGGAGCTGTAGGCGTCGCAGATATTACTATTGACAGCGATTTCGTGTCGTTACCGGCCGAATTAACGGCTTTGACCGTGAAGGTCGAAGTACCCACTGCCGACGGCGTTCCGCTTATTGTGCCGCTGCCGGACAATGTCAATCCTGCGGGTAATGAACCGCTTGCTAAACTCCATGTAACAGGAGCATCGCCCGATGCTGTCAATGTTGTCGAATATGAAGATCCTATCGAACCACTTGGCAGTGAGGAAGTTGTGATTATGGGAGCAACAGGTGGCGGAGGTACGTCCGAAACGACAATCGACAGCGATTTAGTGTCATTTCCGGTCGCATTGCTTGCCTGGACTACGAAGGTCGCCGTTTCCGCCGTTGTTGGCGTTCCGCTTATTATGCAGCTGCCGGACAAAGACAATCCTGCGGGTAATGAACCGCTTGCAAAGCTCCATGTAATAGGCGTATCGCCTGTTGCCGCCAAAGTCTCGGAATATGCCGCGCCTACCGTAGCGCCTGCAAGCGATGTCGTAGTAATTGTCGGAGCCTCCGGCGCGGGCGAGATAACAATGCTAAATGCTTTAGTGTCATCGCCTACCGGGTTGGCCGCCTTAACGGTAAAGGAATAAGTTCCCGACGAAGAAGGCGTTCCGCTGATTGTGGCGCCCGACAGGGTCAGTCCGGCGGGTAAGCTACCGCTTGCTATACTCCATGTAATCGGCGAAGTGCCCGATGCCGCCAGAGTTGCCGAATATGCCGAGCCAACCGTGCCGCCTGCAAGCGACGCCGTTGTGATGGTCGGCGCTACAGCCGCCGCTGTTATGGTGATTGACAGCGTTTTCGTGTCGTTGCTGACCGGGTTGGTCGCCTCGACTGTGAAGGTCTGGCTTTCCACTGTCGTTGGCGTGCCGCTGATTGTAGCGCCTGTCAATGTCAGTCCGGCCGGTAAGCTGCCGCTCGTTATAGCCCAAGTAATAGGATCATCGCCCGTTGCCGCCAAACTCTCGGAATATGGCGTGCCAACCACACCGCCTGCAAGAGATGCGGTGGTAATTGTCGGAGGAACAGGTGTGTGAGGCGTAGCGGTAATTGTCAGTGTAAACTGAATGGTAGTTTGTTGCGTACCGGAGCCGCGGTTGAGTTCTACGGTAAAAGTATAACTCCCGTTTGTTCCGGCATAATTGCTTGCATTACCTGCAACAGCAGGAGTAAAGACGCCATCAACAACCGTAGGTGTAACGCCGTTTAAACTTAATGTAGAAATAAAGTTTTCTACAGCCGTCCGCGCTGCCGCCAAAGTCGAGGCATTGGCCTGGATATCCGTAAATGTCTGACTTTCGATAAGCGTCAGTGCAGCAGAAATAGCATCATTATCGGAAAGCACAATGGTGATCGACAGCGCTTTAGTGTCAGGAGAGCCGACCCCATTCGAAGCCTGAACAGTGAAGTTCGCCGTCTCCGCTACAGTTGGCGTTCCGCTAATTGTAGCGCCTGACAATGTCAGTCCTGTTGGCAATGCGCCGCCCACTAAACTCCAGCTAAAAGTATAATCTCCCGTTGCCGTTAAAGTCTGGGAATAAGGCGTATTTGTATAACCGTCAGGAAGCGACACCGTTGTAATCGAAGCAGGAATAGGTGTATAATTCGTAGCGGTAATTGACAGCGTCAATGTAACGGTAGTTGTTAGCGCGCCGAAGCCTTTGGTGAGTTCTACGGTGAAAGTATAATTACCGTTTGTACCGGAAAGGTTTCCGGCATTACCTGCAACGGCAGCAGTAAATGTGCCGTCAACAATGTTTGTGGAAACACCACCCAGACTTAATGACGCAAGAATGTTTGCTACCGCAGTGCGGGCTGACGCTAAATCGGGAACGTTAGCCTGAGTATCGGTAAATGTCTGAGATTCTATCAACACTTTCGCCGCATCAATATCATCCTGGTCGGGATTGGTTATAGTTATCGACAGCGCTTTAGTGTCAGGAGTACCGACCCCATTCGAAGCCTGAACAGTGAAGTTAGCAGTGCCCACTGCAGAAGCTAAAGGTGTTCCGCTTATTGTAGCGCCTGCCAATGTCAGTCCTGCGGGCAATGAACCGCTCAGTAAGCTCCATGCGATAGTACCGGTGCCCGTTGCCGTCAAAGTCTGCGAATATGCCGTGCCGACAGTACCGGCGGCTAACGACGTCGTAGTGATTGTCGGCGCTACCGGAGTAGTCGCTATTTCAATGCTCAGCGACTTTGTAGCATTGCCTGCCCCGTTCGTTGCTTTAACCGTGAAGTTAAATGTTCCTGCCGTCGTTGGGTTGCCGCTGATAACTCCTGCCGCCGTCAAAGACAGTCCGGTCGGCAAGGTGCCGCTATCCAAAACCCAACTAATAGTATAATCGCCCGTTGCCGCCAATGTAGCCGTATATGCCGTGCTCACCACGCCGCTCGGAAGCGATGTTGTTGTAATTGTCGGGGGAACAGGTATGTGAACAGTAGCGGTAATTGTCAGAGTTTTTGAAACGGTATATGTTGTCGCGCCGAAACCTTTGTCTAATTTTACGGTGAACGTATAACTCCCGTTTGTGCCGTCATAATCACTCGGATCTCCTGCAACGGCAGCCGTAAATGTGCCGTCAACAACCGTAGCCGTAACGCCGTTCAAGTTCAATGACGAAATAACGCTTGCTACAGATGCTTTTGCAGCCGTTATATCGGGCACATTAACCTGAGTATCGGTATAAGACTGACTTTCTATCAGCGTCTTTACGGCGTTAATATCATCCTGGTCGGGATTTGTTATGGTTATCGACACTGTGTTATAGTCCCAACTCGTTGCGTTGACCGCCTTGACCTGGAAGGTTGTAGTGCCGACCGCCGTTGCCAAGGGCGTGCCGCTGATTACGCCGGCGGTGGACAAACTCAGCCCTGCCGGTAAAGATCCGCTATATAAACTCCAAGTAATCGGATCATCGCCCGTTGCCGTCAATGTTACCGTATATGGCGTGCCGACAGTGCCGGCGGCTAATGCTCCGGAAGAAGTAACTGTCGGACCTTGCGGCAGCAGTGTTGTCCCAACGACGAGCCATAACGACTTCGCGGCGCTGTTGCCCGCTGCATTGCTTGCCTGGAACGTGAGGTTATAATTCCCCGCTACCGTAGGAGTGCCGCTAATTACGCCGGCGGTGGACAAACTCAGCCCTGCTGGTAAGGATCCGCTCGTTATAGCCCATGTAATTGGAGCTGTGCCGTTTGCAGACATTGTAAACGAATATGCATAGCCAACAGTAGCCTGATCAAGATACGTCGTAGTGATTATCGGCGCTACAGGAGGCGACGATACGACGAGTGTCAGCGCTTTAGAGTCAGTGCCGGCTGAATTGGTCGCCTCAACAGTGAAATTAAAAGTACCTGTTGCAGATGGCGTTCCGCTTAGTAAGCCGGAGGGCGACAAACTCAATCCGGCGGGTAACGAAGAACCGCCCGCTAAACTCCATGTGATAGTAGCGTCGCCCGTTGCAGTCAGCTGTACCGAATAAGTTGTATATTGAGTTACTCCAGGAAGCGCAGTCGTTGTGATAGTAGGAGCTACCGCTGTCGCTGAAATGGTGATTGACAGCGATTTAGTATCATTGCCCGCAGTATTTGCCGCCTTGACTGAGAAGGTCTGAGTGCCTGCCGTCGTGGGCGTGCCGCTTATTGTAGCGCCGGTCAAATTAAGTCCGGCAGGTAGAGAGCCGCTCTGTATAGACCAAGTAATCGGACCATCGCCCGTTGCATCCAAAGTTACGGAATAAGCCGTGCCTACCGAGCCGCTTGGAAGGGGCGACGTAGTAGTGATTGTAGGAGCGATAGGAACGGTATTAGCAACGGCAGGCGTCAACGGATCGCCATTTACCCCGCCATATTGATACGCAAATGTCTCTTGGGCGGTATATTCTTCCGAGGTAGCATGATTGTATATTTTCAGCGTTACTGTCTTGCCATTGTCAGACGCACTGCCCCAAATCGACAAAAAAAGCATGTGAGTGTGAGTCAGCCCATACGCACTTATATCTAACAGTCGCGCACTTCCTCGGCATACGCCATCTATAAATGCCGCAACTTCTATGTCCGTGCTGGCTTGCTCTACGCCGTTTATTGATATGACGGCCGTATATGTCTCATAATTATCCCATTGACTTGTATTGGGATTCCAATGGTTCTGGGCTGCTGCTGCAAACCCCACCAAAAGCATCAAAAATGTAAAAATTAAATTTCTCATCTCATAAAATTTTTAATAAACCATTCGTTTCTTCAATCCCTCAATCCTTCGAGTCATAACCCTATCGGGATTAGATTGTAAATTATCTCCTCGGCGCGAGCAATAAGCGCCCCCGCTCCCATCATCGCCGCCCAAAGCAGCGGAACCAAAATTGTTGTAAAACTGTAACATAAATTTTAATTTTAAATTGAATAATATTGTATTGAATTACATACGCACGCGCGCGATGATGAGCGACCCATTCCAACGATAGTGCCACCTGATAGCCCGCCGGAACGTAAGCATAAACTCGAAACCGAAATATAATACTCGTATAACTGCAACATCTCACAAAAATTTTACAAATTTCGCCACAAAATTACCGTTTAAAATACGTATGTAAGGTATCAAAACAGGAAAAAAAGGTATCAAAACAGGAAAAAAAAGTATCAAAACAGGGAAAAAAGTATCAAAACAGGGAAAAATTTTGCAACACCACAAAAAAATTACTGTTTTGCGACTCAAAAATTACTCATTCCTCAAAAATAAATTTCACCCCACTTATCCTCCCCTTGACTTACCTCGCTTTCGATCAATTTTGTGTCGATTTCCGCCGCCTTGTCTCGATAAAAATCCAAGTCCGGCAAGGAATATACCTCGTACAATTTCTATAAAAAATGTAAAATAATGCGCTCGTGAGAAATTTTTTGTATCTTTGTCCGGATTATCACCGTTCGAGCTTATGGACTTCGTTCGGGCGGTTGAGGTTCAAATGATTACAGTATTAATCAGAAGTCCGATGGAAAATTATATGAAGAACTTTATTTTTACTTTGACGATGGTGATTTGCAGCTCTATGGTTTATGGCCAAGGCATCCCTTTAGCCGAGCATCCGCGGCCGGATTTCGAGAGGGCGGAATGGATGAATCTGAACGGGCAGTGGGCTTTCACCTTCGACGGCGCGGCGGCCGTAAATGCTATCGCCGGCAACACTGAAAACGGTTTTGAACAAAAAATCCTCGTCCCATTCCCCTGGGGGTCGAAGCTCTCGGGCGTCGAATATACGGCGGACAAGGGCGACGAGAGCAAGTATAATAAAGGCTATTACGCCCGCTCGATAAGCATCCCCGAAGGGTGGAAAGGCAAAAGGATATTCCTTGTCGTCGGCGCTGCGGACTGGGACACCCAGGCCTGGATCGACGGCCGTCCCCTCGGCAGGCATAGAGGAGGATATACGCCCTTCGAGTTCGAGCTGACCGAGGCCGCCAAGTTCGGATTGCCGCAGAACATCTTCCTCAGCGTCGATGATACCCCGAGCAACCAACGGCTTTACGGCAAGCAAGGCTACGGCGACGCCCGCGGGATATGGCAGACGGTTTACCTCGAAGCGCGGGGAGAAAATTATTTCGAGTACATACATTTTTCGCCCGACATCGACCGATCTACGGTGCGCGTCGAGGCGAAGCTGAAAAACCTCCCCGCCAAGAAAGCCAAGATTATCATCAACTTCAAAAACGGGGAACAGGCGGCATATTCTTATGAAATCAAGGGCAAGGCCGCCAAATCCCAACTCCAGCAGTTCGAGATAAAATTAGATGGCCAACATCTCTGGGATCTCGACGACCCCTACCTCTACGAAATCGCCGCCACGCTGGTCGAGGGCGATAAAAATTCGGACGAAGTAAACACCTACTTCGGGCAGCGGAAGATAAGCGTCGCCAACCTCCCCAACTCCGATTACCCCTATATCGCCCTTAACAACAAACCGATATACGTCCAGGCCACCTTAGACCAAAGCTATCATCCTGAGGGCTTCTACACCTTCCCTTCGGATGATTTTATGCGCGACGAGATATTGCTCTCCAAGCGCCTTGGGCTAAACGCCAACCGTATCCATATCAAAGTCGAGATCCCCCGCAAGCTCTATTGGGCCGACCGCCTCGGGCTGCTGATTATGGCCGACACGCCCAACTTCTGGGGCGAACCTGACGAAGCGGCGCGCCAAGACTGGGAATACTGCATGCGCAACCAACTGCAGCGCGACTACAACCACCCGTCCATCTTCGCATGGGTGAATTTCAACGAGACCTGGGGACTGTTCACCACTATCGACCAAAAGCGCGCCTACCGCACCGAGACCCAGGAGTGGGTTCGCAAAATGTACCACGAGACCAAGGCGGCCGACCCGACCCGCTTGGTCGAAGATAATTCGGCCTGCAACAACGACCATGTCGAATCCGACCTCAATACCTGGCACGGCTATTTCCCAGGTTACCGATGGAGGGCGGTCATCGAAGACGCCGTCAAGAACACCTACCCCGGCTCTACCTGGAATTATATCGGCGGTAACAAGCAGCAGGCCGGCGTGCCGATGCTTAACAGCGAATGTGGCAACGTCTGGGGCTACAAAGGCAGCACGGGCGACGTCGATTATACCTGGGATTATCATATCATGATCAACGAGTTCCGCTCACACCCGCTCTGCGCCGGCTGGCTCTATACCGAGCATCACGACGTGATCAACGAATGGAACGGCTACGTGCGCTACGACCGCTCGCCTAAAATCGACGGCCTTGACGAACTCGTGCCCGGCATGAGCCTCGCCGACTTCCACTCGCCTTATTACATCGCTACCCAAGGCGAACTCTGCCGCGATGCCAACCCCGGATCTAAGGTCGAAATACCCCTTTTCGCATCCTTCATGACCGACAAATACCCCGGCATCCTGCACCTCGAAATCGGCTTGAACGGCTACGACGCGCTCGGCAACGAAGTCGCCCGCCGGTTAAGCCCCATAAATCTCACCTTCAAGCCTTTCATGAACGAAAGCATATCGCCCATAGTCTTGGAAGCGCCCAAAGAAACAGGCGTCTATACCGTCGGGATTCAATTGAAAAACTCCGAAGGAGTGGTTTTGGGACGCAATTTCGCCCTGTTGAGGGTTAAAGGCGGCTCCAAGCCCGATTACGCCGCAAAAGCCGAAATCGTCACCTTCGACCCGTCGAAATTCAGCGACGCCAAATGGTCGCTCAAGCAATGGAATGTCTTGGATAAACTGAAGGTTAACGGGGCCGGCAGCGGTTACTTCGAGTACTCCGTCCCATGGCCTGCGGGATTGAAAAAGGCCGACATCGAATCTGCCGTACTCGTCTTCGAGGCCTCGGCCAAAGAGTTGTTCACAAAAGACACCGAAGGCATCGACTCGCCCGGTGGCGTGGACTATATGCTTGGCGGCGGCGCCGAACATCGCAGCAAAAACGTCAATTCCTACCCGATGACCGACGCGACATTGTTCCCGTCATACGTGAAAGTCACCATCAACGGCGCCGTCTGCGGCGAGCAATATCTGCCCGACGACCCGGCCGACCACCGCGGCGTCCTCTCCTGGCACTCGCAACCGAGGGATAACACCCTTCACGAGGCCGGCTCTTACGGTTATTTGATCAAGGCCATCGTTCCCGTAGAGGCGCTTGCCGAAGGTCAAGCCCTTAACGTCCGCATCGAAACGCCCGCCGGCGTCAACGGAGGCCTGGCTATCTACGGCAAAGATTTCGGCCGCTACCCGCTCGACCCGACGATAATTATCAACAAGAAATAACCTATGTACGGCTTTGTAAAAGTTGCCGCCGCCTCGCCAATCATCGAAGTGGCAAACTGCCGGGCTAATACAAACAGGATAGCCTCCTTAGTCGGGCAGGCCGAAGAACGTGGTGCGCAAATCGTCGTATTCCCCGAATTGTGCATCACGGGCTACACCTGTATGGATCTTTTCGTCCAGAAATCGCTGCTCGAAAACGCCCGGCGCTCACTGCTCGAATTAGTCGAGACAACAAAGGAGTGTAATGCCCTTTGCGTGGTCGGGATGCCCTTTGCCGTCGAAAACAAGCTCCTCAATACCGCCGTCGCATTTCAACGCGGCAATATTCTCGGCATTGTCCCCAAAACTTACCTTCCTAACTACAAGGAGTTCCAGGAGATGCGATGGTTCACGTCGGGAAGCAAACTGCGAACCGGGACGATCCGGATAGACGGGAAAGATTATCCCATCGGCACGGACTTGATGTTCAAATCCGGCGAAGTCGTCGTGGGGATAGAGATTTGCGAAGACTTGTGGACGCCCGTCCCCCCAAGCTCATTATTGGCCATGCAGGGCGCAAACCTTATCCTCAACCTCTCGGCAAGCAACGAGATAATCGGCAAGAACCAATACCTAAGGTCATTAATCGCACAACAATCGGCACGCTGCATCGCCGGATACGTTTACGCCTCGGCAGGATTCGGCGAATCCAGCACCGACATCGTCTTCACCGGAAAAGGCTTCATCGCCGAAAATGGCGTGATCGTCCGCGAATCGGAACGTTTCAATCTCGATGATAAGCTGATTACCGATGATATAAACATAGATTATCTCGAACACGACAGGATTCGTAACACGAGCTTTACGCCCCTCTCCAAGCATGATATTTTGGGAGCGGTGCGCATCGTGCCCTTCGAACTCGCTCATTACAGCGGCAAGTTCGAGCGTCAGATCGACCCACACCCCTTTGTCCCGTCGGAGGATGCGATGCTCAGAGAGCGCTGTGAGGAGATATTTAATATCCAAACGTTCGGTCTTGTCAAGCGGCTGAAACACATCAAGGCCAAGTCGGCCGTGATAGGCATCTCCGGCGGCTTGGATTCGACCCTTGCGCTGATGGTTACCGTCCGTGCTTTCGACTGCCTTAATATCCCGCGCAAGAATATTATCGGCGTCACCATGCCCGGCTTCGGGACTACCGGAAGAACCTACAATAATGCCTTGGAGCTAATCAAGTCCTTGAATGTGACGCTTATGGATATCCCGATAAAAGACGCCTGTATCCAGCATTTCAAGGATATAGGACACGACGGCGTCACACCCGATGTGACTTACGAAAATACCCAGGCTCGCGAACGCACGCAGATATTGATGGACCTCGCCAACAAGCACAACGGAATCGTAATCGGCACCGGCGACCTGTCGGAGCTTGCCCTCGGCTGGGCTACATACAACGGCGACCATATCTCGATGTACGGCGTTAATGTCAGTATTCCCAAAACCCTTGTGCGCTATCTCGTCGAATGGACGGCGAAAAATATGAGCGATGAAAAGACAAAAACGACGCTGCTTGACATCGCCCGGACGCCTATTAGCCCTGAACTGACGCCGACAAACGAAAACGGTACGATACAACAAAAAACCGAGGATATCGTCGGCCCCTACGAACTGCACGACTTTTTCCTGTATCATTTTATGCGTTTCGGGGCGGCGCCGAGGAAGATATTATACCTTGCCGTCAGGGCATTCAACGACAGGTACAAAGAGGAGGAAATCAAGACGTGGCTGAAAGTCTTTTTAAGTCGTTTCTTCGCGCAGCAATTCAAACGCAGTTGCCTGCCCGACGGCCCTAAAGTCGGTTCGATAAGCATCTCGCCGCGCTCCGACTGGCGAATGTCGAGCGACACATCTGTAGCCGAATGGATTGATTTCTGATCCGTAGCGTAAGAGATATGGCTTCCGGCGGTGTAAATCCTATATCGCCGTGTATTCCAATCCAAACGTCTCAGCTACAGCGCGGAACGTTATCTGTCCGTCAACAACATTCACGCCTTTTTTCAGTCCGTTATCAACTTCGACCGCCGCTTTCCAGCCCTTATCCGCTAATTGAATTGCGTAGGGCAGGGTAGCGTTAGTCAGCGCAAGAGTCGATGTCTTGGCTACGGCGCCGGGGATGTTGGCCACGCAGTAATGGATAATGCCGTCAACATCGTACACGGGTTCGGTATGCGTTGTAGGGCGTGATGTCTCGAAGCAGCCGCCTTGGTCGATAGCCACATCCACGAGAACGCTGCCTTTTTGCAGAAGTTTCAGCATATCGCGCGTAATAAGATGCGGCGTCTTGGCGCCTGCTATCAACACGGCGCCGATAACAAGGTCGGTTGTCGGCAGTTCCTGTTCAATATGGTGCTGCGAGGAGTAAAGCGTCTTGACGTTTGCCGGCATCACTTCCGACAGATAACGCAGACGGGGCAGCGAAGTATCGGCGATCGTGACGTCAGCCCCGTAGCCGGCGGCCACCACCGCAGCATTGTAACCCACCACACCGCCTCCGAGAATCAGCACCTTGGCGGGTTTAACACCCGGCACGCCGCCGAGCAGTATCCCTTTGCCGCCCTGTGGCTTTTCGAGGTACTTGGCGCCTTCCTGTATCGACATACGTCCTGCCACCTCGCTCATAGGCACAAGCAGGGGCAGCGCGCCGCGGCTTTCAACCGTTTCGTAGGCAACGCAGGTAGCGCCGCTTTTGAGCATCGCCGTAAGCAATTTCTCTTCCGAAGCGAAATGGAAATAGGTAAACAGCAACTGCCCTTTACGTACAAGCGGATATTCGCTCTCAACAGGCTCTTTCACTTTCATAATCATCTCCGCCTTGGCATAGACGTCCTCGATGGTCGGCAATACCGTCGCTCCTGCGGTTATATACTCTTTGTCCGCGAAGCCGCTGTTCTCGCCTGCGGTATGCTGTACGTAGAGCGTATGACCGCGTTTTACTAACTCTTTAACGCCGCCCGGCGTCAGAGCCACGCGGTTTTCGTTGTTTTTGATCTCTTTTGGTAATCCGATTATCATAAATTTAAATTTTATGTCCTTCAAATCTTTGAATTAATTTCTTCGAGAATGGGAATGACATCCCATATCCCGTCGCAGACGTAATGCGCTCCGGCAGCCTTAAGTTTGGCGGCGGCGCGCGCCGAGATCGTCGCCTTTTCCGTTGGCGTCAGCCGTTCATATTCGTCGCGCGTCAATCCGGCTTCGTTGCCCGAAAGAGTAAAGCCTATCGTCCACAAGCCGGCATTGACTCCCTCGCCCATATCGGCAGCCGTATCGCCCAGCTTAACCATCTTCGACGCAGGCCAGACATTCATCCGCTTCATATTCTCATAGACCATGAACGGCGCGGGACGGCCGGCCGGCACAGCATCGGACGACACGATACAATCGGGCGTAAACCCTTTGGCGGCCACAGCGTCAACGATATTATCCATCATCGAGGACACATATCCCGTCGTACTTCCGAACTTCACTCCGTTGGCGCGACACCACTGCTGAAGTTCGAGTGTGCCGGGAATGATGTCGTTGTGGCTGATGACGGTTTTGGCTAATTGCGGCTCAAGCAGTCCGTAAAGGAAATCCGCGTCGGACGCTTCCGGAGCTTTGCCGAACTTTGCTTTCCAACGGGCGGCGATAGCGCTGTCGGCAAGCAGGGCTTCGATATGACTTTTCTTTGCCAGCCCCATAGGCTTGCGCGCCTCTTCAAGACTGACTTCGACGCCTTGCTGCGCAAAGACGTCAACAAATACTTTCACGGGCGCCATGCACCCGAAATCGACCGTCGTTCCCGCCCAGTCGCATATAATCGCTTTTATATTCATTTTGTTCCCAACTTTTAGTTTTGTTCCCAATACATCGACTCTTTCACGGCGACAAGCAGATCTTCCATGTCCGAGGGGAAGACGTCGCCGATGTTGCCGATACGGAACGTTTCGGCCTCGGTCAACTTGCCCGGGTAGATCACGAATCCCCTGTCTTTCAGGTTCTGATAAAAGCGTTTGAAGTTATAATCATCTACTTTCGGCGGATAGAATGAAGTGATGATATGCGACTGCAATTCGGACGGGATGACCATTGTAAAACCAAGTTCCAGCATCCCTTCGGTCAGGATGCGATGATTCGTTTGGTAGCGTTTTTCGCGTGCCGCGATGCCACCCTCCTGTTCGAGTTCGATAAGCGCCTGATAGAATGCGCGTACAATATGCGTAGGTGATGTGAAACGCCACTTGCCTTTGCCTTTCTCCATGTTATACCATTGATCATAAAGGTCAAGCGCATGCGAGCGGGCGCGTCCCTTGCTCTGTTCCAATTCCGAAGTGCGAGCGATGACGAAGCCGAAACCGGGCGTGCCCTGGATACACTTGTTAGCGCTGCTGATAAGGAAATCTATGCCCAATGCAGGCGCGTCAATCGACACACCGCCGAAACCGCTCATCGAATCGACGATGAGTATCTTTCCGGCGCCCTTCACTACGGCGGCAATATCGGCGATGGGGTTCAGAATGCCGGTCGTCGTTTCTACATGAACGACAGCCACATGCGTAATGGCAGGGTCAACAGCCAGATATTCGCTAATCTTTTGGGGATCGGGAATCTCCGAATCTTTCGGGCGATACTTTACATAATTGATTCCGAGCATCTTCGCAATAGTTTCTATACGATCGCCGTAAGCGCCGTTGGATACGACAAGCAGTTTTCCGTCACGCGGGATAACGCTTCCAATCACCGATTCTACCACAAAACTGCCGCTTCCCTGCATCAAGACGGTAGTATAACCGCTCGTATCTTTGCCGGCTAATGCCAGCAGACGCGAGCGTAAATCCTGGACAAGATTGTTGTAATCTTCATCCCACGTGCACCAGTCGCGTAACATCGCCTCGCGGACAGTATCCGAAGTAGTCAGCGGACCGGGCGTCAAAAGAATGTATGGACGATTTTTTGCCATTTTATAAATCTATTTTTTATTGTTATTATTGATTATGAATGAATTTATTACGGAAGAAAACACCTGCCGTAATCAGCAGCAACAAACTGAAAACAGGCACAAAGATACTAATTAAATACAAAACATGCGAAAACGAAATGTCGCCTGCAAGAAATTCTTTATAAAGCAGGATCAGCATCGAACAGGTATAACCTGCCGAATCGCACAGGTAGATCAGGAATCCCGCGTTGGCTTTTGTGCGAAAAAGGGCAATGAACCGGTCGAAGTAAACGCTTTGAATCGTGATATAGGGCAGAAAAATGCCATACCCGACCATGACAAACCACCACTGCGGACTAAGCTCCCCCACGGAATACATCCACGAACCGCCCAGCAGGATAATCAAACCCGTAAAAACCATCAGATGCTGCACGATGAAACATTTTTTGTTGGAACGGATAAACGACAGGCATCCCACGCAAATAAACACGACGATGCCGAGCAGCGTCTCTATTTGGGAAAAGATGTTCATCGAATCCGAAAGCCGGATTTCGCGGGCTACTTCGACCATAAAATTATCGCGGAAGTCGCGACACATCGTAAGCAACGCATTGATGGCAACGATGGCGAACAGCCCGACGCCAAAACCGGCGAGCAGCCGTCGCTTGTCGCCCGACGTCATCGCCTCGCGTTTCGTGCGTTGCGCAATGTCGGACTCGCTTTGTGGCGGTATGCGCGACAACATCCAGACAAACAGCAAAAAAGGACCCGCAAAGACAAGTCCCTCGACGGCAGGCATCCAGAACTCACCGACATGCAGTGCATCACGGATGATGAAATAGACGGATTTCAACACGCCGGAACCCATTATCATATTGATAGTCAGCCCAAGCGAGAGCATCTCCGTAAAACGTCGCCCCTCGAGGAAACTGAAGATAATGCCGAAAATCAGTCCCAGCGGCAAGCCGTTAAGAAACAGAAAGCCGAAGTTATACGGATAGGGCGTCAGTCCGAAACCCACTAAAGCGGCTTCCGAAAAAGCCACTAATGATATAATGTATAATATGCGTTTCCCGTAATTCAGGCCGGCGATAATTTTTATCCCACAGTATTTCGACACTAAGTAACCCAGCATCTGTGAAATAATAAGTATAGTTTTATAACTGACGCCGAAGAGCATATATCCTTCATACGTGCCCGCATTGAACGGTTTGCGGAACGCATACGTGCAAAAATACGTTCCAAAAGCGGCGATAATGCACCATATCACCATAAACGCATTGTTTTTCAGCAGTCGGTCGAGCATACCCGGTTGAATTGTCTTTCCTTTCATTGCTTGTCTATTTGGCGATGCAAAGGTAAGTATAAAATTCATTTCGCCAAACAAAAGCATAAAAAAATCACAAATATAAAATAAAATGCTCGGCCAATAGATGATATAATGACAAAATGCAAGGTCAAGTCGCCTACTTGTTTTTATTTATTGCTTTGCGCGAGGCGGTAGGATTTTGGGGAGGCGTTGAAGAGTTTGGTGAACTCGCGGTGGAAATGGGAACGGTTGCTGAAGCCGGTGCGGTACATTATCTCCTGAACGGTCAGGTTGGTGGTTATAAGCATTTTTGCGGCGGTGCGCAGGCGCAGGTCTTTGATGAAATCGTTAGGTGTGGGCTGTTGCAGGTCCTTGAAGCGACGGTAGAGGTTGCGAACGCTAAGTTGAAGGGCTTCGGCGAGGGCTTCGGTGGTGAAGTTCTCATTGTCAATGTTTGCTGCGACTGTTTCTGCGGCTCGCTGCATGAAATCGCGGTCTTCGTTGTGCAGCAGCCTGCCGTCGCTGAAACTGTAGGCGCTGGCGGCGGAGTTGTAGTAATGTTCGAGGCGTTTTTTGTTATCCAGCTGGCGGCGCACAACTGCTTTCAGATAATCGGCGTCGAAAGGTTTCGGCACATAGGCGTCGGCGCCCGATTCAAGTCCTTCAATCCTGTCTTCGCTGTTGTTGCGGGCTGAAAGTATCACAAGCGGGATATGCTGTGTGTAGCGGTCGCTTTTTATCTTGCGGGCAAGCGTGATGCCATCTATTTCAGGCATCATTATATCGGTTATAATCAGGTCGGGAGTGTTCGTTTCAATGAGTGCGAGTCCCTGCTTGCCGTTGCCGGCGGTTACTATTTCGTATTCTTCCGAAAGGATGTCGGTGAGCATCCAGAGCAGGTCGGGGTTATCGTCTATGATTAGCAGTTTGTCCGGTTTAGTGATAGCATCACCCGGATTAGTGAGAGCCTCACCCGGAGTGAGACTCTCGCTTGAAACACCGAGAGCCTCACTTGAATCACTCGGAGCGAGCGGCAGAGTAACGACAAACTCCGCATATTCATCAACTCGGCTGTTCACTGTTATCGTACCGTGCAACAACTCGGTGAGGCTGTGGCATATCGCCAGTCCAAGTCCGTTGCGGGATGACAGTCCCTTTATACTGTTCTCTTTAACATTATCAAGCACAGAGTAACGGTTGAAGAGCAGCGGTATTTTATCATCAGGTATCCCCGCGCCCGTGTTGTAAACTTTCAGGACAAGCAGTTCGCCGTCGTTTTCGACGGATACTCTGACAGCGCCGCCGACAGGAGTATATTTAAATGCGTTAGAAATTAGGTTCGTAACTATTTTGCTGTAGCAGCCGGTGTCGGTATTCCATTGCAGCGACGGCGGTATCGACGTGTCGAAACTGATGCTGTTCTGCTCGGCGAGTTCGCTGAACGCGGCGGCAAGTTCGGCTGTCAGGCGGCCGATGTCGGCAGTTTCGATGCGCAGTTTGCTGTGGCCTGTTTCCACTCTGCGGAAGTCTATAATCTCCTGAATAAGAGTGTTCAGCCGCTCGGCGTTCGACTTGATAATTTCGATATATTTTTTAGCCGCCCCGTCGAGTCCGCTGTTACGAAGCAGCCTTTCGCAAGGTCCGTAAATAAGCGTCAGCGGTGTGGAAAACTCATGCGTAATGCTCGTGAAAAACCGCAGTTTGCTCTCGTAGGCTTCTTCACGGTATTTCGTTTCAAATTCTTTGGCGATGAGCGCCCTTTTGTTCTCATACTTGTTTTTAAGATAGACAAATATGCCGGCGAGAAGTAAGACAGCAACAAGCAGGTATAATAATTTTGCATAAACCGTAAGGTAAAACGGCGGAAGTATTCTGATGGCAATACTGCCGGTCTGCGCCTGGTCGTCCCAAATGCCGTCGTTATACCTGACTTTTAAAGTGTAGTTGCCATGCGGGATATTAGTGAATTGCGCTTCGCCTGTCCAGCTGTCCATCCAGATGCTATTCATATTTTCAAGGTTATAGGTGTATTTCCCGTTGCCGCCATAGATGAAGTCGGGAGCCACAAACGACACTGCGAAAGAGTTTTGATTGTGTTGTAGTTCAATAGCGCCTCTGTTCTCGTAGTCGTGGATATTATACTCCTGATTGAAAATCCGCAGTTTAGTAAAATGAATTTTTGGAAAAAAGCGGCGCCTTTGCTTTTCCTCATATTTAATCCTGACAACGCCATCGACCGCACCGAAGAAGCCTTCCGAGGCGCCGGCGCAGCGAAACCAGGCATTGTCGCAAAACTCTGTGATTGTCAGACCCGTCTTTTCATTATAAATCCGGGCGGTTTCTTTCACGGGGTTAAAGACGATAATCCCGTTGTTGCTGCTTAGCCACAGGTCGCCGTCGCTGTTTTCTATGATTCCGTGAATTGTATTGTTCGGAAAGCCGTTGTTTTCATTATAGTTCCTGTAATCAATCGCCCCGCTGTCATCAATCCTGAAACGGGTCAGGCCGTAACTTGTCCCGAGCCAGAAAGTACCGTTCCTGTCTTTGTGAATACAAAGTATGTCGTTCATTGGAGCGATACCTTTCTCTTCAAAAGTAATAAGCCTGTAGGCGCCGGTATTGCAGTTGAAACGCAGCAGTCCGTTGCCGCGTATTCCCGCCCAGATGATTGAATCGTTGTCAGGATACAGGGTGTATATCTGATTAACGGCCTGCTTTTTTACGAGGTTGAATACAAATGTCTGGCATGAGGATATTTCCGCAAACGAGTCATCCCTTCGTATTCTGGCTTTCAGCAAAGCGCTGCCTGCGCCTGCCCAAAGCACCGAATCCGGCGTTTCAAACAGTGAATGAACATTATTGAACATGGATGAACCCCTGAGCGTATGGATTTTGTTGTCGAGATATGAGTAGTAATTGATTTCAGGCCCGTCGGAACCGATATACAGGAGTTTTTTATCGCAACTCGGAGCAAAGGCGAAGACGGCGTCGTTGCACAGACCCGTTTCAGTGGTGAAATGCGTTACGTTACCGGGCGAAAACTCTTCATAGTTCTTAATCCGGATAATGCCGTTGTCTTTGGTGCCGAGCCAGAGGCTGTTCTGATGGTCGGTGCAGATAGCCCGCACAGGACGGCGTTTTTTCACAGGCAGTTGCATCAGGTTTATGCTTTCAAACGAGTAGTCTTCTTCGCTTAGAGCAAATAAGCCCTGTCCGTCGGTCGCTATCCAGACTATGTTCTGCACGTCGTCTTTCAGAAGGTAGAAAACACCGCAGCTTATATCCAGCTTCTCGATTTCATAGTTCTTTTGGGCATTAAGCCTGTAAACGCCGGTGGTCTTAAACCCCATCAGAATATTGTTGCCGTCCATGATAACCGATGCGAGGCTGCCGTTTTCACCGAGCAGACGCGAAATATTGGCGACAAGGAGTGTCCTGACTGCGTTTTTAATATACAAATCGCCTTTTATGTCGATATACAGTATCCTTCCCCTGTCGTAGAACGTACGCTCAATCGGCAAGTGATGCTCAAAGTCAGGATGTCTGATTATATGCGGCCTGCCGTCAAACGAAACGCTGTATTTTTTCAGCTTCCCCCTGTGGTTGATGAAAAGGGCAGTATCTATCATGAAGAAGCCCGTGATATCTTCACATTCTATCTGCTCGTCGAGAGGTATGTCGATAAAGCACTTTAACTGCCTGTCGTAAACCGACAGAATGCCCGTTTTCCCGAGAACATACAGATTGTCATGTGTATCGCGCGTTATGCTTGCATTTTCTTTGAAGTCGTCGTAGTATTCTTCAACAATGTTTTTGCGCTTCGACAGCTTGTTAAGCCCCCATTTTGTGTTTATCCACAGATAGTTGCCGTCTGTTTCAATGATTTTGCGTATCACGTTTCCCGACAGGCTGTTGCGGTTGTTGATGTCGGGTTTGTATATCTGGATATTTCTGCCGTCGTACATGTTCAGCCCGTCGAAAGTGCCTATCCACAGAAAGCGTTCATTATCCTGATAAAGATAAATCACGGAACTGTTCGACAGCCCGTCGCGGCTGCCTATACGTCGCAGATTGTCGGCATGGGCGGCAATAAATGTTAACAGTGCAAATGCGGTTATCGTATGTCTCATATTTTTTACTGTCTCTTATTTTTTGCAAAAGTAGTAAAATTGTTTCAAACGGCAAAATCTTCCGGCAGATTGCGCTGTGTGTGAAAGAAATCATAAAAAATATTTGCAGGATAAAAAACAAGTTGTATCTTTGCGCCCGTATAGTATTAAATTAGTATGTTGGACAGACGCAATAACATCATAATAACGGCAGTCGGAGGGGCAGGTTCCCGCCTCTCGGAATCGCGTTTGAGGGCATTTGGAGGCTCTTCCGGCCGCTGTGTCGCGTCTTCCGGCTTTACCCCCCCCCCCCCCCAGAAACGCCTGTAAATCAAAGAATTATAAGGCCTGTCAATCAACAGGGCAGGGTAGGGCAATGTTCCGTGCATGGTGGGTCAATCCCCCGTGCGTGGTGTATCAGTCCCCCGTGCATGGTGGGTCAATCCCCCGTGCGTGGTGTATCAATCCCCCAGACATGGTCGGTCAATCCACCATGTATGGTGTATCAATCCCCCGGACGCGGGTTATCAATCCACCGTGCATGGTCGGTCAATCCACCGGGTATATGTTATCAATCCACCGGGCGTGGTGTATCAATCCGCCGGGTATGGGTTATCAACAGTTATTCACTGATAAATTAATTAATTATGGCTAAAAACGAATGGGTTCCGAAAGGACACGAAGACCTGCACACGCAGGCAAATCAGACGGCGACGTATCTTGCCGTCAGTACAAATCTCACGCGCATGGGACTTTCCGGCGCGTCGTCATGGATTTCGACCGAGTTTACGTCGAAACTGACCCCGATGAACACGGCATATACAGCGTGGCAAAACCCCGCTACCCGCACGCCCGAACTCATCGCCAACCTCAACAACGCGGAAGCGGTGTTCGTGCCGGCCTATCGCAAGCTCTACACCGGTTTCCTGCGCGAAAACCCGCTCGTTACCGACGCCGCCTCGCCAATCACTTTCACCTTCACCGGCGAGCAGCGCGGCCAATGCTTCTACTTCGCCCTCCGCTGGAAAAACACCCGCGGCGACAAAGGACCGTGGTCGGAAATCGGGTCGGCGGTGATACCTTGATTGAATTAAGAATTAAGAATTGAGTATCAAGAGTTA
>JAISUX010000024.1 GCA_031271805.1 Tannerella sp.
CATACAAAGTTAGCGATTAAATATGAAATAAACAAACAGGATATAAAATAAAAAATTTATAACTAACTATAAAACAGCGATATAACAAGGAAAAGAAAATTGAAGAAAATCAAAGAAAAGTATAATTTAGTGCTTTGGGAGCAGGGGGTCGCGAGTTCGAATCCCGCCGCCCCGACAGATTGAAAATCAGAGAGTTACGAGATTAAATCTTGGTTCTCTGATTTTTTATTTGCCATACAACAATTCTTTGTCTTCTCTCTCAACTGTTCTTTTAAGGCGCAACCACGGCAGTTGTCGCATGGATTCGAGGGTTTCTTTATTGCCCGTAAGGCCTTGAAGACGACTATCGCAACTACAAGCGTCACTATTATTATCACCACTATCTCCTGCCACATATCAGAACCTTATCAATTTTCGGAAACGACGCCACTTTCTTCCGCATCAACACAGATTCCCCGTTCCGGATTCAATATCCTGAACAACGTATCTTTCTCCTTATTTTCATCCATCGCCCTGATTATTTGGCCATAAGTCATTTCCTTAAGGCTAAATGTCGTGGTTTTAGATTTCTTTCTCTTAGCGAATCGCCTTATTTTAAATACTTTTTGCAAAACGGATAAAAATCCGAAGGCAAGTATCGCCAGCTTAATACCATACCTAAAAACCCTGTTAGAACGCCGATAATGTTTGTCGAAAAAGATAATCATTGCCTCGTAAAACAGCTTTACATAACGCAGGTCTTTCTTCGTGCACTCGCCTTTGTAGTGAATTATCGGCTCCGGCAAATAGCAGACGTCAAAACCGGCCTGCCTTATACGGTACGACAAGTCGATATCCTCGCCATACATAAAAAAACTGTTATCAAGACCACCCGTCTTTTCGATAGCCGTCCGCCTCAAAAGCATGAATGCACCGGCCAGAACATCGACTTTATTATCCTCATTTTCAGAAAGATAACTCAAATAATATCCTCCAAAAATCTTCGATTGCGGGAAGAGCCGCGCCAAGCCGGTCATCTTCACGAACGAGTTCCATGGCGACGGGAAGCCGCGTTTAGATTCGGGCAGGAAATCACCGAATCCATCAAGCATTTTCACTCCCAAAGCCCCCGTAAGCGGGTTTTCATCCATGAACCGGCAAGCATTTTCCAAAGTCTCTTCTCCCACTACCGTATCCGGGTTCAAAAGCAATATATACTCCCCTGTTGCACGCTCAATTGCCTGATTATTAGCCCGCGAGAAACCCACATTCTCCCTGTTTTCATGGAATATTACCCAGGGAAACTTCGCCTGCAGATAGTCAACCGAGCCGTCCGTCGAGCAATTATCCACGACAAACACCTCAGTATCAATGCCTTCGATGGCCTTAGAGAGCGAATCAATGCACTGTTCCAAGTAATACTTAACATTGTAATTGACAATGACAACCGATAATTTCATATTTATAAAACTGATTTTAGCTTAATTTATTGCACATAAAATTTTTATTACTATTTTTGCATAAAAATTTAATGAAAATTTCAAAACTTATGGAATATAGAGAATTAGGCAAAACAGGAATGATAGTATCGAAAATAAGTTTCGGCGCCTCTTCGCTCGGCGGAATTTTTCATTCCGTCAGGGAAGATGAAGGTATTAAGGCGATTCATACCGCCCTTGATAACGGCATTAATTTCCTCGACGTCTCGCCTTTCTACGGGCATCTAATGGCGGAACATGTACTTGGAAAAGCGCTGAAAGATGTTGACAGAAGCCGTTTTTACATTTCGACGAAAGTAGGGCGTTACGGTCAAAGCGGGGTTAATATTTGGGATTATTCCGGCAATAAAGCCACCGAGAGCGTGTATGAAAGCATTGAACGGCTCAATGTTGACTATATCGACCTGATTAACGTACACGACATTGAATTTGCAGACCTCGACCAGATATGCAATGAGACCCTCCCGGCTTTGACAAAACTCCGCGACGAAGGCGTAGTCAAGCATGTAGGCATCACGAATCTTAATCTGCGGCATTTCAAATACGTCATCGACCACGTTCCGGCAGGCATGGTCGAGACTATCCTGTCATTCTGTCATTATACCTTGAACGACGATTCCTTAGCGGATTATCTTGATTATTTTGAAGAAAAAGAAATAGGTGTGATAAACGCATCGCCTTATGCCATGGGACTTCTGACAGGGCACGGGTATCCGGATTGGCACCCGGCGCCGCCGTCGTTGAAACGTCTTTCAAGAAAAGCCATAGAATTTTGTGCATCCAAAGGCATCTCTATTGAACAGCTGGCGGTCTCTTTTTCGGTCAGCAATCCCAGAATTGCGACCACTCTGTTCAGCACTACGAAACCGGAGAATGTAATAAAAACCATAGAATATGTGAATGCGCCATTGGAACAGATCTTTTTGGATGAGGTTCACAAGGTTTTCGAACCCGGGTTCAGAGATACATGGGTAAATCCCTTAGTATAAGGGCTATCGACCGAAGGTATAACCCAAATTAACATACAAAAACCTTGAATGCGTGAGTTCTGTCGATCTCACCCCCAATGACGTATAAAGGCCATCGAAAAGCCGGATTTTTATACCGTAATTCTGATATAAACGTTCGTCTTTATTATTTGCATGAATGATGTCATAGCCTAAAGACATAAAAATCGAATATCCGGGCATCAACACTTCGCCCTTTATGGATAATCCCGCCTGAAATCGGTCGGAGAGTTTGGCGAGCTGCACAACACCATTGTATTCGGCGTCCGACGAACTATCGCTCACTATTCCGACCCTGTTGCCTTCGTCATAAACGAGGTCTATACCCGGCCCCCACAATAAACTGCGCAAGCTATGAAACATGTAATTGTAACTGATACCTGCAACCGTAAAGTACTGTTTTGGGAACCTGAGCCGGAGCTGCGTACCCGTCGTGTCCAAACTAACGGTACGCCCGGTAACAAAGACCGAGAAATCATGTATCCGCCGTTTCTCAAAGTTGTCGGGCGGCGCAATCTTCTCGGCCAATTTTCTACGCCCATTGATATTATAGGCCACCTCGACATAAGCAGACAAAGGATTAATCCCATAATTAGGCGTCCGCGTCGAACCGTTGGAGAAATGCGAAACATTGATGCCGTAGAGCAAATCAAAATGGTCGGAAATCTTTTGCCGCAAGAACAGATCACCTGCCAAATGGGCATTTATTGATGAGCCGGTCACTAAGAAATCCGGACTTCTCACGGCGTCATAATGGTTCCAATTAAACGATACGCCGAGGTTTATCTCATAATCCAACGACAAACGGTCGCCGAACTCCTTCAACGTCGCACCTTGAAACAGGAAAACCGAAAACGGATTGCCGATCTCTTCGCATTTTGTAAAAAACGGCTTGTAAACTCCGAAACCTTTGTAGGGCATGCCATAGTAATAATCCTCCCACTTATCGCCATTCGCCATGACGCCGTATTTGAGGCTAAATGCCGTCAGATGGGGAGCGATCTTAGCATCTTTCCTAATTCGCGAAGTAGGCGCAACGAAGCCGTCCGCAATCTGCAAAGACACAAATTTCGGTCGCTCCGTTTTCAGAGAATCCTCCGCCGGTGGTCTTCCATACGCATACGCTGCAATAACCATCGGCAAAAGCCACAGTCCTTTCTTCATCACTCCGGTTTTAACCCTTGACCTTGAAAGCAAGGGCGTACATTTTCATTTGCTTAAGCATCGCTACAAGGCCGTTTGAACGAGTTGGCGAGAGGTGTTCGCTCAACCCGATTGCCTTGATGAAATACAAGTCGGCGTCAAGAATTTCCTGGGGAGCGCGACCCGAAAAAACACGGATCAGCAGCGACACTATGCCTTTGACAATCACGGCATCACTTTGAGCCTGGTATGTTATCTTGCCGTCTTCGTAGTCGGCCTGCAGCCACACACGGCTCTGGCAACCTTCTATCAGGTTGCTTTCCGTCTTGTATTTTTCAGGCAGTTCGGGCAAAGCATTGCCAAGTTCGATTAGTAATTGATATTTGTCCATCCAGTCGTCAAAGACCGAAAACTCTTCTATTATTCCGTCTTGTATTTCGTTGATTGTCATCATATTAATTATTATATATCACTTCAAGCAGGGTCTGTCCGACAGCTCGAAGGGTTTCTTTACTGATATTCTTCATATTGTCGTTGATTGTGTGCCAATACGCGCCAAATCCGCTATCGCTGTTCGGGTCATAGTTGATGATGTCGAGGCATGGAATATGCTGATCATTAATAACATAGACATGATCGTCGGTAACACCGCCACCCTTGGCGTTAATAAAATATTTCCCATAGCCCAGGTTACGCGCCGCAGACCACACCATTTCGACATAGCGGCTTGCATAGCGGACAGAGGTATATTCCTTGTAGAAAGTAGCGCCATGCGCCCCTACCATATCAAGCAAAATGCCAAATTCCGCCTTGTAACCGGCGATATGCGGGTTTTTAGCCCAGAACTGCGAGCCGAGGCACCATGTGTCGGGTTTGTAGTCCTTGACAAACTCCGGCGTCCCGTAATCTTCGGCATCAAAAAAGATAATATCAATGCCTGCGTCGGGAAGTTTTTTGCCGAGCTGACGAGCGATTTCGAGCAGTACGCCAACACCGCTACCTCCGTCATCAGCCCCATCAATCGGCTTTTTGTGATTGCTATCGTCGGCGTCATGATCGGCATACGGACGGCTGTCCCAATGAGCAAAAAGCAAGATACGACGCTTATTATCAGGATTATAAGATCCGATGATATTGCAGGCGTTAAGACGATCGCCGTTATATGCCGTTACCGTAGCGTTCTGGATATATAGTTTGGCGCCGTGACGCTCCAATTCTTTAGCAAGATAGTCGGCGCAAGACGTATGCGCCTGACTGTTAGGCACTCGCGGGCCGAAAGCCACCTGTCTTTCAATGTACGAGTAAGCGCTGTCGGCATCAAAAACCGGGCTTTTGACAGTATTCGTTATGACGACCGAAACCGACTGCGCATCGTTCCCTTTTGCCGATTTCTGACCGCAACTGCAACAAAACGGGATAAAAATGCAAAGAATTATCTTGAAAAATGTATTCATTGTTGCCTTGTTTTTGGGTGCAAAGGTAACATAAAATTTCGTATTATATACACACACGAAATAAAAATTTGTTATTCCCCGATAATCTTTACCAACACTCGTTTTTGCCGTTTGCCGTCGTATTCGCCGTAGAAAATTTGCTCCCATGGCCCCAAATCAAGTTTCCCATCGGTAACGGCAACCACTACCTCGCGTCCCATCAATTGCCGTTTCAGGTGAGCGTCGGCATTGTCTTCGTAACCGTTGTGATGATACTGACTGTAAGGCTTTTCCGGAGCCAATTTTTCGAGCCAGACCTCCATATCGTGATGCAGCCCGTCTTCGTCGTCGTTGATAAACACGCTTGCAGTGATGTGCATAGCATTAACAAGCGCCAAACCCTCGCGTATCCCGCTGTCTATGAGGCATTTATCCACATCAGGCGTGATGTTGATATACGCCCTCCGTGTCGGAATATTAAACCAAAGTTCTTTTCTGTATGACTTCATTATTGTTAATTATTTAATTTATGTTTCCCTGCACCCACTTCG
>JAISUX010000035.1 GCA_031271805.1 Tannerella sp.
CGGGATTATGACACCATACACAATGCAAAGGACAGCCTTTCAGGAAAATAGTAGTCCTGATGCCCGGCCCGTCATGGATGGCGAATTCCTCAATGCTGAATATGATTCCTTTTTTCATAGATGTTGATCATAAATTAATATTGCAAAGATAAATTATATTATTCAAACGAGTACGGACTGGTAGGTATGTTTAAAAACATATACCGGTTCGTACCTGTATGAAAAAAAATCCGTACATTTGCGGCAAAAAAATGAGAAGCAACGAGTCGAAGTACAAGCAAGTGGTTGGCTATGTGATAGATGGCATACGTGACGGCGTCCTGAAAAAGGGCGACTGGATCCCCTCTGTGAATGAATTAAGGAAGAAATATAATTTGTCAAGGGATACGGTTTTTGCCGGTATCAGGGAATTGAAATCGAAAGGGATAATCGAATCTATTCCGGGTATCGGATACTATATAATAAGCGTCAAAGTCCCGGAAAAACATAATATATTCCTGTTATTCAACGAGTTTAATGAGTTTAAGGAAGACCTCTACAATTCCTTCATGGAGGCGGTAGGCAAGTCTGCTTCGGTCGATATTTATTTTCACAATTATAACCGTAAGGTTTTTGAAACGTTGATTAACGAAGCCGATAAGAAATACACGACATACGTGATAATGTCGGGGAAGTTTGAAGGCGTGTCGCCATTGTTGTCGAGATTGTCGGGAAATGTTTTTCTGTTAGACCACTTTCATTCGGAGTTGAAAGGGCGTTTTTCGTCTGTGTTTCAGAACTTTGAGAAGGATACCTACGAGGCGCTCGTGTACGGGCTTGACCATCTCAAAAAGTACAAACGAATAATTATGGTGCAAAAAGACAAGAAAGAACCGGTAGAGAGATACACCGGTCTGAGGATTTTTTGCACCGAACACAATTTTATTCATCATTATATCAGCACCACTCACAATCGAATCATAAAGGACGGCGACGTCTTTATGGTCGTCAACGACCGTGATTTGGTGGACTTGCTCAAGCAGGCGACCGTGCAAAATTTCACTCCGGGAAAAGAATTTGGCATCATTTCCTACAATGACACGCCCCTGAAGGAAATTCTGGCGGGTGGCATCACAACGCTGTCAACGGATTTCAAGATGATGGGTAAAACAATGGCGTCGCTAATCAACAAGCGCACTATCGAAACGATAGAAAACCCTTGGAACCTCAATATCCGGAAATCTTTGTAACAGTCAAAAACGCGGGGAGAACATTGCGCCCTCCCCGCGCACAGATAAAAAAAATTTTACTCCTCTGTCGGAGCTATAAGTTTGTAGCCTTTGCCGTGAATGTTGATTATCTCGATGTCGGGATCGTCCTTCAACAGCTTGCGCAGCTTAGTGATGTAAACATCCATGCTGCGGGCGTTAAAGTAATTATCGTCCACCCAAATCGTCTTAAGGGCATAATTGCGCTCGAGAACCTCGTTCACGTGGGCGCAGAGAAGGCTCAACAGCTCGCACTCTTTCGTCGTCAGCTTAGTGATCTTGTCACTGATCGTAAGCGTCTGTTTCTGAGTGTCGAAGACGAATTTGCCTAACTTGTAGAAAGGCACGTCTTTCATCTTCTTGCCCTTGACGCGGCGAAGAATGGCTTCGATACGAAGCAACAGCTCTTCCATGCTGAAAGGCTTGGTAAGGTAGTCGTCGGCTCCAAGTTTGAATCCTTCGAGGATATCCTCCTTCATCGTCTTGGCTGTCAGGAAGATGATGGGGATGTCGGGATTGATTGTCCGTATCTCCTGCGCCAAAGTGAAACCGTCTTTTTTCGGCATCATGACGTCAAGTACGCACAAGTCGTATTTTTCCTTGACAAACCCTTTGTAGCCCGCTTCGCCGTCGGGAAACAAATCAGTGTAAAAACCCTTTGCTTGTAAGTATTCTCTTAAAAGCATTCCTAAATTCTCGTCGTCTTCACAAAAGAAGATTTTAATTTGTTCATCCATAACTTTTAATTTTTAATTGTTGGTAATGTAATAATAAATGTTGTCCCTATGTTTTTAATACCGTTCTCGGCACGTATGGAGCCTTTGTGGTCTTCCACAACTTTCCGGACGTACGCAAGTCCGAGGCCGAAGCCCTTCACATTGTGTACATTGCCCGTAGGGACGCGGTAAAAACGGTCAAATATCTTTTTCAAATTCTCTTTCTTGACGCCGATGCCATTGTCTTCGATTAAGATGATTACCTTGTCGCCTTCGTTACGGGTGCGTGCCATGAGACGTAAAGGCGCTTCCTCACGACGGTATTTTACTGCATTGTCCATCAGGTTGAACAGCATGTTTGTGATATGCATCTCATCGCCAAATATCGTTGACTCTTCGGCTTGAAGGTCGATATCTATGGTGCCTCCCGATTTTTCGACTTTGAGTTCGAATGTGTTGGCAACATTGGCTATCAGGTCATTAACGTCAAGCTCCTTGAGCTTGAGTGTGGCCTTTTGGTTCTCGAATAGAGACATTTGGAGCACCTTCTCGACGAGGAAGCCGAGACGTTTTGTCTCATCATTGATAACGGTGGAGATGTGTTTGAACACCTCCGGGCTTTTCGAAATATCCGAATCTTTCATCATCTGCGCCGCAATAGAAATAGTCGAAACAGGTGTCTTCAACTCGTGGGTCATGTTGTTGATGAAGTCGTTCTTCATTTCCGATAATTTCTTCTGCCTGAAGATTATGTATATCGTGATCGTAAACGTCACAAGCAAAATCAGTGAAAAAATCATCGAAGGCACGAGGAAAGAGACCGATTCCGACAGGTAATCGCTTTTGGTCGGGAAGTAAACCTTGATGTAGTTGTGCTTCGACGGCGGGTCTAAAGGGAAGATGACCTGGGTGACGATTTCCGAACTCTTAGGCGTCTTGGTTATCGGTTTGCTCTGATAGACAGTCTGTTCGCTATTATTGACGACCATCAGTACAAAGGGTATGTTAAGCCCGTTGTTAACAAAATCGGTGTTGATGATGTTTTCGAGTTCATTGAAGTTGACGCGCTGCTCAATAGGCTTTAAATAAGCCTGTTGTATAAGCGTGTATGCCACGTCGTCCAAAGTCGTTTTTGCAAGAAACCACCTGTCGCGTGTCGTTTTCGAGATTTCTTCCGATCTTTCGAGTATGGAGAACTTTCTCGTAGGATTGTTTTGAGGACGCGGCCCCTGGACATGCTGAATCTGATATTGTTCCAAATGTTCAATCTCTTGTATGTTCCCCGTAGAGTCACGCTTCGTGGCCTGCGAATAAGCGTGATTCCTGATGTTTAACATCATTTGGTTAATCGGCTGAGCATCAGGAGGATTCTTGTACATAAAATCGGCGTTCTGAGAGTTATTGTACTCTTCGAGGTATCTTCGCGCCTCCTCTTGTTCAAGGTCGCGAGACACCTTTTCGAGACTGCGCCTGACGGTAGTATCGAATTGCTCATTGCTTGTCTTCAATATGGTCGCGATGTACTGTACCTGCAAAATCAGCAAGCCGACAAAAGCAAAGGCCATAACGCCCGTAAGTAACCATATTAACCATTTCTTCATCTCTTAACTCAACTATTTTTATGAAAACGACTAACAAAGAACGGTAAAAATCACTTAATATTTACATAATGAAAGTTAATATTTTGAAGCAAAAAGTTAAATAATGCTTAATTTTTTAATTTGAGATCTATATAGTTTCCCCTCTCAGAGAATGTTAATCCCTGATAATTATGCATTTATACACTAATTTATGCGTTTTATTAAGTCAAAATGTCCTGCAAAATGTTAGCAGTATTAGGGCTTAAATAAAACGCCGATCGGCTAAAACAGGAAGGCTGCCGAAAGCGCGAAAGTTCGGTCTTTGACTGAAAATTCGGACGAAGTAGTACCATATCCGGTCTCTTGAGAAGAAGAGATGGGGGTGATTTTGTAAGTGTCGTTCAATCCCCAGTTGAAATTCAAACTGAGCTGAACGTGGATTATATCCAAGCCGGCGCTGAAACCCAGTCCGAAATTGACGGGACTCGGGTCAACGGAGTATTTGCCGTAGTCTTTCTTTTCTCCTCCAAGAACCACATTGGCATACGGCCCCATTGCTATATACGGCGATACTAAAGGCACGTTCAGCCGCCACTTCAGATTTACCGGAATTTCGATATAATCGTTCATAACCCGTTTTAAGTTTTTGTCATCAAAATCAAATCCTTTCCGGGAATAAAGTAATGCGGCCTCGACACCTGTGGACGAGAATTTCTTTTGCATAAATTCAACCACCGGTCCACCCATGTGATAGCCGGTAGCGCCGTTCGATTCTTTAAAATCGGAAACATGCGAAAAATGTAAACCGGTTTTCACTCCCCAGCGATATGTCATTTTCTGGGCTTGCATCACTGTCGGCGCTGTTATCAACAACGCAATTAAAATTATCCATTTCACCTTCATAATTCTCTAATTTTAAATTGTTTATGTAATTTATTTAAATCTTTCAATCCATTTTCTTGCATTCACGAACGCTTCTATCCAGGGGGTAACCTCGTCTTTAGCGTGGTCGGCCGGGTAGTAGGCGCATTGCCACGGGAACAGCGCCCGCTCCGGATGAGGCATTATGGCGAGGTGACGACCGTCGTGCGAGCAAACCGCAGCGGTAGCCCATGGCGAGCCGTTGGGATTCGCAGGGTAACCTTCGTGGTTATAGCGGGCTACTATGTGGTAGCGCTTCTCGTCGTAAGGGAAGTAGAACTTGCCCTCGCCGTGAGCGACCCAGGCGCCGAGCTTCGAGCCTGCTAACGTGCCGAACATGATAGAGTTGTTGCGCGGAATCTCAAGGCTGACAAAATTCGACTCGAACTTGTGCGAATCGTTGTGCGTCATCTTATGCTTTTTCTCATGTTCGGGGTAGATAAGTTCGAGTTCGGCCATCAGTTGACAGCCGTTGCAGATACCAAGGCTCATCGTGTCTTTGCGGGCGTAGAAGCGTTCAATTGCCGCTTTTGCCTTCGCGTTGTACAGGATTCCTGCTGCCCAACCTTTGGCTGAGCCGAGAACGTCGGAATTTGAGAAACCGCCGCAAAAGACGATGAAATTGACGTCTTCGAGAATTTCGCGGCCGGTAGCGAGGTCGGTAGCGTGGACGTCGCGGACGTCAAAGCCGGCGAGGTAGAGTGCATAAGCGGTCTCGCGCTCGCATTGCGAGCCTTTTTCCCGGATTACCGCTGCCGTTATGCCGCTTTTTTTGCGGCGGGAAGCGGTCAAACCGTAAGATTTGAGCGTGCCCTTGAAATTTTTCGGGAAGCGAAATTCCAAAGGCTGCGACTTGTAGTTCTCAAAGCGGTCGCCAGCACATTTCGCGCCGCTCTGTTTCATGTCGAGCAGATAGGACGATTTATACCACACGTCGCGCATGTAATCTATGCCGAAATGGTATAGCAGGCCGTTTTTCGAGACTAAAACATGCCTCTCGGCGACGGGACGGGCTATCCGCGCAAAACCTATTCCGGCGTCCTTGAATATCTTTTCAAAGGCGCGTTTGTCCTTGACTTGCACGATTATTCCGGGATTTTCGGCAAAGAGTATTTTCACTAAATCATTTTCTGCAACGGTGTCGAGATCGACTTCCAAGCCCCCCTTGACGTTGGCGAAGCACATTTCGAGGAGGGTTGTTATCATTCCGCCGGCTGAAATATCATGTCCGGCAATCACGAGTTCGTTTTCTACGGCTTGCTGCATAGCGTTGAAGGCTCGGGTGAAATAGTCGAAATCCTTGACTGTAGGCGCTTCGGAGCCGATTTTACCTGCCGCTTGTGCGAAAGCCGAGCCGCCGAGTTTATGCGTGTCAAATGAAAAATCAATATAATATATGTACGCGCGAGGATTGTTTTGAATGACCGGCGAGACGATTTTGCGTACATCGCTGACCTCGCCGGCTGCCGAAATGATAACCGTGCCGGGTGATAGCACCTTGTCACGGCCATACTTTTGTGTCATCGACAGCGAGTCTTTGCCGGTAGGGATGTTGATTCCCAACTTACAAGCGAAATCGGACGCCGCCTTAACTGCCTTGTAAAGTCGTGCATCCTCGCCTTCATTGCGGCATGGCCACATCCAATTGGCGCTTAGCGAAACGCTCGCGAGGCGTTCGGTCAACGGTGCGAAGACGATATTTGTTAATGCTTCGGCGATAGCAAGCACCGAACCGGCCGCCGGGTCGATCAACGCTGCTTGCGGCGCATGGCCGAGCGATGTAGCCATGCCTTTGCGTCCACGATAATCGAGTGCAACGGCGCCGAGATCGCTCAGCGGCAGTTGCAATTCGCCCTGGCATTGCTGCTGCGCCACCTTGCCGGTCACCGAGCGGTCAACCTTGTTAGTGAGCCAATCCTTGCAGGCTACAGCCTCGAGTTGAAGCACGTTCTCAAGATAGCGGTGCAGGTCGGATTCCTCGTATTTCACGGGTGAATATTTCTCCTTCACGGTCTTGTCCTCCATTATCGTGCGGGGAGGCTTGCCGAACATATCTTCGAGGCGCAGGTCGATAGGTTTTTCGCCGTCGCTCTGCTCAAAAACGAGCTTCATGTCGCCCCTTGTTTCGCCCACTACATACATCGGCGACCGCTCGCGCTCGGCGATACGACGGACGCGCTCGACATCTTTTTCCTTGATTAATAAGCCCATACGTTCCTGGCTCTCGTTGCCGATTATTTCCTTGGCGGATAGCGTCGGGTCACCGATAGGCAAGGCCGACATGTCGATATGTCCGCCGGTCGATTCGACTAATTCGGACAGGCAGTTGAGATGTCCGCCGGCGCCATGGTCGTGGATCGAAATTATAGGATTGGCGTTGGATTCGGCGACGCTACGGATAACGTTGGCGACACGCTTCTGCATTTCCGGGTTGGCGCGTTGTACGGCATTGAGTTCTATTCCGCTTGCGTACTGGCCGGTGTTGACCGACGAGACAGCGCCGCCGCCCATACCGATCCGGTAGTTGTCGCCGCCGAGGATTACCACTTTCTCGTGCGGTTTAGGTTCGCCTTTCAGCGCATCGCGCCGATTGGCGTATCCTATACCGCCGGCAAGCATGATGACCTTATCGTAGGCATATTTTTTGTCGTTTTCGGCGTGCTCGAAAGTGAGCAGCGAGCCGCAGATAAGCGGTTGGCCGAACTTGTTCCCGAAGTCCGAAGCGCCGTTAGAGGCTTTGATAAGTATCTGTTCCGGCGTTTGATAGAGCCATTTGCGCGGGTCGAGGATTGTTTCCCACGGGCGGCTTTCCTCGGTACGCGGATAGGAGGTCATGTAAACTGCCGTTCCTGCAAGCGGCAACGAGGCTTTTCCACCGCCGAGGCGGTCGCGTATCTCGCCGCCAGAACCTGTTGAGGCGCCGTTGAAAGGCTCAACGGTAGTCGGGAAGTTATGCGTCTCGGCTTTCAGGGAGATGACCGTTTCTATCTTTTTTACGGCATAGTAGTCGGGTTTGTCGCCAGAAAGCGGGGCGAACTGCTCTATTTCAGGGCCTTCGTTGAAAGCGACGTTGTCTTTGTACGCCGAGACAAGGTGATTAGGATTGATTTTCGAGGTCTTTTTTATCATTTCAAAAAGCGAGCTGTCCATTTCTTTGCCGTCGATAACGAAGGCACCGCCGAAAATCTTGTGGCGGCAGTGCTCGGAATTGACCTGCGAGAAACCGAATACTTCGCTGTCTGTAAGCGGGCGGCCGAGTTTCTTGCTGACCTCGTTGAGATAGGCGACTTCCTCTTTGCTTAAAGCCAAGCCTTCCGCCTTGTTGTAGGCGGCGATGTCGTTGATACGAACAATGGCATCGGGCTTCCTGTCGATTGTAAAAATTTTTTGGTCAAGACCGTTGTAGATGCGTTGCAGCATCGGGTCGTGAATCGCTTCGGCGCTCTCCACGCCGAAATATTCCTCAATGCGGGTGATTCCCTTGATGCCCATGTTTTGAGTAATCTCTACGGCATTTGTTGACCACGGCGTAATCATCTCGCGCCGGGGGCCTACGAACCACCCTTTTATTGTTCGTTTCGCCGAAGGCTTTGTGCCGCCGAAGAGCCACATTAATTTATCAATATCCGTTGACATAAACTCCTTCGATGTCTCGACGGCAAGCACTGTCTTCGTTGATGTCTGAAAAAAAGTTACCATATACTATTATTTAATGTCTTTTGTAGTTACAAACGTGATATCCCGACAAAAAACATCGCAAAGATATTGTTTTTTATGGATATTGCAAAATAAATTTGCATTGAAAAAGATAAAATGTTAATTTTGCGGCGTCAAATATAAAGTAAAAGCGATGCTGGATTTGTTTTACAAGGGAATAATAATCGGTGTGTTAGTGTCCTCGCCCATGGGGCCGATAGGGATGTTATGCGTACAGCGCACCCTCGCCAAGGGGCACCTGTCGGGCTTCGTGTCCGGCCTTGGCGCCGCCTTGTCCGACCTGCTCTATGCCATCTCTACAAGCCTGTTTATGGGACTAATCATCAACTTCGTCGAGGCCAACCAACGCCCGCTTAAGATCTTCGGCAGCATCGTCATCATCGTTTTCGGTTATTTCATCTTCCGCAGCAACCCGCTCAAGAACATCAAAAAAAATCAGGGAGTGCCTCAAACGCTTGTCAAGGACTTTGTGACGGCTTTTCTGCTCACATTCAGTAATGTGCTGATAGTCTTCCTGTTCATTGGATTGTACGCCCGCTTCGGTTTCCTTCTGCCCGAACATTCGATACAAATGACTGTCGCAGGGCTGATAGGCGTGATTGTGGGCGCATTGATATGGTGGCTTTTTATCACATTCGTAGTCTCACTCATACGCCGCTGGTTCAATATCCGTAGCGGCCTGAAACTGCTCAATCAAATAGTCGGTATAGTTATAATGTCATTAGCCGTTGCAGGGCTTGTTTCATCAATTTGGTCGAATAATTTTTGGTAAATTATATAAAGAGAAATGAAAGTAGATTTGAGAATTATAGCAGATTTGTCACTCGTGGCGTTGGCCGTTGCCTGCACGCCGCAGGGGAAGAAAACGGACGAAAAGGCTAAGGAAGAATCCGTTAGCGTAGCAGACTTCAAGCGGGTAGAGCCGCCGACATTCATCGTTGAGCCGCAAGGACGCGCGGATTATTTGGTCATCCACTTCTGGGATAATTTCGATTTCAGCGATACGATGTATTGCCATGCGCCGAATATCACCGAGCAGGCTTTCGTCAATTTCATCGCGCTGTTTCAACATGCTTCGCGCGAAAAAGTATCCGAAGGCGTTGATAAACTGATGACTAATGCGGAGGCCGACGTCGTGATGTACAACTATTTTTTTCGTCAGGCGGAGCACTATCTCTACGAGCCTAATTCGCCGATGCGAAACGACGAGTACTATATCCCTTTCCTCGAACATGTCGTCAATGCTCCGATAGTAAAAGATGTTTACAAGATACGTCCCAAGCATCTGCTTGAGATAGCATATCGTAACCGTCTTGGTACCAAGGCATTGAATTTCACTTATACGATGGCGTCGGGGCAGACGGGCAATCTGTACGGCATTAAGGCTCCATATACGGTTATACTGTTTTTCAATCCCGGCTGTACCGAGTGTCAGCGAACGATAGAGATGCTCAAAAATTCGCCGGCGCTGGCCGCCGCCGTCACTTCTGGAAAAGCAAAGATCCTCGCCGTTTATCCCGACAAGGACCTTGCTAAATGGCGCGAACATCTTGACGAAGTTCCTCCAACCTGGATTAATGGCTATGATAAATCATTGGATATCAAAGAGAAAGAGATATACGACCTCAAAGCCATTCCCACTTTGTATCTCCTCGATAAGGACAAGACGGTTATCCTCAAGGATACCTCGACCGGAGAGATACAAGAGTTTTTCGACAAAAGTAAGTGATCAGTCCGCCGCTTCTTCTTTCTTGCGTTCCTTCTTTTCGATGATGTGGGAGATGATTAGTCCAGCACCGCCAAAAAGCAACACCGATGATCCGTATGCTACCGGAACATTCCGAAAATGGGTCTCTGTGTAAATATTACAATTGACGCTAAGCTCTATTAAGAATCCGACTAACAATCCCAGTCCGAGGCCGGCCATGAGGCTGCCTATTCTCAGGCTGGTGAATGATTTTTTCGGGAACGCAGGCAAGAGCGAGCCGATCCGGTTCTTAAACATTGATAGATCGACTTCCGCGATGTTCTGTCCGATTTTCTCAATAAGAGACAATCGTTCTTTCCTGCAGGCGAATAACTCGAAGATCATGTACACAAAGTAACAAATAATGCCGACTACGAGCGGCGCTTCTAAAAAATTCATAACATAAAAATTTAAAAATTAGTACTCTGACCTTTTGACGCAAATATTTTTTCGAGGTTACATTTGGAATCAAAAAAATTTTTTTATCTTTGCGCTTGTAACCATTTATGACGTGTTGCGTCTAAAATGTTGAGATGGAAAGATTGACCGATAATTACTATATAGATTGCGTGCGTGCAGGGAAGACGGAATGTTTCGCGCCGTTGTTGGAACGGTATGGAAAACAGGTGTTTTCGCTTGTCGCAAAGATTATCGGCAATCGTGAAGACGCCGAGGAAGTGACACAGGACGTGTTCGTGAAGGCTTATCGGTCGTTGACCTCGTTTCGTGGTGACAGCAGTTTCTCGACATGGTTGTATCGCATCGCATATAACATGTCTGTTTCGGCGACACGGCGACAGGTCATACCGCACACCGTACTCGATGAAGAAATAACGTCGAGTATTGTTGACGATGATGAGCCGGACGCTTTTTCGGAAGATGTGCGCCTCGAATATTTGGAGCAGGCGCTGACACAGTTATCGCCCGACGACAGGGCGATGATTTTGATGCACTACAAGGAAGACCGTCCGATGGCCGAGATAGCCGTCATAACAGGTTTAACGGAAACAAATGTGAAGACGCGGATATTCCGGATCCGCAAAAAATTGTACGATTTAATAACAAAGAAGGAGAAGGATAGAGATGGATAATAAAGATAAATTACGCGAGCTGTTTGCCGCGCTGCCCGACGACCGGCCGCCGTACGGGTTTCTCGAAAATGTGATGGAACGTATCCGTCACGAAGAATTGTTGCGCCTCCGCCATAACCGCATAATGGAAATATTGGGCTATATATCAGGCATAGCTGCGATGTTAATTATTTGCATATCAGCATTTTACTTCTACGACATCCCTTTTGATATCCCTCAAATAAACATCCCCGAATGGTTGTATCCCAATTCGTGGTCGTTCCCCAAACCCGAACTCGAACTCATTCGTTCGCAATCCTTTCGTGTCAGCGCATACATAGGCGGCATAGCGCTTTTCCTGCTCGCAATAGATTCCACTATCCGCCACCACATCGGAAACCCTAAGCGGGGAAAATAAATCTCGTTATAATTCCTTAGTCAGTCCGAAAAGATATCCCCAAAAAATTTGCGTATTTAAAATAAAAACCGTTTCTTTGCGTTATTAACAATGTTGTTAGATAAATTTGTTAATATTAATTATATATGAATAGGAAATTTAATGAGACATTACAAGATAGTAAAGTGAGTAAGGAGCAGGCGATTATTGAGGCGGCGGAGCATGAGTTTATGGAAAACGGCTTCGAGGCGGCCAAAACGACAAAAATAGCCGCTCGCGCCGGTGTTACCCACGCCATGCTGCATTATTACTATCGCACTAAAGAGAATCTTTTCAACATCATTTTCGAGAAGAAAACCGAGTTGCTCAAGGCATCGCTTTTTACTTCTTTCGACAATCCCGATACGCCCTTCCTCGACAAGGTGCGGAACAGTATCGAAGCGCATTTCGACTTCCTGCGGGCGAACCCCAACCTGCCGCGCTTCGTCATTAATGAGTTGATTTCCAAGCCTAATTGCTTGAAGTTATTTGAGAAACAGATTAAGCGGGTTGCCAAGATGGTGATGAGCCGCGTGAAGGAAGAAATTGAAGTGGAAATCGCTAAGGGTACGATAAATCCTATCGACCCTGTCACTCTGATGGTCGATATTGCGTCGATGAACATTTTCGTCTTCGCCGCGCTGCCGCTCATACGCAGTTTCGCATTGGAATCTTATGTCGATGAAGATGCTTTTTTAGAGGAACGCAAGAAAGAAAACGTAGATATAATCATAAGAAGGCTCACGAAATGAAAAAGGCAGTTATCACAGCCGTCTTAGCGGCGGTTTTTACAGGGGCGACGGCGCAAATCAGCCTCGACGAGTGCCAACATCTTGCGCGGGAAAATTATCCTTTGATACATCAATACGGGTTGATAGAAAAGAGCGCCGATTATTCTATTTCTAATGCGCAAAAGGCTTATCTTCCGCAAGTTACGTTGGCGTTGCAAGCTACTTACCAGAGCGATGTGGCATCGTTTCCGGAACGTTTGATGTCGTTGTATCAGCAGGCAGGCGTCGATATGAAGGGTTTGAACCGCGATCAATACAAAATGGCGTTGGAAGTCAACCAGTTGATATGGGACGGAGGACTTACGAAGGCCGGCGAGCGCGTTTCCCAAGAGGAAAGTAATGTGGCCATACAGTCGGTAGAAAAAGACATGTACGCCCTGCGAGAGCGGATCAACCAGTTGTATTTCGGGATATTGATTCTCGGCGAGCAGGCGCATCAGAACGACGTTCTGCAAGAGCTTTTGCAGAGCAACTACGCGGCTGTCGATGCTTTGGTCTCTAATGGAGTTGCCTTGGCGGGCGACCTCAATGCTATCCGCGTCGAACAACTTACGACCTATCAGCAGAGGCGGCAAATTGAAAGCATGTCGAAAGCCTATCGACAGATGCTTTCGGTAATGACAGGGAGGGAGATTGGCGATTCGACATTGTTTGAAAAGCCTGCGGCCGCCCTCTCCGCAGACAGCGAAATCGACCGTCCCGAACTGCGGCTTTTCGATGCCCAAACCGCCCTCTACGACGCGCAAAAACGCTCTATCCTCGCTTCAACGATGCCGAGGCTCGGCCTTTTCGCCCAAGGATTCTACGGCAATCCGGGTCTTAATCTCTTTAAGGATATGACCGAAAACCGATGGACATGGAACTATATCGCCGGAGTGCGCCTGTCGTGGAATCTGGGCAGTTTTTATACTAAGGACGGAAATCTGCGGAAATTATCTCTTGCGCAGCAACGTGTTGATAATCAGAAAGAAATATTTGTATTTAATACGAGGTTGCAGCAGATACAACAGCAGACGGCTATCGACAAAATGTCTCGCATTATGGCCGACGACGATGAGATAATCCGCTTGCGGACGTCTATTCGCAAGGCCTCGGAAGCAAAATATTCTAACGGCACAATCACGGTCAGTGACTTGCTGCGCGACATAAGCGCCGAAAACCAGGCGGCGCTCAACAAGTCGATTCACGAAATAGAGTGGCTGAAAAATGTTTATGAACTTAAAACGACGATAAACAGATAAAATATTTATTGATTATGAATGATTTAGGATTTAATTTTTTCGCGGTTGGGACGTTGTTTTTGCTTCTGTCGTGCGAGGCGGAGCAAAACGAATTTGATGCGACGGGCACATTCGAGGCGACCGAAGTGACCGTTTCAAGCGAGGTTTCGGGACGTATTCTCTCGCTTGATGTGCTTGAAGGTCAAGAAATTACGTCGGGAGTAGAAGTTGGCATGATTGACACTGTGCAGTTGTATTTGCAGAAGATGCAACTCCTGCAAAGCATATCTTCGGTTCGCAGCAACCGTCCCGACGTATCCAAGCAGATTGCGTCCGTCAAGGAGCAGATCGCTAAGCAGCAAACCGAGCGGGTGCGTGTTGAGAGGCTGCTCGCGGCGCAGGCGGCGACGCAAAAGCAGTTGGATGACATCAATTCGGCTATCGCTGTGCTCGAAAAGCAACTTACGGCCTTGCAGTCGTCGCTTCTGAACAGCGTTTCGAGCATCGACGCACAGAGTTCGGCTATAGAGATCCAGGTGGCGCAGGTCGAGGATCTTCTTTCCAAATGCCGCATATCCTCGCCCATTGACGGCACGGTTTTGGCTAAATATACCGAGGCAGGCGAACTCGCGGCGGTAGGCAGGCCGCTTTTCAAGATCGCCGATACCAAGCGCCTTTTCCTGCGGGCATACGTTACGTTGTCGCAACTTGAAGACGTCGCGCTCGGCCAAAAAGTCAAGGTTTTTGCCGATTTCGGAGCGGGAAACCGTCGTGAATATGATGGTGTAATATCCTGGATTTCAGAGAGAAATGAGTTTACGCCGAAGAATATTCAAACTAAGAATGACCGCGCTAACCTCGTCTATGCCGTCAAAATAGCAATCGTTAACGACGGATATGTCAAGATCGGAATGTACGGAGAAGCAGTTTTTGAGGACAAGAAATGATAAGCGTTCATGTAAATGGGATAAGTAAGGCGTACGGTTCGACAAAGGCATTGCGTGATGTGTCGTTGGAGGTGGCTAAGGGCGAACTATTCGGCCTCATCGGCCCTGATGGGGCAGGGAAAACGACTTTATTCCGTATCCTGACGACCTTGATGCTTGCCGATAGCGGGACGGTTTCCGTCGAGGGTTTCGACGTTGTGCGCGATTATAAGCAGATACGCCGTTGCGTGGGCTATATGCCGGGGCGATTCTCGCTCTATCCCGATCTGACGGTCGAGGAGAACCTCTCGTTTTTTGCCTCGGTTTTCGGCACGACAATCCGCGAAAACTATCATCTTGTGGAGGATATTTACAGGCAGATAGAGCCGTTTAGGAAGCGCCGCGCCTCGAAGCTGTCGGGTGGGATGAAGCAGAAATTAGCCCTCTGCTGTGCGCTGATTCACAAGCCTTCGGCGCTTTTCCTCGACGAGCCGACGACGGGCGTAGATCCCGTTAGCCGTAAAGAATTTTGGCAGATGCTTGATCGTCTCAAAGAACAGGGCATAACGATCATCGTCAGCACGCCCTACATGGATGAGGCGACGCTTTGCGACCGTATTGCGCTTATTCTCGACGGCGAGTTCCTGACGATCGACGCGCCAGATAACATAGTCAGCGCTTTTCGTGAACCGCTATTTGCCGTTGCAGGCGTCAATATGTCGCGCTTGATACGCCACTTGCACCGGATGCCTGAGACGAAGATGTGCTATTCTTTCGGCGACGTCCACCATTTGGTTCCAAACGACGGCATCGACGCATCGACTATCGCAAACCGCCTGAAAGATGATGGTTTTCAGGACGTAGAATGTTATCCTATCAAGGCTTCGATTGAGGATTGTTTCATGGCTCTTACAAGTCGCCGTAATATTGTGTGATATGGAATATATGATTGATACAGAGAGACTTACAAAATGCTTCGGGACGTTCAAGGCGGTCGATGCGATATCATTTTCGGTAGCCAAGGGTGAGATATTCGGTTTCCTTGGCGCCAACGGCGCTGGCAAGACAACGGCTATACGTATGCTTTGCGGATTGAGCCGGCCGACATCGGGAGCGGCCACTGTCGCAGGCTTCGATGTCGCCCGTCGTCCCGAGGACGTCAAACGCAGCATCGGCTACATGAGCCAGCGCTTTGCTTTGTTTGAAGACCTCAAGGTGTGGGAGAATATTCGCCTTTTTGCCGGCATCTACGGCGTGCCAGAAAAGGAAATCCGCGACAGGACGGATGCCTTGCTTACGAGGCTCGGCTTTATGGACGAACGCGACACGCTCGTACGATCGCTGCCTCTCGGATGGAAACAAAAACTGGCGTTCTCCGTCTCAATTGTACACGAACCGAAGATCGTATTCCTCGATGAGCCTACTGGCGGCGTGGATCCTGCCGCACGACGCCGTTTCTGGGAATTGATTTACGAAGCCGCAGAAAGAGGGATAACAGTCTTTGTTACAACGCATTACATGGATGAGGCTGAGTATTGCGACCGCGTATCAATCATGGTCGATGGTCGGATTGAAGCCTTGGATGCACCACGACGCCTCAAATCGCAGTTCGAAGCGGCGTCGATGGACGAAGTTTTTCACCGAATAGCAAAGAAAGCGAGGAGGATGTAGTATGGAATTTATCAGGAAGGAATTTATACATATTATTCGCGATAAGAGAACTATCCTGATCCTTCTCGTGATGCCTGTGATTCAGATAATTATCTTCGGTTTTGCGATTTCGACGGAGCTGCGAAACGTTAATGTAGCGGTGCTGAATCCATCGCCCGATGAGATGACTCGCCGCCTAATCGAGCGCATTGACGTGAGCGAATATTTCTCGGTAACGAGAGTCCTTGCCACACCCGATGATATCGACAGAACATTCCGTGACGGCAGCGCTGATTTCGTGATCGTCTTTAGTCCGCTTTTTACCGAACGGCTGTTCACGGTCGAAGGCTCCGCTATTCAACTTGTCGCCGACGCAACCGACACTAATACTGCTACCGCCGTAGTGATGTATTCGTCGAATATTATCCAAGACTTTTTCGCCGATGAGTTCCAAGCCTCAACCGCACGTGGCATCCTTCCCAATGTTCGGATGCTCTACAACCCGCAGATGAAAAGCGCTTACACCTTCGTGCCCGGCGTTATGGGCTTGATAATGATACTGATATGTGCGATGATGACGTCAATTTCTATTGTCCGCGAGAAGGAAACGGGAACGATGGAAGTGCTGCTTGTCTCGCCTGTTCGCCCTATCATGATCATCCTGTCTAAGATGGTACCCTATTTTGTTGTCTCGTGCCTGAGTTTCACGATAATCATTCTGCTGTCGGTATTCCTGCTCGGCGTCCCGCTGGAAGGCAGTTTGGCAGCGCTATGCGGCATATCGTTACTCTATATCATCGTTGCCTTGTCGCTCGGACTGCTCATTTCTACTATCGTAGAAACACAATTAACCGCGATGCTCGCCTCCGGAATGGTGCTGATGATGCCTATCATCTTCTTCTCCGGTATGATTTTCCCGATTGAGAGCATGCCCGTATTTTTTCAATGGTTTTCATGTATCGTCCCCGCACGCTGGTATATCGTCGCCGTAAAGAAACTGATGATCGAAGGACTGCCCTTCGTATATGTTATAAAAGAGTTTATAATCCTTATTTCCATGGCTTTATTCCTTGTGGTCGTAAGCCTTAAGAAATTTAAATATCGTTTGGAATGATGCTGAAGTATTTATTGGAAAAAGAGTTTAAGCAGTTCGCCCGCCATAGTTTTTTGCCGAAGTTAACAGTTGCTTTTCCGGTAATGATAATGCTTGTTGTGCCATGGATTACTACGATGGATATCAAGGATATAAGCATCGTGGTAGTCGATCTCGACCGTAGCGCTTTGTCGGCCGATATTGTTCATGACATCGACGGCTCGCCATATTTCGACCTCAAGGCTGTGCTTGGCGACCAGGCTGAGGCGCTCAAGATGGTTGAGCTGGGAGAATCCGATGCCATGGTGGAAATTCCCGCCGATTTCGAGAAAAACCTTGTAAATACAGGTTCCGCGCCGATACAACTATCCATCAACACCGTCAATGGTACACGCGGCGTACTCGGAGCGTCCTATCTCGGTACATTAATGGCTAATTATCAGACACAAACCGTTCCGTCATCCTCACTTGTCCCGAAAATATCGCTGTCCGTCCAAAACCGATTCAATCCCTTGCTTGATTATAAGGTGTTTATGATTCCGGCGCTGATGGTAATCATCCTGATAGTGATGTGTGGTTTCCTGCCTACGCTCAATATCGTCAGTGAAAAAGAACGCGGGACGATGGAACAGATGAACGTGACGCCCGTTTCCAAGACGGCTTTTATCATCGCCAAACTGATTCCTTATTGGCTGATGGGCATGTTGATTCTTGCCGTCTGCATGGCGCTCGCGTATTTTGTATATGGCCTTTATCCCAAGGGTAATGTGCTTATAATCATTCTGTTTGCCATACTTTTCATTCTGACGATTTCCGGATTTGGGCTTGTAGTATCGAACAATTCTAATACGATGCAGCAGGCGATGTTTGTGATGTTTTTTTTCGTGATGTTTTTCCAGCTGATGAGCGGCCTGCTGACGCCCATTCGCTCGATGCCCGACTGGGCGCAGTGGATAACTTACTTGGCGCCTCCTCGCTATTTCATAGAGATGATGCGCCTTGTCTATCTCAAGGGCGGATACATCACCGACCTTATGCCGCAACTGCTTGCCCTCGTCGCTTTCGTCGTTTTCTTCGGTGTATGGGCGGTAGTTAGTTATCGTAAACGCGACTTTTAATCGGATTATTAGTGTCTTTGAGAAAAAAACGCTATTTTTGCGGCAAATTATTGTGATATTATGGTATTGATTATTGATGATGATGCGGCAATTCGGTCATCGCTGTGTTTGGTACTGCGACGTGCCGGATACGAGGCGGAAGCAATATCGAAGCCGGAAGAGGCGCTGGCGTTCGTGCGCACCACAAAGCCGGAATTGATATTGATGGATATGAATTTCAGCCGTAAAACGACCGGCGAAGAAGGACTTCATCTGTTACGGCAGGTGAAGATTTTCCGTCCGGATACTCCTGTAATACTGATTACTGCATGGGGTACAATTTCGTTAGCAGTCGAGGGTATGCGTGCCGGCGCTTTCGATTTTGTCACAAAACCGTGGCATAATACACAGTTACTCAATACTATACGCACTGCTTTGGATTTGCATCAACCTCAAGATGCTGACATGCCGGCTTTGAATCGTGTCGAAGTCGCCCAACGATTTCATTTCGGAAAGATTATCGGTCGGAGTGAAGCATTGATGCAGGTTTTGAACACAGTATCGCGTGTGGCGCCAACGCAGGCGTCGGTTCTGGTAACCGGCGAGAACGGGACAGGCAAAGAACTCATAGCCGAAGCTATCCACGCCAACAGCCCTCGCGCACAGAAACCATTCGTCAAAGTCAACCTTGGCGGACTGTCGCAAAGTCTGTTTGAAAGCGAGATGTTCGGACACCGCAAAGGAGCTTTCACAGACGCTTATACCGACCGCACAGGGCGTTTTGAGATGGCTGACAAAGGAACAATTTTCCTTGACGAGATAGGCGAACTCGACGTCTCGTGTCAGGTCAAACTATTGCGTGTACTTCAGGACAGCACGTTTGAGGCGCTTGGCGACAGTCGTCCGCGCCATGCCGATGTACGAGTTGTCAGCGCCACCAATGCGGATCTCCGTCAGATGATTGCCAATCACACTTTCCGCGAAGATCTTTTCTATCGTATCAATCTTATTACCATACACTTACCTCCGTTGCGCGAGCGACGCGAGGATATCCCATTGCTGGCGCAACATTTTGCCGACATGTTGACCAAACCGAAACAGATAAGTTTTACCGATGTGGCGATGTCATACCTCTCCCGACAACAGTTTCCCGGCAATATCCGCGAACTCAAAAACCTCACTGAGCGGGTGATATTGCTCTCCGGCAAAACACTCATTGATGCAAGGGATTTTGAACAGCAAAGCGACACTTATTCCATTCCATCTGTAGTATCCGGAAATTCTCTTGACGAGATCGAGAAGCAATCCGTTATCACAGCCTTAAAGAGCAGCGGCGGCAACTGCTCTCGAGCAGCTAAAACCCTTGGTATCAGCCGTCCCGCTTTGTATCGTCGAATGGAAAAATATGGAGTAAAATGAAGCGTAATTCTATCCAAACAGGCTCGTCTTCGGTAAACAGAAATATTCTGCGGCTTGCTGTGCCGAACATCGTCTCGAATATCGTTATCCCGATGCTTGGGATGATTGATACTGCGATAGCGGGTCATATCGGCGCAGACGTCAATATCGCGGCGTTGGCTATTGGCGCCACGATTTTCAATTTCATCTACTGGAACTGCGCTTTTGTGCGCATGGGAACAAGCGGCATGACGGCTCAGGCTTTCGGCGCGGGCAATATGCGCGAGTGTGCCAACATGTTGCTTCGGTCGCTGTGGCTGGCGCTGGCAATTGTTGTCCTGCTGCTTACACTGCAACAGCCTGTCGGTCGCTTTTCGCTTTATATCATGCACGGCAGTGAGACTGTGAGCCGTCTCGCGGGCGAGTATTTCTTTGCACGGATATGGGCTGTGCCGGCATCTATCGCGCTTTTCGCCGTGCATGGCTGGTTCATTGGGATGCAGGACGCCAAAACGCCGATGATAGTTTCTATTATCTCGGTGATTACCAACGCATTATTCAGCCTCGTTTTTGTCTATTGCTTCGATATGGGGATAAAAGGGATTGCGTGGGGAACGGTTGTGGCACAATATGTCGGTCTGGTGATGTCGGTGGCGCTGTGGCTACGCAAATACCGTCATTTGCTCGGATTTTTCGACATACGCGAATCGCTCAAACTGCGACCGTTGCTGCAATTTATGAACGTCAATAAGGATGTCTTCCTCAGAACATTCTGTGTAGTAATTGTTTATACGTTTTTCACCTCAATATCGGCGCGTTTCGGCGACACTGTTCTTGCCACAAACGCCTTGCTGATGCAACTTTTCACGCTCTTTTCGTA
>JAISUX010000101.1 GCA_031271805.1 Tannerella sp.
TTCTGCCAGTCGGGTATGTCGCACACAAAGTTCTTATACACGTTGCCTTTCGGACCGGCGATATAAGGCGTGTTAGGGTCGCCAAAGTCGCCGCCCCAGAGAACTATCCGGCAGCCATCGGCATAAGTGTAAGTAATTGAACGCCAAGTGCCTACTGCATCCGGGTGCTGCTGCGGGGCGTCAACTTCTACCTTAACGGGGCTGGTATCGTCTTTGTCAAGCAGATACTGCACGGGGTCAATGTAGTGCTGTCCCATGTCGCCAAGCCCGCCGCCGTCGTAGTCCCAATAGCCACGGAAGGTCTGATGCGTCCGGTGAGCGTTATACGGCTTGTAAGGCGCCGGACCGAGCCAGAGGTCATAGTCGAGTTCGGCAGGAACGGTCTGCGGTTCAAGGTATTCCTGTCCCACCCAGTAGAATTTCCAGTCGAAGCCGGTGTGTTTGGAGATAGTAACCTTCAGCGGCCAGCCGAGCAATCCGCTCTGTACCAATTTCTTAAGCGGCTTGACAGGCGTGCCGAGGCCATAGAACTGGTCGGTGAAACGGAACCAAGTATTAAGGCGGAAAATACGCCCGTATTGCTTCATTGCCTCCATCACTCGTATGCCTTCGCCGATAGTGCGGGTCATAGGTTTCTCGCACCAGATGTCCTTTCCCTTTTTAGCCGCTTCCACCGACATCAGTCCGTGCCAATGAGGAGGCGTAGCGATATGCACGATATCGACATTAGGATCGGCAATAAGGTCGCGAAAATCGTGATACTCGGCTATTTTCTCCGGCACGAGCGCCTGCCCGAGTTCGAGATGCTTCTTGTCCACATCACAAACGGCAACGAGGCGCGTGCCTGCATATTTTACATGTCCGCGACCCATGCCGCCGACGCCGATAATACCTTTAGTAAGTTGATCACTGGGGGCAATAAAACCCTTGCCCAACACGTGGCGAGGCACCACGGTAAACAAGGCCAGCCCCCCCATTGTTTTGAGAAAATTACGCCTATCTGTTTTCATACGTACATTAAATTATATTTAAAATTTCAAACCACAAAGATAGTTATTGAAAATATAATCTCAAAATATGCCGACATTTTTTTTTCAAAAAAAATAAGAGAGATGCCATAAACACCTCTCTCACAACAATTTATACTAAATCAAATATAATATACACCCGTGGCGCTCGTTGTAATTATTTTTTATTTACCGAGATTGCGGCTTTGTCCTTTGCCTGGCGAACCAGTTCAAATTCTTTGTCGCCGAACGATGCGGAACGGGTTTCATAGGTATCGGAGCCGTTACTGCACAACGGACGGTCGGCGCTCCACTTAGGAGTAGTCTCGTCGGTTTCGCTCATCATGCCGTAGTGCGTAAGGCGGTCATAAACAATTTTTGCGGCATAAGTGTATCTCGTCATGAAATTCACATCGCTGCTATTAACTACCGGGTTCAATTGGATGAAGAATGAATGTTGGTGAACAAGCGTACCGCCTTCATTGCGGTAGTTCACGGTGCGGCCGCCCGTCATTGACGAATATTTCACCATCGTTCCGCCCTGATAGCATCTCAAGATCGCGCGGGCGTACCATGTCTCGGACGAGACATGAGCGTACCAGTTGAGATAAAGTCCGAGGCGCAGATAACGAGGCACATCCGTTGCGTCATGGAAAGATTCGGCGTCGAAATAAACCGTCTCGCCCTCGCCATCGACGGCATCGCCTCCCCAATTAAGCAAATTAATACTCCCGCCGTAGAAGGCCGAATTGTAGAGCACGCCAAGGCCAGTGGCGTTACTGCCATGGGAACCGACATAATAATTGTCAGGATTACTCGGTTGATTGACCAGGTGCGAATCTTTATACAAATTCGCACCCCAGCCAACCGGCAGATGCTCGAACGGCGTAACAGGAACATTATTTTCAAACATGAAGGCGATATCCAAATCCATTCCTACCCTCTTGCACCACTGAATATCAATTACAAAATACTTAAATTCGGGAATATATATAAACTGATTTTGCAACAGCGGAACCGTAACCTTATAATCGGGATCATTGAAATGATGCACCGTAACTGTCCCCGGACGGTCAATATTGCTGCTGTTATTATCTGCTACGATTTTCAATCTATGAGTTACGGAATCATAAGTTATCGACTGTATCCAACTGCCGGTATAACTCTCGACGACATACTTCGCATCGCCTCCGAAAGCAATGATATCGGCCAGATAAACTGTCGTATCTGCACCTACGGGATTAGGCACATATATCGTTTCCGGCACGTCGAGATGCAAATTCGCAACGTTTATGGTTGCGGATTTCGGATAAGGCCCGTCGGTAATGAAGGTCAGCGTAGTGTTGCCATAGACGGAGTAGTCGGTAAGCGAAGTCTTACGTGTAAGCGTCACGTTGGTAGTCCCTGCCAAGCCCGTTGCAGGCGAAAGGGTAGCAACATTGCACGTCCCGCCAAGCGACCATGGAGCCATACTCTCGACCGTCACGGTCTGCGACGGATTGTTGGGCGAAAGATAAATAGTCGAAGGACTGACGGAGATGCGTTCGTAGTCAACGGGCACCGTCAATTTGTATATCTTTTGAGCCGCCAAAGTTTTGTCTATCTCTTTATGGAACGTACATTCCACGCCGTCAATATAATAATTTACCGTCACGTCGGTCAGCGTAGTAGGATTTATGACTATATATGCCTGAACGCTGTCGCTGAGGGAGTTCGGCAATAAGAAGTGTTGTAAGCCGAGCACAACCGAATCGCTTGGCGCAGTGAATGTCGGAACCGGATTCGCTATGGTAATATTAATATCGTAATTACCGCTCAAGGTCGCCCCGTTGTCGGCTTTGAAAACCACTTTCGATATCTCCTTACCGAAGGTAAGAGCGCTCGGCGACTTGAAACTCAACTCCAGAACGCAGGTCGTATGCGTGAAATCAACGGAAATCTCATCCGACCCCGTGCCGTTGGAATTAGCGCGAGCGCACATGAAAGCGTTTTGTCCTATATGATTACTGTTATTTATTCCTTCCTGAAATTGCTCGGGTTCGATAACATGTCGCAAATTCGACGGCTCTGTCGATTGGTCGCTTCGCCACGGATAATAGACATAGTACTTATGCCTGGTCGTACCCCACGCGATGTTCGACTTGAACACTCCCTTGTTTTGGCCGACATAAGCCGGATGAATCGACGCTTTCTCATTAATTGCCGGCGGATGGACGTCTTGACAGAAAATACCGATCTTATCGCCTTCCTGCCACAAAATTTTGTTCCCTCCGCCAAGATAGGTGTATGTCTCCGCATCGTCATTAACGACAAAAACAACACCGTCGCCCGACAATTCCCCGTTTTCGGTCTCAACAATGTTTTCGGAACATGATATTACGACCGATGCCAATAACGCCGCAATAAAGCAACGTTTCAAATAACTGCTACTGAGATTAAAGTACAATAAACCATTTTTTTTCATCTGTCTAACTAACTGTAATTTTTTTTTTGATGGCGGCAAAAATAGAGTTTTTTATTCACACGACATCTCTACATGTCTCTACAATTGCAATTATTACAAGTATATTATCTCTACAAAACTCTACAAAACTATCGTAATCTCATAAATTACAGCGGTATTATGCAATGTCATTAACATTTTTTTTCTCAAAACAGAGAGGGTATATAATCTTTTTATTTAACTTTGCCGCTTAAAAAATAAAGATTTTTAATGACAAAGGGATTAAATTCATTAACAATACTCTATATATCAATCATTTTCATGAGCTGCAACGATGGCAGAAACGCTATAGGTCATGATTATGATTTCAATTTTCATGAGTCGGAAGATCCTCAGAGACGTTTGGAAATCATACGCGAATTAGAATCGGAAAGTAAGCGCAGGAACGATACCGACGGCCTGTTATACAGCTATGTATGCCTTGCCGAGGTTTATTATTATTTGAACGACGAGAAACAGTTTGAGGTCTATCTTGATTCGGCCGACATGTATTTTGAATACACCGATAATCCGATTATCTTGGCAAAATATCACTACACCAAAGGCACGCAGGCGATAAACGCCCCATACGGCCGCAAGGAAGGCTACAAGCAGTTCGAGCTTGCAATCGACTACTACATAAAGTCGAACCGCAGCTCAATGTCGGTCGGCAAAATCCTGAACGATATCGCCGTTTACACCGCCAACCAGCCCGACACGACCTTCGTAAAACGGCTCATAAGCAAGGTCGATACCATCATGGGGAAAGACTATTCCCCATTCATCGACTTCACTCTCAATACGATCAAATCCGACCTTTTCAAGCTATATTTCGACGTTGGGATGGGCGAATGTATGCTTGATTCCGCGATTTTCTATGAGAATAAACGTCTAAGGCTTTATTATTCAAACATAGACGAGCTGCCCGAAGAACTCGACTATGACGTCCTGCAGTCATATCTCCTATTAGCCGAATATTACTCGTTGAAGAAGGAACCCGATTGGGCGTTCATAGCCGAGTGCATCGACAAAGCCAAGTCGATGGGCTATACCAACGATTTCTACCTCATGAGCCGCGTGAAATATACGGAAGCCCTTTACTGCTTCGGCCAGAAGCGCTTCAAACAAGCCGAAGAGATGATTATTGATGCGGAAAACCTGCTGCAAGCGGAGATCGACAAAGGCGACCCTATGTATCCGCCCGAATCGTTCTACTCCGATGAAGCGACATACGCCGACCTCCACAGCCGGATCTCGTATTCGCTCGGCAATATGCGCGACGCGGCCGAATACAACAAGAAAAACAATAACCTCAAGCTGCAAATGCGTACAATCGAGACGCGCGAACTCGAATACCTGTACAATTCCGAATACGAGGAACGAAAAATAGAGCAACTGAAAGAAGCTAACGCGACGAAAATAAAAACCACGAGCATCTTGATTACATTAACTATCCTGCTGCTCGGCGTCTTACTGCTGCTTTGGATTTGGTTTATCACGACGAGGAGCAGTCTGCGCCGCCGCTCCGCCCTTATCAAAGCCGAAAAGGAAGAGACGGAATTGAACCTGAAGATAAAGGAAGAGCAGGCTGTCAAAGCGCAACTGGAAAAATACTATATATTGTCGGACTATCGCCTCAAAGAAATAGAACTCGAAGGCAAGGACAAAGCCATGCAGCAACTGATGGCGGCCAAAGAAGAATTGGACAGGCAAATCGAAGAATATACCGGCAATATCAACGAATATAAAAAGAACGACCGCTACATGCCGGAAGATGCCAAGGCGGCCGAATCGCATGACGCCGATTTCATTGAAGACATCGCAAAACTCATCCGACGGCGACTGCCTGATAAACAGGAGTTTATCAATTCATTAAAGCATCTCAATCACGATTATATCCCGGCCTTGAGGAGGGCCTACGACGGGAATATCTCGGACATATATGTGCAGTATTGCATAGGTTTCGCGATAGGAATGAACGTAAGCGACATCTCGGAATGTTTCTCTATCGAACAGTCGTCGGTGCACATGGTACGCTATCGTTTGAAAAAGAAATTCGGCCTCGACAACAACAAATATCTCGATGTCTTCCTGAGAGGCTTGGCCAACTCGACTAATACCGCTTTATAAGGAAAGAGGGACATGCGCGAATCACTATCCCGAAGCTGATGTTTGAATTTTGACCGAAGATATTTTCGGGCACGGCAACATCAGTATCAATCTCAAATGAGTTGCGTCCGTTGGGGAAATTATAAAACATATCAGCCGTAACGCCCATAGCAAAGCCTTTGCCGAAAGGACGAAGATATTCAATGCCGCAATGCAGCAGCGAGGGCTTGTCGTAAGTCATCCCGTCGAATATCATAGACCGGCAACCGTAGAACGGCGCTCCGAAGATCGGCATAAAATCCTTGTTTTGCCACCACGAGGTCTTTACAAAAACATTCCGCAGCTGAGCCGACACACTCGCGTTGAGGCCGCTTCCCGACTTGGGATTCGCCTCCCTGCCCTTCGGAAAAGCGTAGCCGAAAAAGTCGAACTCCGCGCCTATTAGCTTCAATATCTTACAGTCGATATTCCACTCCAAACCCGCACCGATAGCGCCGTTCATGATTGTTTTGACCGTCTCCTTGCGAGCATTGATATCGCCCCCCCGATGCAGCGCCAAAGCCTGCACAGGCATATAGAAATGAAAGCGCGAATCCGGAGCGTTGAACCTGAAACGGCTCGAAATGCCTACGGTAAAAGCCTCCTGGTGGTCGTCGTCTTTGTAAACAAACGACATCCAGTCGGTCCAAAAATCAAAATCAAGCCAAGCGTTATTATATAATAATTGTATGCCTGCCTCCGGGTCGGACGAAAGATTCAGCTCCGGATTGTACATCGGCTCTATCAAGCGATGCTCCGCGCCGCCGTAAATATCGCCGAGTACGATATTGAAATTGTCCGACACGGCAAGTTGCACACGAAACCACGGCAACAAATGAACGCCCTTGGCATCGTTGCCATCCTCCCATTTCGGGATCTCCCTGTAGGCGTATGAAGGATAACGGTTCGCGCCCCAAAACCAAATCGAATGGATGCCGGCCTCAATCTTCATATTTGCCAACGGAAAATAAGTCGCATTAAGACGCAGTCGAAAACCGGGAAGCGTATAGCCCCTCTCGACCGTCGTCACATATTCATTGTCCTTGAAAAACGACAAATTATCAACATCGACCGACAAGCGTCCCTTGTCGAGAGAATCTATTGAACGGTCGGCAACAAAGAGCCTTTCGGTCAGTTGCGCCGGTAAGGATTGCCACCCTGAAATCATAAGGACGACAAGGTATATTTTGGATAAAAATCTAATCACTCTTCACAAACTTTTCGGCCTTTTCAACAGGAAAAGACGTGCAAAAATAGGAAAAAACGGGATAACAAGACGTTTTTTTTTCATAAATATGTTTTATAACATCTTTTTATAAGCGTGTAATTCAAAAATAAGCAGTACTTTTACACTCAATTTAAGCAATATTTTATGAAGAACGAACAAACACTTTCCGGGCTTCTTGTGTCTGATTTCCAGAAGCTTATTGACGGAAAAGAGACATCGCTCACAGTGCTGTCGAACGCTTTTGGCGCCGAGTTGACAGTCCTTAATTACGGCGCCAAGATAGTGTCGTTGATGATGCCCGACCGAGACGGTAAGCTCACCGACGTAGTGACGGGACATGACTCCATAGATGATTATTTGTCGTCCGAAGAGCCATATTTCGGGGCTATCTGCGGTCGTTACGGTAACCGTATCGCTAAGGGACGATTCACGCTCGACGGCGTGACCTACGACAAGTTGGCCATCAACAACGGCCCTAACAGCCTGCATGGCGGCATCAAAGGCTTCAATTCGGTAGTCTGGGACGTCCGGCAAATCGACGCACAGACGGTTGAGCTGAAATACACTTCGGCCGACGGCGAGGAAGGATTTCCCGGCAAACTTGATGTGACGGTAATCTATCATCTCACCGATGACAATTCCGTGCTTATCCATTATCAGGCCTTGACCGACAAGCCAACGGTAGTGAACCTCACCAACCATTCCTATTTCAACCTTTCCGGTGCGGGCGATCCTTATATCGGCGACCACATCCTCCAGATAGAAGCCGACTATTACCTGCCGACCGACGAGACGGCTATCCCTTACGGCCCGAAAGCCAAAGTCGAGGGTACGCCGATGGATTTCCGCGAACCGACGGAAATAGGCGAACGTATCAACGACGACTTCGAGCAGTTGCACTTCGGCAAGGGCTACGACCATACATATATATTAAATAAGGACTATGGCGACTTAGATAAGAAACAACCCCTGTACGCGGCCTCATGCTCATCGCCCAAGACGGGAATCATTATGGAAACCTACACCACGGAACCGGGAGTGCAACTCTATACCGGCAACTGGATGACAGGCAACCTACGCGGCAAGCACGGACAACGATACCCCATGCGCGCCGCTCTTTGTCTTGAAACACAGCACTTTCCGGACAGCCCCAACAAAGCCGAATATCCAACAACCGTACTGCGCCCGGGCGAAACATTCGAGAGCGTGACGGTTTACAAATTTACAACCGAATAATTTTTTTTAATTACATTAACTAATAAAATTTTTTAATTATGGCACAAGAAAACAACAAAAATTACACAGTACCAATCATAATGATGATTCTACTGTTCGGTATGATTTCGTTTGTAACGAATCTTGCAGCGCCAATGGGCATTGTGCTCAAAGCGCAATTTCAAGCAACTAATTTTCAGGGACTTCTCGGTAATGCGATGAACTTCATCGCTTACGCTATCATGGGTATCCCGTCGGGCATTCTGCTTCAGCGCTACGGCTACAAGAAGACTGCGCTGATAGCGATAGCAGTAGGTTTTCTGGGCGTTTTCATCCAGTTCCTTTCCGGCTATGCAGGCGCAGGCTCGGCGTTCACCGTCTATCTGCTCGGCGCGCTGGTAGCAGGCTTCTCAATGTGCTTGCTTAACACCGTTGTGAACCCTATGCTTAACACTCTCGGCGGCGGCGGCAACAAAGGCAACCAGTTGATACAGGTCGGCGGCTCGTTCAACTCCGTCATGGCTACCCTCACCCCGATGATTGTGGGAATACTCATTGGCGACGCAGCCAAGGCTCGTATCTCCGACATCTTCCCGTTTATGATTGCAGCGATGGCAGTGTTCGCCGTAGTTTTCGTGGTCATGTTCCTTGTTAAGATACCCGAACCGCATGCAGAGAAGTCGTCCGAACCGCTCGGCAAACTGATGTCAGGCGCATTGAAGTTCCGTCATTTTGTGCTTGGCGCAGTAGCAATCTTCGTATATGTAGGCGTTGAGGTCGGTACTCCGGGCGTGATGAACTATTTCCTCGTTGACCCGAACATCCCCCACCCGCTTAACACTACCACAGCAGGCTTCGTAGCCGGTACGTACTGGTTCCTGATGCTCATAGGGCGTCTGCTCGGCGCATCTCTGGGGGCGAAGATTTCAAGCAAGATAATGCTTGCAGCGACGTCTGCGCTCGGCTTGCTACTCGTACTGTTAGCCATATATTCCAACCCCAATACTGAGGTCGCGCTGCCGGTCTTGAAGAGCGTTGACGGCGTAACATCTTTCGGTATGCTCGATGTGCCTATCAACGCTATGTTCCTCGTGCTGGTAGGGCTCTGCACCTCAATCATGTGGGGCAGTATCTTCAACCTCGCCGTAGAAGGTCTGGGTAAGTACCTCGCCGCTGCTTCGGGTCTGTTCATGGTGCTGGTATGCGGCGGCGGCATTCTGCCGGCTATTCAGGGCTGGATTGCCGACCTGCTTGGCTCTAACATCTCCGCATACTTGGCAAGTTACTGGGTAATTATCGCTGGTCTGGCTTACATGCTCTACTATGCCCTTAT
>JAISUX010000018.1 GCA_031271805.1 Tannerella sp.
TCGCCTAAACTGAACTATAAAAACGGCTATTTCTATATGACCTCTGCCGAAGGCGGCACTGCCGGACCCGCTACAAGCCACATGATAGTCGCCGCCCGCTCAAAAAGCGTTAAAGGACCATGGGAGAACTCGCCCTACAACCCTATTGTACACACCTACAGCGCAAACGACGTATGGTGGTCGAAAGGACACGGCACACTTATTGACGACCCCAACGGCAACTGGTACGTCGTATATCACGCCTACGCCAAAGACTATCACACCCTCGGACGCCAAACGCTGATAGAACCCATCGAATGGACGCAAGACGGCTGGTATAAAGCAGCCGACAACTCCAAAAATTTGCCTAAAAATGTAAAGTCTGCATTAAATTTAAATGACTATTTTGGTGATAAGAAATTGAATTTACAATGGACATTCTGGAAAGAATACTCCCCAGAAACCGCCATCTTTAAAGATAACACCCTCACCCTCAAAGGTAAAGGCGCAACGCCCGCCGACGCCCGATTGCTGCTGACAACCGCAACCGACAGGTCTTACGAAATACAGGTAACATACACGCTCGATAAAGGCAACTCCGCCGGTTTAGCGCTGTTTTACAATGAAAAAGCATTCGCCGGAATTGTTGCCGACAACAAAAATTTCACGCTCTATCTAAACGCCAACGATAAAACGCTCATTCCTAACCCCTTCGGCAAAAGCGGCGTTTTGAAAATTATCAATCGAGGCAACCGCTGCACCTTTTTGGCAAGCGGCGACAACCGTATATGGACTACCCTTGCCGACAACGTGGATGTTTCGTCCCTGCACCACAACAATTACAATGGCTTCTATGCCCTGCGCCCCGCTTTGCTGTCCGCCGGAAAAGGAGCAGCACATTTCAAGGATTTTTCTTACAAAAACGCCATCCCAACCGAAAAAGACATGAGCGCCTACCTGATGGTCTTCCACAAAGACGAAACGCACAGTCTCTATATGGCTTTAAGCCGCGACGGTTACACCTTTACGGCGCTCAACGATGCCGAGCCGGTCATCGCCGGCGATACTATCGCCATGCAGAAAGGTGTCCGCGACCCGCATATCTTCCGCAGCCCTGTCGATGGCGCGTTCTATCTGGCTATGACCGACCTGCATGTCTTTGCCAAGCGCGACAGTCTGCGCGAAACCGAATGGGAACGCGACGGTAATACTTACGGTTGGGGCAACAATCGCGGCTTGGTCTTGATGAAATCGTGGGACTTGATTAACTGGAAACGCGCCAATAGCCGCTTCGACGCCCTGACTGCCGGACTGAGCGAAATAGGCTGCGCATGGGCGCCCGAAGTAACTTACGACGAAAATAAAGGCAAGTTAATGCTCTATTACACAATGCGTTTCCGAAACGAAGCAAACAAACTGTATTACGTTTATGTGAACGATGATTTTGATACTATTGAGAGCCTGCCGCAGATTCTGTTTGAATACCCTAACGAGAAAGTGTCTGCTATCGACGGCGACATCACGAAGGTTGGAGATAAATATCACCTCTTTTACGTCGCCCACGACGGAGAAGCGGGCATCAAGCAAGCAATATCCGGTAAAATCAACGGCGATTATGAATACGACCCGCGATGGTACGATATGGAGCCTAAAGCCTGCGAAGCGCCGACGGTCTGGAAGCGCATCGGCGAACAGAAATGGGTACTGATGTACGACGTTTACAGCCTCTCGCCGCCCAACTTCGGCTTCCTCGAAACATCTGACTTTGTGAACTTTACCAATCTCGGACATTTCAACGAAGGCGCGATGAAATCCACCAATTTCACCGCCCCCAAGCACGGCGCCGTCATCCCCCTCACAGCCACCGAAGCCGATAATTTGGAGAAATATTGGCAAGAAAACAAACGAAAATTTGTTATTACCGTTATAAAATAATGATTATGAGAAGTTTGTTAATTATTCTATTCTTCTGCGCAACGCATTTCAGTTTCGAAATGAAGGCGCAAACCGGAGGTAAGCCCATCAGTGAGAACCTTTTCGGAATCTTCTTTGAAGACTTGAATTATGCTGCCGACGGCGGACTGTATGCCGAGATGGTGCAAAATCGGTCATTTGAATATAGCCCGTCGGATATTGATTTGAGGCTGAACAAGCAAAACGACTGGCACTATTTCACTGCATGGCAATATTTAAAAGAAGGGAACGCTATAGCAACGCTGTCGCTCGAAAATTCCCATCCGATCCATCCTAATAATCCGCACTACTTGACGATAGATATTCGGACTGTGGGAAAACACGGCGCCGGTATCCGTAATAATGGCTACGATGGTATGACGCTAAAAAGCGGGGAATCTTATCTTTTTTCTGTCTTTTTGCGCCGTATATCAGACTTGGATATTCCTGTAAAGATACAACTTAGTGATGCCGGAAACAAAATAATTGCAGAAACAGAAATCATCGCAAATTCCAATGAATGGAAACAATATAAGGCAACGCTTGCGCCTACAGCAGATTCGGATAGCGCTTCTTTGTCTTTATTGTTTCAAGAAAAGGGCGCGGTGAACATTGATATGGTCTCTCTGTTCCCGCAAAAAACATTCAAGAACCGCCCGAATGGTTTACGCTGTGATATAGCCGAGACTATAGCCGCCATAAAACCTGCTTTTGTCCGTTTTCCCGGCGGTTGCTTGGCGCATGGAGACGGCATTTTCAATATTTATAACTGGAAAAACACCATCGGCCCCGTTGAACAACGCAAAGAAGACCGTAATATCTGGAATTATCACCAAACGTTTGGTTTGGGATATTTCGAGTACCTTCTTTTCTGTGAAGATATCGGTGCTAAAGCCATCCCTGTGGTGGCGGCCGGAGTCAGCTGCCAAAATTCGGCACGCACTAATGGAACCGGACAAGAATGTATTCCGATGGAAGATATGCCTGCATACATCCGTGATGTGCTTGATTTGATAGAATATTGCAACGGCTCTGCCACATCCTTTTGGGGTAAAAAGCGGGCTGAAGCCGGACATCCGGAACCGTTCGGGCTGGAATATATCGGAATAGGAAACGAGGATAAGATTACGCCCGAATTTGAAGTGCGCTTCAAAATGATTTGCAAAGCAATACAGGAAAAATATCCTGAAATCAAGGTTATAGGGACTTCAGGGCCTTTCCCCGAAGGCGATGATTTTGAAAACGGATGGAAAATCGCCCGAAACTTGGATGTTGCCGCCGTAGATGAACATTATTATCAAATGCCGGAATGGTTTTTGAATAACATGGATCGTTATAACAAATATCCGAGATCCGGCCCCAAAGTTTATCTCGGCGAATATGCGTCCAAAGGCAACACGCTATATAATGCGTTAGCAGAAGCGGCATACATGACCGGACTTGAACGAAACGGCGACGTTGTGGAATTAGCTTCTTATGCGCCTCTGCTGGCACGTATCGGACATACACAATGGAATCCCGATTTGATTTATTTCGATTGGAAAGGCGTCTATCCCACTGTAAATTATTTTGTGCAGAAACTGTTTTCCACGAATAAGGGCAATGCGTATTTCGCAGATGTGGTTAATATGGAAAGTGGCAAAAATTTGGCTTCGTCTTGCGTGCAGGACACCGAAACGGGAGACATCATTTTAAAATTGGTCAATATATCCGCCGAATCGGCCAAAATAGACATCAACCTGAAATCTTTCAAGAAAATAAACCCTGTGGCTACTTTAATCACATTGAAGGGAAATAAAGAAGCGAAGAATACAAGGGAAGAGCCGACAAATGTTGTTCCGCAGGAACAGACATTGAAGGTTAGCGAGAATTTTAATTATGAACTTCCTCCCTATTCGTTGTCGATAATCAGGATAAAAACATCTGTCCCTTCTGAAAAAGATATGTCAGCCTACTTGCTGGCATATCATCTCGACGAGACGCACGGCCTGCATTTCGCGTTGAGCCGCGACGGTTATACCTTCACCGCCCTGAACGACAACAAACCCATAGTAGCAGGCGATACCATTGCTAATCAGCGAGGTATCCGCGACCCGCATATTTATCGCGGTCCCGACGGCGCTTTCTATCTGACTATGACCGACTTGCACGCTAAAGGCAAGGAAGCCGGCTTTAGAGATACCGAGACAGAGCGCGACCGCAAAACCTACGGTCCAATGAACAACAGGGGTATCGTGCTGATGAAATCGTTGGACTTGATTAACTGGACACACACGGCAATACGGATTGACACTCTGTCGGAAGAACTTAGCGAGATAGGCTGTGCATGGGCGCCCGAAGTGATTTACGACGAAGAACGGGACAAGTTGATGGTTCATTTCGCCATCCGCTTTCGCAACGAGGCGCTACGCATGTACTATGTCTATGCGAACGACGATTTCAACCGCATAGAGACCTTACCGCAACTGCTTTGGGAATATCCGGTGGAAAATATCGGGGTTCTCGACGCCAATATCACCAAGTTTAACGGCAAATACTATCTGTTTTACGCCGTCAACGACGGAACTGCAGGCGGAGTTAAACTTGCTGTTTCCGACAAAATCAATGGAGATTATGTGTTTGACCCGCGTTTTTACGATTTTGAAACCGCTTCCTGTGAAGCCCTAAGCATTTGGAAACGTATCGGCGAAGATAAATGGGTTCTAATGGTCGATGTGTCGTGGCTTAAACCGCAAAACTTCGGCTTCGCAGAAACATCTGATTTCGCGAACTTTACATATCTCGGACATTTTAACGACGGCGTCATGAAAGCGACCAATTTCATCCCCAAACATGGTTCTATTATCCACCTCGCGGCCGAAGAAGCCGACCGATTAGAGGGGTATTGGAAATCAAAAATGGAAAATTTTTCAACATACTGAACAAAAAATTAAAATTATCAATCAATATATTGAATAATAATTTGTATCTTTGCGCCGTAAATTAACTCAAAAAACGATGGAGAAAGAAGTCATCAAACGAATTATCAACGAGAAACAGAGCGAGATTGTCACATTAAACCTGATTAAGCGCCCGCTCGCCCTCGAACCGGTGGCAAACTACGTTTTTACCGGCTTGCGTCGCGCCGGAAAGTCATATACTATGTATCAGATAGTTAAAGACCTTATCAAGCGCAGACAGGCAACTAAGAACGACATTCTGTACGTCAATTTCGAGGACGAGCGTATCGCGCATATCAAATCGGAAGAATTGGGACTTCTGCTCGATGCCTTCAGCGAAATGTTTGATACAAAGCCGATTGTGTTTCTCGACGAGATTCAGAATATCGACGGATGGGAAAAGTTTGCCCGCCGATTGGCCGATTCTAAATATCGCGTTTACATTACCGGCAGCAATGCTAAGATGCTTAGTAAAGACGTCTATACGACGCTCGGAGGCAGATTTATCGCGAAAGAAATTTTTCCGTTCTCATTTGGCGAATATCTTATATATAAAGGTATTACGCTCGATAAAAACTGGGAGTATAACGAGCAGCGGACGCAGGTCATTCGTCTATTGAAAGATTACTTCGAGTTCGGCGGCTTTGCCGAGACCTTTGCGATACAGGATAAGCGCAGTTGGCTCAACTCTCAGTATCAGAAGATATTGCTCGGCGATATTATTGCCCGCAACGATATACGTAATGAGAATGCTATCAGGGTTTTAACGAAAAAATTAGCCGAAAGCGTGATGTCGCCCTCGTCGCTGACACGGCTGAAAAATATTGTCGATTCTACTGGCACAACGATTTCGCGCAACACTCTCGTTGAGTACCTGCAATACCTGACCGACGCCTACCTGATTTTCGGCGTCTCCAACTATTCCGATAAGTTGAGCGACAAAGAGACATTCAAGAAGCGTTATTTCTTCGATAACGGACTGCTAAACAACTTCTTGTTTGACCCCGACACGAAACTGCTTGAAAATCTGGTTGCTATAACGCTTAAGAAACGTTACGGCGACGAGTTGTTCTTTTACAACCGGAATATCGAGGTCGATTTCTTCATCCCCTCTCAACGCCGTGCAGTGCAGGTCTCGTACAGCATAGCCGACGATGACACGCGCCTGCGCGAAGTACGCGCACTGCTCAAACTGTCGGATGTTTACTCGCTTGACACTCTTGAGATTGTAACCTACGATGAGGAAACGACTATCAAAGAAAACGGCAAGACAATTCACGCAATCCCCCTCAGGAAATGGCTTTTAAAAGAAGATGTATCTTTTCTATGAATCCAGTTGATTTATTCACTGTTTGAGACGAATTGACCTGATATTTGAGATAATTTGTCATATTCCGTTAGATTGAAAATGCGTATTTTTGCCATTCGGTACGACAGTCCGGGCAATCTCGGTTACGCCGATTTTGACTATTTTAGAATTGAATAAATAATTAACTATGAAGAGAATTTTATTGATTTTAATGATTGCTTGTGCAAGTCTCACTCACAGTGAGGTTATTGCAGAAAACCTTTCAAGGGACACTTCCGTTGTCGTCTGTTATTCTCCTGACAGCATTTATCGGATGACTCTCTATGAGCGGGATGGCGGGATTTATTATACTGTTGATTATAAGGAACATAAAGTCGTTCTCGAATCGCGTCTCGGTATCAGTGGGAACATTGCCGGCAAGGCTATCGAATCGGATGCCTCGGCCGACAATCGCGCGCTTAGCGACTGGTACGACGGGATGAGACTGGGGAATTACAGTGACGGGATACAGTCGGACGGGAACATTAACGAGGTTCAAAATCCTGTTACGGTTAGCGCCGTTGATGTTGCATGGACGCCGGTTTATGGCGAGCGCAGTATCATTATTGACCATCATAATGCGTATATTATCAATATATTAAAAGCGGACAACCCTCGCAAGAAACTTCAAATAGAAGTGCGGGCATATAAAGAAGGTATCGCTTTCCGGTATATTTTTACGGGCAACGAGTACCTGCATATTACTCGTGAGTTTACCCAATACTCTCTTCCTGAGGGTTCTAAGGCGTGGTTTACCCCGCGAGCGCAGGCTAAATACGAACTTCTGCCGTTGAAAGACTGGAAAGACGAAGCCGAACGGCCGTTGGTGTGCGAAATACCAACTGGTATTGCTCATAGCAATGATGTCGAAGGTAAACTGTATATCCTCCTCACCGAAGCGGCGATGACGAACTATGCGCGGACGAAGTTCGTACTTGACCCGACGAAAGCGAACACAATAACCGGCACGATGTATGGCGCTGTTGATGATATTGCACCGTATTCGACGCCATGGCGCGTGATAATGGCTGCCGAAGACCCATGCGAACTGATAGAACATAACGACTTGCTGCTCAATCTCAACCCGCCGTGCGAAATAAAAGACCCTTCATGGATAAAGCCGGGTAAGGTGATGCGCGAAGTTACTCTTTCGACCGAAGGCGGCAAGGCGCTGGTGGACTTCGCCGTCAAACGCAACCTGCAATACATCCATTTCGACGCCGGATGGTATGGACCGGAAGGCAGCAAACAGTCGGACGCCACAACCGTAACCCTCGACCCGGCACGCAATAAAAACATCAATGCACTTGACTTGCAGGAAGTTATAAAATATGCCGATTCAAAAGGTATATGTGTAATGCTTTATGTCAATCAACGCGCTCTATATCAACAACTTGACGAAATACTGCCGCTATATCGGAAATGGGGCATAAAGGGCGTCAAGTTTGGCTTCGTACAGGTAGGTTCGCAGTACTGGACGACGTGGATGCACGAGGCGGTGAAGAAATGCGCCGAGTACGGATTGATGGTGGATATTCACGACGAATACCGCCCGACGGGCTTCAGCCGTACATACCCAAACTTGATGACGCAGGAAGGTATTTACGGCAACGAAGAGTTCCCCGACGCCACCAACAACGTAACGCTTCCCTTCACTCGCTTCACGCAGGGTGCGGCCGACTATACCATCTGCTATTACCGCCGCCGGTGGGACGCCACGACGAAGCCCGACACGACTCTCGGCTTCGTCAATGCCAAACTGCTGCGCACCACCCCGTCGCATCAGTTGGCTATGGCGGTGGTCTATTACAGTCCGCTGCAATTCATGTACTGGTACGACAAACCGTCTGACAGTCAGGACGAACCCGAACTTGAGTTTTTCGACCGCGTGCCGACTGTCTGGGACGAGACGAGGGTTATTCACGGCGCTATAGGTCAGTATATTACGGTAGCCCGTCGCAGTGGCGATGAGTGGTTTATCGGCACAATGACCGGCAACGACGCCCGCAACCTCAACATACCTCTGTCATTTCTGCCTGAAGGACAGGAATTTACAGCTCACATCTATTCCGATGCGGAGGCGTCAAGCGATACTGGCGGCAAAGCGCTCTCCCGTACACAGGTATTAGTCAGAACTCTCACAGTCACAAGCAAAACCGTCCTTGCAACACCGCTCTTGCCCTCCGGCGGGCAGGCTATCCGGATTGAACCGTCGGTGAGAACCGACAACATCACTTCAAGTAATACGCTCGCTACCCCGATTGCGGAGGGTAAATTTAACAGGTTTTGGAGACCTGCCATGTTTGAGAGGAGATTGCTTCACTTGTTCGCAGTGACGGGGTGAATCGCAATGATGGACGCTAATCTAAACCCGGAAGGTTTCGTTACTTTGCTGTTATCTCAATCGTTGCTGTTTTGAGACCTTTAGCGGAGGCGGCGAGGGTGATTTTGCCGGGCGTCTCGGACGACTGTACAATGGCGGTCAGTTGTCCGTTGAAGACGTGCATGCGGGGTTCGTGGAAGATGTCAAGGCAGGTAGGGTCGCCGTTTGCCGCTGCGCGATAGGTTCCGGCGCCGCTGACCTTGAAGGAAATGAGGCGTTGGTCGTTAGGACAGAGGTTGCCGTCAGCATCGACTACGCTTAAAGTGATGAACGACAGGTCTTTGCCGTCGGGTGATATGTCCATGCGGTCGGCTTGCAGCGCTATATGGTGCGGTTTGCCGGCTGTGCGGGTCTCTTTCTCGGCGACAGCCTTGCCGTCCTTGTCGTAAGCCACTACTTTGAGGCTGCCCGGCTCATAGACCGTGTTAAGCCACATAAGGCGGTAGCGGCGCTGGCGTGAGAGGTTACGTCGGGCGTCGTCATTATCGGTAGCCGCCTCCGTCATCGATGCGTCTTTCGAGAGGCGTCCCTGACTTTTGCCGTTGATAAACAGTTCAGCCGACGGATAGTTGGTATAAACGAAGACGGGCGTTGTCTGCCCTTCACGTCCGGGAAATGTCCAGTGCGGCAGTATATGTAGCGTCTCGGCTTTGGGGCGCCAGTGGCTGCGATAGAGGTAGAAACGGTCTTTGGGAATACCGGCGAGGTCGATGATACCGAACATCGAACTGTGGTTAGGCCATTCGCTGTAGGGTGTCGGCTCGCCGAGATAGTCGAAGCCCGTCCACACGAACTCGCCTATGCACCACGGATAGTCGTCGTGCTGTACGAAGTCGTCGTCCGGCAAGTTAGACCATCCCGGCTCGCTCAAGTCGTAACTCGAACACTGCCGGTCGTCTGATTTTTGGCGCGAGGTACGTTCTGCGGGGAAGTGATAGACGCCGCGCGAACTCAGTGTGGAGGCTGTTTCGCTGCCCAGCACGATAGCCTGCGGCAGTTCACGGTAGGCTTTTTTGTAGAACTGAAGGCGATAGTTGAAGCCCACGACGTCCATAGTAGCGGCAAAATGGCTGTTGATAGCGTTCTGAGCCTGGTCTATGCCCATGGTAACGAGGCGCGAAGGGTCTTCGCGGTGGCAGATGTCCTGCAGGAAACGCGCCGTCTTGACCACATCGGGCGAGCCTTGACCGGGCACCTCGTTGCCGATACTCCACATCACAACCGACGGATTATTACGGTAATGCCGTACCATATTGACCACGTCCTTCTCCGCCCATTCGTTGAAATAGCGGTTGTAGCCGTTCCTGCACTTGGCGAGCGACCACTCGTCGAAAGCCTCTACCATCATCATAAAGCCCATCTCGTCGCACAGTTCCACCAACTCCGGCGCGGGCATGTTGTGCGACGTCCGTATGGCGTTGCAGCCCATGTCTTTAAGCAGACGCAGTTGCCGCCGCAGAGCGCTGACGTTGACCGCCGCACCCAAGGGTCCCAAATCGTGATGATTGCAGACACCCCGAAACTTCACGACCTCGTCGTTAAGGAACATCCCCCTGTCAGGTACGATTTCGTATTTCCTTATGCCAAAGCGCGTTACGTATTCATCTTTCAACTCGTCGGCGACATAGAGACGGGAAACAGCCCGATAGAGATACGGACTGTCGGGCGACCATAGCGAGGGCTTCACTACGACAATCTCCTGCTCGAAGTCGTCCTCGTCGTAAGCAGTCAGAACAGTCCTCTCGGACGTCGCAACTGTTTCGTTATCAGCGTTTATAATCTCGGTAACAAGGGCGAGGTCATTGGGAAGCGAGCCGGAATAGCGGACATTGAGTTTAAGTTTGATTTTGGCGAACTCCTTTTTAACGACGTGTGTGGTGAGGTAAGCGCCCCAGACCGGTACATGAACATCGTCGGTTACAACAAGATGAACATTGCGATAAAGCCCTGCGCCGGGATACCAGCGCGACGATTCGGGCAGGTTCTCTAACCGCACAGCAAGCACGTTGTCTCTGTCTTTCAGGAGTTTGGAAACGTCGAAGAAAAAACTGTTGTAGCCGTAGGGCCAGACGCCTGCCTTTTGTCCGTTGAGGAAGACCTGCGCATTGCTCATGGCGCCGTCGAAGACGAGCGAGGCGGCGCTGCTGCCGTCCGGCTTGAAATCAGCCGCATCGAAGCGCAGGCGGTACCAGCCGACGCCGATGAACGGCAAGCCTCCGGTGCGCCCCGCTTTCATCGAAGCCTGCGTCTCGCCGTCCTGCAAGATGGCAACGTTCTGAATGTCGGCGTTTCCGTCGAAAGGCCCGTATATCGCCCAATCGTGCGGCACGGTAACGGTCTGCCACGCATGGTCGTCGAAGCCTGCAGCGCTTGCCTCCTGTGGCGCCTCGCCCCTGTAAAACTTCCAGTTCTTCTCCAAAAGAACCTCTTTCCTGTCGGCCTG
>JAISUX010000021.1 GCA_031271805.1 Tannerella sp.
GTGTTCAACCAACTCCCCAAATGGCAGGCGATGAGTGGCAATATCCTCAAAATGCCTGTCGTAGTGCGCGTTTCCGTCGGCTCGAAATACGGCGCACAGCACTCACAGGACTGGACTTCGCTCGCAGCCCATATCCCCGGCTTGAAGGTAGTCTTCCCCGCGACGCCTTATGACGCCAAAGGCTTGATGAACAGCGCCCTGCAAGGCACCGACCCCGTTATTTTCTTTGAAAGTCAGCGCATTTACGACGTCGGCGAACAATTCCACAAGGAAGGCGTTCCGGCAGGTTACTACGAGATACCTTTCGGCGAGCCGGACGTCAAGCGCGAAGGCAAGGACTTGACCATCCTCACTATCGGCGCCACGCTCTATCGCGCCCTCGAAGCGGCAAAGAAACTCGAAGAGAAATACGGCATATCGGCAGAAGTCATCGACGCCCGCTCGCTTGTGCCGTTCAACTACGACAAGGTGGTGGAATCTGTCCGCAAGACCGGCAAAATCATCGTTTCGGGCGATGCTACGGCACGCGGCTCGTTCCTCAACGACCTCGCCCGCAACATCACCGACCTCGCTTTTGACTACCTTGACGCCCCCGTAGCCGTGCTCGGCTCGCGCGACTGGATAACGCCCGCCTACGAACTCGAATACGCCTTCTTCCCCCAGCCTGACAGTTTCATCGACATATTTCACGAAAAGATACAGCCCATCAAAGGCTACCAGCCGGTGCAAAACTTCACTGCGGCAGAGCAGGCGCGACGGGCGAAAGAGGGGATATGATTTTTAATTGAGAATTGAAAATGAGTGCCGAAGAATGAAAGTTTTTCGGCTACTCTTTGTTTTTGAGGAAAAAAGTTGTAAATATGCAGGCAGATTAAAGAACAATTAAGAAACAATTGAAAAAATACCTGCAAGAGTAAATTCGAGAAGAATATAACCGAACCAATTCTCACATTGTCGAAGTCTGGTTGATTTTACAAAATATTTTGCCGGGAAAATTGACAAATTAGGTCTTAAAAGTATGATAATAAAGATAATGATGAAAAATAAAAAACTTTATATTATAGTTCTCGTTTTTGTACTTTTCGGTTGTGTTAATTATAAAACAAAATCCGTACAATCACAAGTAGTTAATAATAAATCCAATCAGATAACAGGAGATAATACTACTGATTATTACAGACTTATGTTTTATAATGTTGAGAATTTGTTTGATATATATGATGATCCGAAGACGAATGACAATGAGTTTTTGCCGGATGGTACACTAAGATGGACATATAGACGATATTTCAACCATCTTCGTAAAACGGCTCAAGTTATTTCAGCTATCGGGGAATGGGGAACACCGGCATTGTGCGGACTGTGTGAAGTTGAAAACGATACTGTGCTTGTCCATTTGCTTAACCGCACTCCATTGAAAGAACAACATTACAGCTATTGCATTACTAATGGCAGCGACCCGCGAGGTATAAATAATGCTCTGCTTTATCAGAGAGATAAATTTAGTTATATTGGTCATGCCTCGCGGAAAATACCTTTTTCTAAAAAGTCTAAGCGCTCACGAGATATTCTTCATGTATGGGGGAAAATAATTAATGGTGATAGACTTGATATTTTTGTTTGTCATTTTCCATCTCGTTCCGGTGGAGAAAAAGAATCGGAACCCGACAGGATCGATGCAGCTGATTTCGTGCGCTCTATTTGCGATAGCTTGTTGAATAAAAACATAAATGCAAACATTGTAGTTATGGGAGATTTCAACGATACTCCCGAAGACCGAAGTATGTTACTTTTAGCAAAAGGTTCAACATCGAAAACTAATTTACATAATCTTTTTGGAGACCCAACTACACTGAATTATTTCGGATCACACAAGTATCAAGGTGAGTGGTCTCAGTTAGATCAAATGTTTGTAAGTCGAAACTTTAGCAAATATCTCATCAAAGGAAGTCCCTGTATTTTTGCAGCCGATTTTCTGCTATCGAAAAAAAACAATAGGGGAGAACAAACGCCATTACGTAACTATCAAGGTCCTATTTATCGTAACGGATATAGCGACCATTTGCCCATTGTAGCTGATTTTATTGTTCGATAGCCGCCTTTACGACTCCTTTATATTCGGCAATTCCAATCCATATCCCGCCTTCCGGTCGGCTTGCTTGAGTTTGTAGGCGAGGAATATTGAGATCATACCGCAAACTACAAGCACTAATACCGGCACAGTGTAGTCCTTGACCCCACCCGTATTGTCGCGGTTGACATATTCCAACAGAGTCCCCAAGCCCCAGTAAAACAGTCCGAGACCCCAGTTCTGAACGGTGAACATCGTCGCGTAGGCCGTTCCGAGCCTGCTCTCCGGAATAATCTTAGCCACCGATGGCCACATCGCCGACGGCACCAACGAAAAAGCTATGCCTAACGACAGCAAACCCACATATCCAAGCACAACGCTATTGAACAGCGACAGCGAGACATGCGCGAAAATCAGCAGCAGCGAACCCAGAATCATCAGCGAAGCTGCCTTGCCTTTCTTATCGACAATATTCCCGAATACAGGCGTGAAAATAATAGTCCCAAGCGGTATCAACGAAGCTGTCTTGGATCCGTTATGCAGCCATTGCTCAAAAATATCGCGCAAGTACCATACAAAACCTACAAGCGCCACAACAATAACACACCTGAAAACCAAGCGTACCGTCTTGCTTTTCAGGTTGGAAGGAACGACAGAGAAACATATAGCCAACACGAAAAGCACTATGTAAACCAGCGCATTACCCAGCGTCGCACTACCGCCAACAATTATTGCCGCCGATTCGGGCAAGACGCTTGTGAAACCGAACTTATTGACCAACAAATCGGGAGCGTACTGAATGAACGGAAAGACCGCCGCATAGAACGCCACACAAAGCAAGGTGATATAAATGAACGAGCTGTCCTTGACTAATTTCAATAAATCCGATATCTTAAATTCCTCATCATCAGATGTTTCTTTCGTTTTAACTACCTTCTGTTGTTTGTCTAACTTTATGTCGAAGAAGAGATAAACCACGAACATCAGCATCGCGAGGAAAAGCAGCGAGGCCGCAAAGCCTATCGAAGTGGATACCGTCGAGCCGGCGCCGACAGCTATATCCGGCGATACGGCTATTCCCATAGCCGAGCCGAGCCGCCCGAAGCCCACGTTAATCGCCATGGCAAGCGCCAACTCGTAGCCCTTGAACCACTTGACCGTAGTCCGCGTCGCCACGACGCACACCACTTCGAGGCCTGAGCCGAACATCATCCTGCCCACGCACATCATCCACAGTTTCGTTGTCACATCATCGCCGAAAACATTTATCGAAGCCAGCCACACAATCAGTGCCCCTATCGCCGCCAAACCGCCGAAAAGCAGCCCGGCAAGCCGTATGCCCCATTTGTCGAGGATTATCCCGCCAACGATTATCATGCCGAACATGTTCGCAAGCGTCGTCATCCCTATTATGCGTCCGAAATTTTCATCCGTAAACCCAAACTGGGAGGTCAACAAATCCTTTATTCCTCCCATAAAATCCTGCGCCCAGTAGGTCGCGAAAGTCAGTCCGCTGACTAATACCAATACCAACCAGCGCGTTAAAACAGTGTCTTTAATTGTCTTCATAAAAATTTATATTATTGAATTTGGAAACAAAGTTAAAGCATCAGCCACCACAAAAGCGCTTCCGCTTATCAGAATAAAATCACTGTCAAGAGCATTAGATATCGCATCATAAACAGCCTCTTTAACAGTAGGATATCCCTTACCTTTCAAGCCGTATTCGTAGCCGATATTCACAAGTTCGTCCGCAGAAGCCGCCCTTGGGACAGAGGCTTGAGTGAAGTAATACGTTGCGTTTTTTGGCAAGAGGTACATTATCCTGTCCACATCCTTGTCATTAGAAATCCCGAAAACGATATGTACGGAATCATGATGCGTAGCTTCGTGGTACAATTGTCGAAGATTCACCTGCCATGCACCCGGATTATGCCCTATGTCACACACTATCTTCGGCTTTGAATTGACTTCCTGCCAGCGTCCCATCAGCCCGGTCATCTGCATGACATTTTTAAATGCCTTCTTAACGGCGGCAATGCGTATCTGCGTACCTGACGAACTTAATACTTTCAGCGCCGATAATACGGTCTGGACATTGTATTTTTGAGACAGTCCGCGTAGCTCGCAATTGAGCCTGCCGTAATCAGCCGACTCAAAAACCCATGAGCCGTCGTGCTGTATCTCGGCGTCGAGAAGATTGTCCTTCTGAGTGGACATTATCAGTTGCGACGATTTCTCAAACGCCTTCTGATAAAAGAATTGCTTGAGTTCGTCTTCATTCTGCTCACCGATTATCACGGGTACATTAGGTTTAATTATTCCGGCTTTTTCATTGGCTATACTCAACAAGTTATCCCCAAGCAATTGAGTGTGCTCAAGGCTGATGTTGGTTATTACGCTCAATACCGGCATTATTATATTAGTGCAGTCGAGCCGCCCGCCAAGACCGGTCTCTATCACTGCGTATGACACTTTTTTATGCCTGAAATAATCGAATGCCAAAGCCGTCGTCAGTTCGAAAAACGAAGGCTTTGAGCGCTCAATGAATTTGATGTTTTTCCCAACAAAATCAACCACATACTGGCTCGTAATAGGCTGACCGTTAACTCGGATACGCTCCCTGAAATCAACGATATGAGGCGAAGTGTATAAACCCGTCTTATGACCCGATGCCTGCAACACAGCCGCTATCAAATGGGCAACAGACCCCTTGCCGTTAGTCCCCGCGATATGGATACACTTGTATCGCCTATGAGGATTATTAGACAGATTGTCTAATTCAACACTCCGTTCAAGTCCCGGTTTGTATGCATCTGCCCCTACCTTATGAAAAGCAGGAGCACATCGGTACAAATAGTTTAAAGTTTCTTTATAGTTCATAGCTCTTTAAAATTACATCAGATAGCCTTTTTTCTTTCTTATCTACCTATCATCTTAATCTAACTGACCGCGAAGTTAATCAATTTTTCGCAACTTTTCAAACAAAATAAATATTAATATATTATAAATTAACGAAATAGAAGCAAACAAAGCCAATTTAAGAGCATTTGCATAGCTAATTTTCAATAATTTTTTCCCGTGATTTTCTTGTTCTATCAAAATAATTCGTTTCTTTACCAATCAAAAAACGAGAAATTTTTATTTAATTTATATGATCATGGGAACTAAGAAAAATTTTGTACTCGACACAAACGTGATTTTGCACGATTTCAAATGTCTGTCGAACTTTCAGGAGAACGACATCTATCTGCCGATAACCGTTCTTGAAGAACTTGACAAATTTAAAAAAGGCAGTGAGCAGATAAACTACAATGCACGCGAGTTCGTGCGCGAACTCGATGCCCTGACATCTAACGATTTCTCTCTCAAGGGCGCATCGCTCGGCGAAGGCATGGGAACTCTCTACGTCGTCACCGGCGACCAATACAGCCCCCTCGTCGAGGCCTCATTTCCCGAACACATCCCAGACCACCGCATCATCTCATGCGCCGTGACGGTGGCGTCGAAACATCCGGATATAAAAACCATCCTTGTCAGCAAGGACGTCAATATGCGCATGAAAGCCCGCTCACTCGGCATACTCGTTGAAGATTACAGCACAGACAAGGTGCGCGACGTAAATATCTTCGAACGCGCCCATGAAACCGTTCAAGGCATCGACGCGGCTATCATTGACAGCCTCTACTCTAAGTCCGAAGGCATTCCGGCAGACGAATTTCGCTCGAAATACCCGTCTATAGAGTTGGTTGCCAACGCCTGCTTCGTTCTTGAGAGCGAGCGAAACAGCGCCCTCGTCCGCTATAATCCCTTCACCGAAACGATCCGCAAGGTCGATAAAGGCACGCCGAATTATGGCATTTCGCCCCGCAATACCGAGCAGAAATTCGCTTTCGAGGTGCTAAACGACCCGGAAATAAAACTCATAGGCATAACCGGCAAAGCAGGCACAGGCAAAACCCTCATCGCCCTCGCGTCGGCGCTCAAACAGTTCAAACTCTACAAACAAATCCTCCTCGCCAGACCTATCGTAGCCCTTGCAAACAAGGATATCGGCTTCCTTCCCGGCACCGAAAAGGACAAAATCAGCCCTTACATGCAACCTCTGTTCGACAACCTGAACGTCATAAAGAGCCAATATACACCCAATAGCCTCGAAGCGCGTAACATCGACGAGATGCAAAAAAACAACCAACTCGTCATCGAAGCCCTCGCTTTCATACGCGGCCGAAGCCTCGCCGATACTTTCTGTATAGTCGATGAAGCCCAAAACCTTACGCCTCACGAAATCAAAACCATTATCACCCGTACAGGCGAAGGCACAAAAATGGTCTTCACAGGAGATATCCAACAAATCGATTCTCCCTACCTCGATATGCAAAGCAACGGCCTCGCTTACATGGTTGATAAGATGAAAGGGCAAAAACTCTTCGCCCATGTCAACCTCGTAAAAGGCGAACGTAGCCCTCTCGCCGAATTAGCGGCTGATTTGCTGTAATATAAGACGATTTAGCCCTCAAAACGGCGTAACTTACAATTTTTCGGACAACTTTTTTGCTGATTTTTTCCGCAAAGGAATTTTTCTTGGCATTTTTCTTGCCTGAAAAATAATTTTTCCTGCGGAAACGGAAAACTTTTTTCGTTCATCAATAACTTTTTTTTTCTGAATCGCCAATATTTTTTATTAGTGATGAAAAATTTTGTCTGCCATATACTTGTCTGCTTGGCTCAATAATACATTATTAGCTGATTATTAGAACAAAAACGCGCCGATTATCATAAATATTCATATAAAAATCGCCGACAAATATGTCTATTTTGGGTGGAAAATCCATTTTTATCATGATTAAATTATTGTGATTTTACGCAAATTATTCCGACTTCAAATTAGTGATTATTTTTCTCAAATAAGATTTTTTTTCAACTTATCACATCAAAAAATTACCTGATTTTCTATTTTTATGCTTCATGGAAATATTCAAATATTTCCCAATTGTGCAAGAAAAACAAAAGCATATTATTTTTCAAAAAAATTGCCATTTACAGACCTTATTTAGATAACAATCTATTTAACAAGTCATTACGTTTTAAATACCGCAAAATTTGCGTTATTTTTTGGCGATATTCGGGCAAATACCAAAAGAAAAATTGGCGTTGTTCCTGCTTTTCGGCTAAACTACGCGCACAATAGACTTTTTCCAAAGTATATGGATTAATTCCGGTGTAAAACATTTCGGTCGCCAAAGTCATCGGCGTTGGGGTGAAATCTTGCACCTGCTCAAGATGAAAATTCATTTTTTTGGTCTTGACAGCCAATTCTGCCATGTCTTCCGCCGTGCAACCGGGGTGACTTGAGATGAAATACGGCACAATTTGCTCGTTGAGCTTATAGTCCGAATTTATCTTTTCAAAAAGTGTTTTAAAACCTTCAAAAATCCCAAAATTGGGCTTTCGCATCAAATCGAGTACTCTTTTTTCGGTATGCTCCGGCGCAATCTTTAATCTTCCCGATACATGATGCCGAATCAGCGCTTCACAATATTGGCGAGCAGAAGCGTTAATAAGCTCTTTTCCACCCATTTTTAGTAACAAATCGTAACGTACCCCGCTTCCGACGAATATTTTTTTTATTCCTTTAACATTTTTTGCGCTTTTATAAAGTTCCAAAAGTGGGGAAAAATCGATTATCAAATTTTTGCATATTTTAGGAAATATGCACGAAGGCTTTTTACAGTGCAAACAGATGGATTCGTCATTTTTCCACATTCCGTACATGTTTGCGGACGGACCTCCTAAATCGCTTACATATCCTTTAAAATCAGTAGATTGTGTTATTTTTTCGATTTCGGCCAAAATTGAGTCTTTACTGCGCGAAGAGATGTGTTTTCCCTGATGCGTTGAAATCGTACAAAACGCGCATCCACCGAAACATCCGCGATGGATTGTTACCGAAAATTTTATCATCTCAAAAGCGGCAATTGCCTTGCCCTTGTATTTAGGATGGGGCAAACGAGTGTAGGGCAAATCGTACCACGAATCAAGCTCGGCTGTAGTTGTCGGAGGATAAGGCGGATTGACTACAATAGTCTTATTACCAGCATTTTGCACAATCTTAGACGCTATTATTTTGTTGGATTCTTCCTCGATTATGCGGAAATTTTTCGCCTGTTTAAGTTTATCGCGCCGACATTCTTCAAACGAAAAAAGGCTAATATCGCCCGGTGAAATCGTCGGTTTTTCGGTTATATATGCAGTTTGGGGTATTGTAGTCAGGTTTTTGAACGGCACACCTTTCTTCAGCAACCTGACTAACTCTATAATAGGCTTCTCACCCATGCCGTAAACCAACAGATCTGCAGGGCTATCGGCGAGTATTCCCGGACGCAGGCGGTCCTGCCAATAATCGTAGTGAGCGAGACGCCGCATTGAGGCCTCGATTCCACCCAAAACGACCGGCACATTGGGATACAATTGTTTCAGGATTTTTGCATAGACTATACTCGGATAGTCCGGACGCATACCTGCCCGATTATCAGGCGTATATGCATCATCACTGCGAAGGCGTTTATTGGCAGTATAATGATTTACCATCGAATCCATCGCGCCCGGCGCTATTGCAAAAAACAGCCGTGGAACGCCTAACTTCGTAAAGTCACGGTGGTCGCCACGCCAATCGGGCTGGGGGACGATAGCGACATTAAGCAGCTGAGCCTCAAGCACTCTGCCGATAACTGCCGCACCGAAAGAGGGGTGATCTACATAAGCGTCGCCGCTGAAAATGATCACGTCCAAGTAATCCCAACCGCGCGCTTCCACTTCTTTTTTTGTTGTCGGAAGCCATGCGTCAGGTTTTAAACTTCCCAACGCGGGGTTTTTCAGTCCGACATTCCTTTCCATACGAAATAATCGGGAAAAATGGTTGCAAAATCCGATTCGGTCGAGGCCGCGAATATACCGAAGACTGCCGAGCCGGAACCCGACATAGCAGCGTATTCGGCGCCGAGAGAGTAAAGTTTAGCCTTGATTTCGCCTATTTCAGGATAACGCCTAAAAACCGTTTCTTCAAAATCGTTTTTCAACACGTTCCGCCATTCGCAGACAGGCAGCAACGGCAGTTCGGATAGTCGGAAAGAGGGGTTTCGGGGCGTTGTACCCGCATACGCCTCTTTGGTCGATACGGTGAACGGCGGCTTAACAAGGCAAAGACATCGTCCTTTCAGTGAAACTGCGGTGGATTCGAAGATATTGCCCATCCCGGTCGCCAAAACCGGCTTATTACGGATAAAAAACGGACAATCGGCGCCAATCGTAGCAGCAATTTCTTCAAGTTCATCGGAAGTCGCGCCACATTCATATAAATCGTTTATTAACTTCAACATAAACGCAGCATCCGAGCTACCGCCACCGAGACCTGCCCCCGATGGAATCGCCTTTTTTAGATAAATATCGACATGACGGACAAACGCATAATTTGCAGCCATCAACCGATAGGCCTTCATCACGAGATTATCATCATTACGACATTCAAGGCTTACTGTTCCCGAAACGTTCAGCTTAGTGGTCTCACTCTCAACCACTTCAAGAGCGTCGCGAATAGAAACGGGATAGAAAATCGTCTCTATCTCGTGGTATCCGTCAGGACGAAGTCCGGTGATATGAAGCCCCAGGTTGATTTTTGCGTTCGGAAATGTAATCATCTTTTCAGTGCTTTTTTTTCTTCTTTCCTCCGCCGCCACGCCGATTCCCGCCGCCTGATTTCCCCTTCTTTATACCCCTGAAACCCAGGCTTTTATTCTTTTCAGGATTATAGTCAGGAGCTTGACCGAGAGCAGGATCAAGTGGAATTTTGTAGATTGTCTTACCGAGAAAATTCTCGATTTTTTGGAATGCGTACTGTTCTTTTTCTGATACAAGCGTGATTGACAGACCTTTACCATCGGAACCGCGTGCCGTACGACCTATGCGGTGCACGTAATCTTCGGGATCTTTCGGTATGTCGTAGTTGATTACAAGGCTGATATCGACAATATCAATACCGCGTGAAACAACGTCGGTAGCCACCAAAACATCTATATGACCATTCTTAAAATCCCTCATAACATGCTCACGCACAGACTGTTCCAAATCAGAGTGCATCGCTGCAACATTAATACCCATACGCTTGAACGCTATCGCGAGTTCCTTGACTTTCTGTTTCGACGACGAAAAGACAATAACTCGTTTGGGACTGCTTTCTTTGAAAAGTTTCTCGACGATATATATTTTCTGCGCTTCGTGACAGACAAACGCCGATTGAATGATGCTATCGGGCGGTTTGGCAATTGCAATCTTGACTTCCACAGGATCTTTCATGATGCTTTGCGCCAGGGTACGGATTTTCGGCGGCATCGTAGCTGAAAACATTATGATTTGGCACTCCTTAGGTAATTGCTTGTAAATAAGGAGTATATCGTCATAGAAACCCATATCCAACATGCGATCGGCTTCGTCGAGGATAAAGAATGAAACCTTCGAGAGGTCGATGCCTCCGAGGTTGAGGTGGGCTATAAGGCGTCCGGGTGTAGCTATCACAATATCGGCGCCCATCTGCAAGCCGCGTTCCTGCTGTGCGTACACGATTCCATCGGTTCCGCCATAGACAGCAATTGCCGAAACAGGCATGTAGTATGAAAATCCCTCGACCTGCTGGTCGATTTGCATTACAAGTTCACGTGTAGGAGCCATAACTATGGCATTGATAGCATCGTCGGGGTAACCGCCCTTGCACAATTCATTTATTACCGGAAGTACGTAGGCCGCCGTTTTGCCGGTTCCGGTTTGCGCACAAGATATAACATCGCGGCCCTCCATTATCGGTGGAATCGACATTTCCTGCACCGGCGTCATCTCCTGAAAATTCATAGCATCTATGCCGTCCAATACAGATTCTTCAAAGTCTAATTCATCAAATCTCATCTTTTATGTGTTAAAATTGACCGTAAAAGTAGCGGTTATTTCGTTAACCGCCAAATAAAAAGTAAAAAAAAATGCGATTTCACCGATTTTTTGTATAATATCGTTCAAAAATATCGTCGTACACTCCGGTGTCACGCATATAGTCGAACCACTTATCGAGGCTGTCCGACAAGGCCGGCGACTGTCTGCGTAAGACCCACGACTGCAACTGTGTGAAACCGATGTCGGTAGCAATATCTATTTCGGGAAGCTGCTTCTTAGCCGTTTCGGATGCTCGCAACTCGCATACTGCGTAGTCAATATCGCCCTTTGCAACCATAATTATCAACTGCTCAGCCGAATAGAGTTTTTCCTCAACAATGTAAATCGTATCGCCGATTTCATGTTGAAGGTTTTGCAGGCGAAGCATGGCGGAAGAGTTGGCCGGGACATAGAGCGTTTTGCCTGCAAGTTCGAGTTGATTACGAATAGGTGCGATGGAATCGTTAAATTCGGCTTTTCGCTGTACCAAAACCTGCTTATCGAGAATTATTGGGTCGATAAAAAGATATTTTTCGCGAATCTCGGTTGTTATGGGGATATTTCGCGCAATGACGTCATATTTTCCTGATTCGAGACCTTTGAAACTCTCGGCGAGCGACATTTCAAGGAAAATCTGCACCTCAAGACCCGACATATCCGAAATCGCACGACAGAGTTCGTATTGAAAACCTTCGATAGTATCGCCCGAAACGTAACATCCGATTTGGTTGTATTCGGTCACAACGCGCATGACATTTTCCGCCGATATTTCCGGATAGTCGCGCAAGATAACCTGACGCGGACGCAAAAAATACATCATTGCGAGCACGGAAAACAATAATATTATGTACAGGTATATTCGTTTCATGCGATATCTTCTTGGCAATCAATTATTAAAGTAAACCGAGATGCCCAATTTGAGCGTCCAGGGATTGAGAGGGTAGTGCAGGAAAGCGAACTGTTCGGGCGGCGTTATAAGCATCGAACCGATATTGTAGGCCGAAATAAAGAATCGCGCCTGCTTTAATTTGAAATTAGCATAGGCGCTGATTATCGGATAGTTTCCCGTACGCTTTTCGTCCTGAAGCTGAAACTGCTGTGTAGCAGGCTCATAATAGGGCGAGAAGTAGCTCGTATAATAGTGGGCGTCGGCGCCGAGTTGTATGTTCAGCACTTTGGCGTAAGCAAAATCAAGGTAGATATTCGAATAGGCGCAGAGTAGCGGCAACGGCAACACACTCTTATCGCTACTTAACTGGTAGGCAACCTCGTTCTCCCATCCAAAACCTTTGTAGCGAAAATCCTGCTTGGCGCGAGCGCTTATGACCTGGATATTCCCCTCAAACTGTTCGGGAACGCCCTTTTTACCGAAATAAACGTAGTTTTGTACACTCTCAATACTTGCCGATAACTTCGTGAGTGTTTGTTGTATGTCGAGTTCACCCCCGGCATAGAACTTTTGAATGTTCCGCAAACTCTGGTCCCACCAAAAATAACGAGAGTGGTAGTGGCGCAAGTAGAACGCAGGCGTGTAGTTGCGCAAATATCCGAAAGCTTTTACCGTAGCGTCTTTTCCTAACACATTGAAGCGTGTTTGCAGCTGCCCTTCGACGTTAAATTCGCCGATATCGCTACCGACAAGGCAAAATGTTCCACGCGCGTCGTAGGTCAGCACCTCACCTCGCCGCTTCGAGAGTTCGGCGCCAAGATAGGTGGAAAACTCATCAAATTGCATTGTGCCGAGTACCGAATCGCCGGGCAACGTAAACCGCCGCTTCTCGAAATTAACGAATGCCGCAAGCCCGAACTTGACCCAATCCTGAAAACCTTCGCGTAACGACAGGCCGACAGAATTTTTAATCACCCATGCCTCGGTCTTGTCGTCAAGGGTCGAATCAGGCGAACCGTAAATGGGTGTATCATAATACTTTACATAGTTAGAATCCATATCATTGTATTTAGAGAGGAAGCGTCGGCCGCTGCCTTCATAGTCGAATGTATGGAAAATACTTGACACCGGCACAAACACCATGTCGATTAATTCGTCTTCGCCGCCTGCAGCTCCCGATGTTCCATCACCAATCGCCTCACGCCCAAATATATCCTGTATCGGTTTTGCAGCAGCCTGTTCGGCGTTTTCCTCCTCTCCGGTTTCTTCGAGCCGTTTTTGTTCTTCTTTTTTAGCCTTTTCTTCATTTTTTTTGTTGACAGCGGCCTTTTCGGCATCGGTCATTTCACGATAAAAACCGAGATTGTAGCGATGTGCAAGATAGAACTGCTTACCTTTAAGGCGGTTCCATGTATCCGTAAAGCGTGTAGGGTAAGATTGCGGGTCTATGGGGCGTTTATTGTCGGTAAATTCGTCGGGATGGGTCAGGTAGCGGTCGTTCGTCAGGCCTCCGTTTTCGGTATTGAGGTAGTTGTGATTGCGAAAATACGCATTAGCTTCGTAACGATCGGAATTGTAACTGACAAATGGGCGGTAATACAGCATTTGATTACTGTTTGAAGTGAACTGCCCACGCACATAAGTATAATCAAATTCAAAGCCGACATTGAGGTTACGCCCGAAGTTCGTAGTCATCACACCGTCGAACATTTCCTCACGGTTGTTTTGTCCGCCCGACCGCAGGTATGTCAACCTCGTGTAAGGTTCTTTTACATCGTAAAAAAGCGCGTTTTGAGGCGTTGTGATATAGTATGAAAATCCATCGGCGAAAATAAAGTCCCGGCTATCGTCACGCTCCGAAAAGATGCGGCTCTGCGCCGGCGAGCCGATATTAGCAAGATAGCCGACCGACAGCCCGCGCCCTTCGATAAAAGTACTGTTAGCGAAGTTCAGCCGTTGCGTATCCATCGGCGCAACGTACTTGTCGCTGAGGTAAGGAGTAAGCCGAAAAGCGGTCGTCGGATTCGTCGAGACTTTGTCCGTATCCGCATAAAGCAGACTATCAGGCAAATCGGAGGGTACGGAATTGAATTTAGGAGTTATCCCTCTTTTCTCGGATTGGGCTGATAGAGCCGCAGAAAAGAGCAATATAAAAAACAATATGTCGAACCCTCTTTTCACATCATACTTTTCGGATTATTTCAATGCCTTTGCGTATAGCTTCCTCATTAGCGGGAAGCAGGTTGTAATGACGCTCCGGAAGGGTCTTTTTCAGGCCTTTCATCACGCTTTCGAGCGAAACCATCGGGACAATTTTAAGCAATCCGCCGAGCACAAGCATATTAAACGACTTCGACATATTCAAGGCCGTCGCCGTATCCATCGCGTCGATACGATAGACGTTTATGTCCGTGCGTGTGACCGGATTATGTATCCCGTAACCGTCATAAATCAGGATACCCCCTTTCTTGACTTTCGGTTCAAACTTATCCATCGAGGGTTGATTAAGGATTATGGCGATATCGTATTCGTTCAGGATAGGCGAACTAATGCGATCATCGCTGATGATAACGGTCACGTTTGCCGTGCCGCCGCGCTGTTCGGGGCCATACGAAGGCATCCAACTCACTTCCTTACCCTCCATCAGCCCCGAATAGGCAAGTATTTTGCCCATCGAAAGGACGCCTTGACCGCCGAATCCGGCTATGATTATTTCGTGTTTCATATCTTTGAAATTATACGTTTTTCAGATCCCCAAGCGGATAGTAGGGGAACATGTTATTTTCCATCCATTCGTTAGCTTTTTCGGGCGATTGTTTCCATCCCGATGCACATGTCGAGACAAATTCAACTATCGACGTGCCTTTGCCGGCCATCGAGTTGTCGAAAGCCAGACGCAGCATCTTCTTCGCCTTTTTGACCGCAGCTACGGTTTGAACGCTTTGGCGCGTCACAAGACAGGTGCCTTCCAACTGCGCCAGAAGATCGGAAATCTTCAGCGGATAGCCGTTAAGCGAGACCTCGCGACCGTATGGGCAGGTTGAAGTCGGCATGCCAAGCAATGTCGTAGGCGCCATCTGTCCTCCGGTCATTCCGTATATAGCGTTGTTGACAAAGACGATGACGATATTTTCGCCTCTGTTGGCCGCATGGATAGTCTCCGCCGTTCCAATAGCCGCAAGGTCGCCGTCGCCCTGGTATGTGAAAACCATCTTTGAGGGGTTAAGTCGCTTAACGGCCGTCGCGATTGCGGGAGCGCGTCCATGCGCCGCCTCAAGCCAGTCGATATCTATATAGTTGTACGCGAAGACCGCACAGCCGACCGGAGAGACGCCGATAGTCTTTTCTTCCATGCCCATATCTTCGATGACTTCGGCGATGAGCTTATGTATCACGCCATGGCTACATCCCGGACAATAGTGCATTTGGTTGTCATTAAGTAATTTAGGCTTCGAGTAAACTATATTCTCCGGCCTAATTATTTCTTCCGATTCCATCATATTATTTTTTAGAAAAAAATCTCAAAATATATTGTACAATTCTCAGCAAAACCGCTCCGCCGCCAAGCGCAATATAGATCATCGCGTTATCTACAGCGAAGTAGCATATAATAGCGCCTACCGCAATCGCCATGAAAATCACGGTTAAAAGTTCGTCCCAAGGGCTTCCTCGTTTCATGACAATTTTTCTTTTACGGCATTGACGATTTCATCGGGCGTAAAAACTATTCCGCCAAGACGCCCGAAATGCTCGACGCGCACGCGGCCATTGACGGCTAACCTGACATCTTCTACCATTTGACCGGCGTTGAGTTCGACCGATAGCATACCCTTGACTTTACCGGCGTATTCTGCGATAACTTTTGTCGGAAACGGCCAGAGCGTTATCGGACGAAGCAGTCCGAGTTTCAAGCCTTCCTCTCGCGCTATTTCTATAGCTTTCTGACAGATTCGCGCCGACGAGCCGAAAGCCACCAAAAGATAATCGGCATCAGTGCATAGATACTCTTCGTAGCGCACTTCGTTCTCCTCAATTGTGCGATAACGTTCCTGGAATCTGATATTTTTCCGTTCCATTATCTCCGGGTCGAGTTCGAGCGAAGTAATCACGTTTCGGGCGCGGTCGGCGCTCTTGCCTGTCGCTGCCCACGGACATTCGGCAAGAATCTCAGCTTCCGTCTTGCGTTTGCGGAAAGGCGGCAGCACGACTTTTTCCATCAGCTGACCGATCATTCCGTCGGCAAGAATCATCGCCGGATTTAAATATTTGAACGCCAGGTCAAAGCCCAAGGCTACAAAATCGGCCATTTCCTGCACCGACGACGGCGCGAGCGTAATCACCCGGTAATCGCCATGCCCGCCGCCTTTGACGGTTTGAAAATAGTCGGCCTGGCTCGGTTGAATCGTGCCCAGACCAGGCCCTCCGCGCATCACATTGACTATCAGGCAAGGTAAATCCGCACCTGCGATATACGAAATGCCCTCAAGTTTGAGGCTTATTCCCGGACTTGATGACGAAGTCATCACACGTTTGCCTATTCCGGCGCCACCGTAAACCATGTTTATCGCCGCTATTTCACTTTCAGCCTGAAGGACAACCATGCCGGTCGTTTCCCAGGGCTTCTCGGCTTCAAGCGTTTCGAGGATTTCCGACTGGGGCGTTATGGGATAGCCGAAATAACCATCCGCACCATAGCGTATTGCCGCATGGGCGATGGCTTCGTTTCCTTTCATTAATCTTACTTCTTCCATTGCTTAACTCTCGATTTTCTTTTTGTAAATAGTAAGACAACCGTCGGGACATACCCAACCGCAACTCGCACAACCTATACATAAGTCGGGATTCTTCATATAAACGAAGTGGTATCCCTTATTGTTGACTTCCCGCGGATGCAATTCAAGCACGTCCGCAGGGCAGGCAACTACACATAAATTGCAACCTTTACAGCGCTCGGTGTTGACGACGACCGCCCCTCTAATTTTTGCCATAACCTATTATATTTTATTTTCAAGGGCGCAAAGGTACAACTTTTTTGCCAATATTGTACCTCTTTTTTCTATTTTATTATAATCTCTTATTTTTTAGCGTCTTTTTGCGAGGATAATTTCTCGATGAAAAGGACTATTGCGAAGCCGAAAATTGCCAATCCGACGGCTTCCCATAAATATTCATTCGGAAGGACATTAGCTTCGACAAGAGGCTGTACTTTATTGTTGCTGTCGGTATAGGTTTCGAGTACCTCTTTCCATGGCCAAACCTTGTTGAGCGAACCAAGCATAAAACCGGAAAGTACAGCAATTGTTACATCATGGAAACGGTGCAAGGCAAACGAAAGAACCCGCGAAAATGAAGTTATACCGATCAGTATCCCGCAGGCAAAAACCGCCAATACCGATATTTTTAACGATTTCACCGCATCCATTACATAAAAATACTTGCCGAGAAGCACCAAGATAAAACTTCCTGAAATCCCCGGTAAAATCATTGCACAAATGGATACCGCCCCACAAACAAAAATAAACCAATATCCGTCCGGCGTTTTGGCTGGAGTAGCAGCGGTAATGAAATATGCCGCGATTCCACCGACAATAAAACTCAAAACAACCTTCCAATTCCATTTTTTAATATCCCGAATCACAACCCAAGTTGACGCCAATACCAAGCCGAAAAAGAACGCCCATACAAGTACCGGATAAGTCTCAAGAAGATAGGTTATGACTCTCGCAAGCGAAAAAACGCTTAGTCCAATACCTAATATCAACATAAACAGGAAGTTACCGTTTATTGCCTTCCAAAAATCCCGAAAACGTAACGAAAGCAGCAATTTCAGCGATGAAATATTGATGTTCTTGATAGAATCGACAAGTTCTTCGTATATGCCTACGATGAACGCTATAGTTCCGCCCGAAACGCCCGGTACAACGTCAGCCGACCCCATACCCATGCCTTTCAGCACGATTAATCCGTAATCTTTGACTGTTCTTGCCATATCAATTATTATGAAAACGATACCTCATGTATTCCATCGACAGGTTGTTGGGAGCTATTACGTTATGATCCCCAAGGCTATCCCCTTGAGATTGCTTCCTGATTATGTTCAATTTCGAGATATATTCGAGAATACTCTCCGGATAGTTGGCCAGCGCCTGTCCTAAAAGGTCGAATGCTTCGTCGCGGCGATTAGTTTCAAAGCAGCAGAAAATCAAGTTTCCATAGACCGAAACTTCATCCTCAAGCCCATCGACGCCCACCAGCGAACTCAGCAATTGATATGCCTTCTCGTAATCGCAAATATTAATATAACATTCCGCAATGTACGGATATACATACAATTTATCAAATTCATCGAACTCAACCAAATCCTCATAGCAGTCAATTGCCTTGTCGTAGCTTTTGTTCATCAGCAGACAATACGCCTTAAGCAATCTGATATCATATTCTACTCCCGTTTCATCCTCATTTAAGCATGTCAGGGCATAATCGAGAGCTTCAATAGCCTTCTCGAAATCGAGTACCGTAGAATACAGCCTTCCGAGAATAAACCACGCATCAGCCGCGTAGGCGTTTTCGTCGATCAATTCGTGGCAAAAATCAATCGCCTTCTTCGCCTTGCCTTGAAGCTCATAATTGAAGCACAATTCAATCTTAAGTTCATAATTGTCGGGATAGAGCATCAGCCCGCGTTGAATGATTGAATAAGCCTCATATACGTAACCGTCGATATCATTCAATATGCAGGCCGTCTGGACTAAAATATCTTCGAGATAAGGTACATCAACCTCGATTAATTCGTTAATTATTTTGAGCGCTTCATTGTATCTATCGAGTTCGCAGAGGCACTCAATTCTAAGCAGATCGACCTCGCTATTGCCCAAATTTTCAAGGTCTTCCACGATGTCCAATGCCGATTCGTAATCATCCGTAGCCATTAGCGTCCGACATATAGTCAGTTTGAAACTCAAATCGTCGGGATGCAACTTGTATCCCAACTCAATGGTTTTATTCAAATTCGCCAGATCCTCCTTTTCTAAAAAATAGTTAATTAAATCCTCTAATTCATCCACATCGAAGTAGGGAAATGTATCATTTTTCTTACTCGAAAAGAAACGTTCCAACAAAATTGAAATTTCATCCATTCGTTCCATTGCTTACAATTTATAAGTAGTTATTTACTCTGTATTTTTTTCCACGTATCCTTTAGAGATACCGTTCTATTAAAGACAAGTCGGCCATCACGACTATCCGGGTCAACGTTGAAATATCCTATGCGTTGGAACTGAAAATGCTCATACGGCTTACAATTTTTCAGTTCTTCCTCGACAAAACAGTGCGTCAGCACCTTCAGCGAATCCGGATTAAGCAATTCATGCAAGTCATGTTCCTTGTCATCGGACGGATTTTCGACCATAAACAGTCGGTCATACAACCTGACCTCGGCGGAAAGGGCATGGGCGACCGACACCCAATGAATCGTCCCCTTAACTTTGCGGGTACAATCCGAGCCGCCGCTCTTGGTGTCGGGCAGGTATTCCGCATAGACTTCCTCGACCTCGCCCGCCTCATTCTTCTTGCATCCCGTACATATAATAATATAGGAACAGCGCAAGCGAACTTCCTGTCCGGGCGTGAGGCGATAGTATTTCTTCGGGGCTTCTTCCACAAAATCGTCGGCCTCTATATAAAGTTCGCGCGTGAACGCTATACCATGCGAGCCTGCCGAAGGATCTTCGGGATTGTTGACGGAATCAAAGATTTCCGTCTGTCCTTCGGGGTAGTTAGTGATTATCAGTTTGATAGGGTTAAGGACGGCTGCAACACGTTTGGCCGTCGCGTTAAGGTCTTCACGGACAGCGTATTCGAGTTGGGCGACGTCAACTATACCGTCAAACTTGGTATATCCTATCATGTTGACAAAATTGCGTATCGACTGCGGCGTGAATCCCCTTCGACGATAGCCGCAGATAGTCGGCATCCTGGGGTCGTCCCAACCGCTGACCAAACCATCCTTGACGAGTTGCAGCAATTTGCGCTTGCTCATCATCGTGTAAGTCAGATTAAGGCGGTTAAATTCTGTCTGCCGCGGACGGTAATCGTCATAGACACGGTTCTTTTCAAAACCGTCACCCGTCTCCTTCCCCAATTCATCTATCAGCAGATCGACGAAGAGGTCATAGAGCGGGCGGTGCACCTCAAACTCAAGAGTGCACAGCGAGTGGGTCACGCCCTCAAAGTAATCGCTCTGCCCATGCGCAAAGTCGTACATAGGATAGACTTTCCATGTCGTACCGGTGCGATGGTGAGGATGCTTGATTATACGATAGATAATCGGGTCGCGGAAGTGCATGTTCGGCGACGCCATATCAATTTTCGCCCGCAGTGTCATTGCGCCTTCATCAAACTCTCCTTTGTTCATCCGCATGAACAGGTCGAGGCTTTCCTCTATCGGCCGGTTGCGGAAAGGGCTTTCGACTCCCGGTTGTGTGGGCGTACCTTTCTGGGTGGCGATCTGCTCGGAGGTCTGTTCGTCGATATAAGCTTTGCCCGCCCTGATGAGGCGCAAAGCAAAATCGAACAACTGCCCGAAGTAGTCCGATGCGTAATAAATCTCGCCCCACTCGAAGCCGAGCCATTTGATATCTTCCTGAATCGAATCGACATATTCGACGTCCTCCTTCGTAGGGTTGGTATCGTCGAAACGAAGGTTACACACTCCGCCGTAGCGTTGCGCAATGCCGAAATCAAGGCAAATCGCCTTAGCATGACCGATATGCAGATATCCGTTAGGTTCCGGCGGAAAGCGCGTCTGTATGCGTCCGCTGTTCAAACCATTCGCCAAATCGCTCTCAACCTTCTGCTCGATGAAGTTCAAACTCTTCTTCGATTCTTCCTGATTTACAATTTCTATCATATTTTTTTCGATTTTGAGGCACAAAGATACGGTTTTTATTCCTACATTTGCAGTTCAAGAGAAAAAAAATTTTCATTTTCCATGCAACGTTTTAAATAATCTTGCATTTTATATAAGAAGTCAGAAAGAAAAAATGGACGAAGAGCAACTTATAAACGGTTGTGTAAATGGTAACAGGGAAGCGCAAAAGGCGCTCTACGAAAAGTATTCTCGCAAAATGATGGCGGTATGCCTGAGGTATGTGAAAAATACCGAAGACGCACGCGACGTTATGCAGGAAGGCTTCGTCAAATTGTTTTCTAACCTTCCCAAATATAAGAGCAGCGGCTCTTTTGACAGTTGGGTATATAAGATTTTTGCGAATAGCGCATTGGAATTTATTCGTCGTAACCATTTATTGAGTTACACGGATGATTTGGATGATTACGACGATATTGACGAGCCTGACGAAGCATCCGTTTGGGATGTGCCGCCGGAAGTTGTGATGGACAGTATCAGGTCACTGCCGGACGGTTTCCGTACCATTTTCAATATGTATGCAGTGGACGGATATTCACATAAGGAGATAGCAGAGAAGCTTAAGATTACGGAAAGTACTTCGCGTTCGCAATATATGCGGGCAAGGAAAATGCTCCAAAAGATGATTTTAGATTATACAAACAGATGAAGATTGATAATAATAAATGGGAAGAAGCAATCCGCTCCAAAATAATTGATTATGAGGCGGATGTAAGTAATGACGATTGGAAGGCGATTTCCGGCAGGTTAGACGCCGGCAAAAGCGTTACAATATTTTTGCATCGCAGATTCGGTTATGCCGCAGCTGCAGCTATTGCTATTCTGTTGATTAGCGGGGGATTATATTTCCGTTTTTATTCGGGAAATACGGGAAATTCGGAAAACACGGAGTTTGCCGGGAATGAGGAGCCGGTAATCGCCGAAGTAGAAGTAAAGGATACGCCTGCCAACGATACTCCCAATGACACATATATTGCTAATAATGAATCATTTAAGCCTAATATTGTCACAAAAAAAGATAATCCGTTGATGTCCGCTCCTGTCGCCCCATCACACACTTTATCCACTAATATTCAGCCGATTAACAGCTCAACCTCTCCCCTACCCTCTATTCCTGACTTGGACGATGAGATTGCCCGAATGTCCGAACAACTCAAGTCGCTCGGCGGCAAATCCGGCAAACCAGCGTTAGCAGATGCTTCGCGCGAAGTCAAGCGCAGTCGCTGGAGTATAGGAATGGGCGGCGGAAGTTATACTGTAGGCTCAAGTTCGCCGGGACTGACGTACAGGACATTTTCCTCGCCTTCGTCAGCGCCTGACAGCTATCAGTCCGATAATAAAAACATTACGTTGCGCAACAGTGTCACAAATATATCCATCGCCAAGGCCATGCAGGAAGATTTCGAAGAACCGAAAGGCTCCGTTTCACATAAATTGCCTATTTCTACTGGATTAGGCATAAGTTATGCGCTTAATAACCGTTGGGCGCTGCAAAGTGGCCTCGCCTATACCCTGTTAAGGTCGGAATGGAATTACCATGACCCCATCAATAGCGACGTCTGTTGGAAGCAAAACATGCACTTCATAGGCGTACCTTTAGAGTTGGCTTTCAAGATAGCCGAATGGAAACGCTTGAGATTTTATGCATCGGCAGGCGGTATGGGTGAATTGAATTTTTCGGGCAATATCACCAGATACCAGGAATCCGATGATACCGAAAAACGCTCAAGCAGAAAGATAAATGAACCGCTTTGGTCGCTTAATGCACATACCGGAGCGTCATATCCGTTGTGGAAATTCCTCAATTTATATGCCGAAGCGGGCGTTTCGTATTACTTTAAATATGAAAGTTCTATCGAAACGATTAGGTCACACAAACCTTTTAATGTATCTTTGCAGGCCGGAATAAGGCTCGGTTTTTAATAAGTCATTGTTTAATTTAAAATAGATTTGAAATGAAAAAAGTGTTTTTATTTTTATGCACGGCTTTAGTCGGCATTATTAGTCTTAATTCATGCCTCGAAGGCAGTAACGAATCTTCGGGACAGGCGGTCGGCGTTTACAGCGCATACGGCAGTAAGAACTTCAGTCCGGTTTTCTTCAGCACAATAGGCAACGTTTACGCGCCTAACATGCCGAACAACTTTACTGATCAAAAATGTTATTACATAGCCTATTCCTACAGTGCGGATGTTCCGGAAAACTCGGCTGCAATGGTTGAGTTGAACGGATACTCGACCATCACCATGACGGCATTCGTTCCTATCGCCGACTATTATTTAAAGTCTTCATTGACCGATACGACTATAGTTTTGGACAATGAACTCCCATTGGTTAGCGGTTATGAGGCAGGCGGAAGCGCATACGTTCAGAACTATTTATTCATGACGCATGTTATCAAGATACCGGCTAACACCGTCCTGAATTGGGACATATCGTGCAATTATTCGACAATGCCGACCGTCGAAAACGACAAACGTTACTACGATCTGTTCGTCAGAGCGACAAAAACGACGGAAGGAAACAATACCGGCGAAGTCGATACATCTGTTTTAAATGCCTATTATGTAGGCTCTTTCCTGCAAAATGCGGCACAAAGAGAAATGTCGCTGTTAGGAAACAGTTATAGCGCAGGCACTTCGAAATTCACTTTGCGAATCAACTACGTATCGGATATATCCGAAGACTCGAAATTGACTTGGAAAAGCGCTACGGAAGAAAACCTCCTGATCTATGAGTTCCTTCCTACTACCGAGTATTAATTTCTCAAAGTTTATCCGCGTTATCAAGAAGATATTGTTCGGCTTCGATGTTCCATAAACCGTTGTGAGCCTCACAAATATCGTTCAAACGAGCGTAAACCGGATTCGTTTGCCCTTTGGTTTTAAATTCTGAGATAGGGGTCAGATTCATACTTAAGTGCGTGTAAATCAACTTCTTACCACCGGGAATATTCGGCAGGTTCATTGTCGTATCAATAACCGCGTTGATGCCGCCTATGTGGGTCACTAATCCGGCAGGGTCGAGGCCTTTACTCATCATTTCGAGGGCTTCGACCATGTCGTTGTTATTACCTCCGCTGGTGCCGGTTATGTGCGTGCGCGTGTAATGAACATTATAAAAATTGAACGGCGCCTTAAAATCGGTTTTTGCAGGACCGGCAAAGAAATTCAGACAGCCGTCGATAGCAAGGATTGCGTCTGCCTGCTCGACTATCGGCGCAACCGGCGCGAAAACGAATACGTCGTCGTAGCCCGCGCCGCCTTCCGTCAAGGCTTTGAGTTCGGCGGCAGGGTCAAGCATCTCTTTTGTGTTGATATACTTGATTTCTATGCCGTTACGGGCGGCATCTTCTTTTCCGTACAGTAATTCTGCCCTATCCAAACGCGCCTGATCTATATCTGTGACTATCAATAATTTAGGCCTGCGGTCATGGCGATGTATAACATAATTGATTGCCGCAAGCCCCATCGGCCCGACGCCGGCAAGGATCGCCATATTGCCGCCGTCCTTGATCTCCATCGTATGAACATAAGAGCCTTGAACAGTGTGATAATTAGCGTGCATCGCGCCTATCACACATGACAACGGCTCGGCCAAAGATGCGGGATAGAAACCCGGCCCGGTGTAATGCAGAAGGCAGCTCTTTTCCATCACTTCATTAGGAATGACAACGTAAGTGGCATCTCCGCCTATGTAGCGATATGAATAACCGGGCGATCCCATAATGCCCATCGGACTACCTTCATAGTTCAATGCCGGCTGAATCGAAAATTTATCACCGACGCGAAACTCATCCTTCCATTTCGAACCTACTTCGACAATCTCGCCGGCAAACTCATGTCCGATAATGATAGGATTCTGCGCCACGTCGCGCGGCACCCGCTTATGTATGTCGGCCTCGTGCGTCGCTTTGTACGACGACATACAAATGCTGTCGCAAATAACCTTGGCCAAAATCTCATCTTCCTTAATCGCCGGTAAATCAAACTCTTCCAAACGGAGATCATTCTTTCCGTATAATCTTACTGCTTTAGTCTTCATTGTAATTTTTCAAATTTATTTCATATTTTCTGCCGCGAAGATAGTCAAAATATCGGGAACATCAAAAAGTTTTTTTCTTACTTAAAAAAAAATGCTTATATTTGCCTGTTCTTTTTAATACATGAATTTATATGAAGACAGTGACATCTTATTTATTATCAATGTTTTTGATCGCGCTGACCGGCTTATGCACATCTTGCGACAAGCAGGTTACCGGCTGGCAATTGGTATGGGAAGAAAATTTCGACGGCGAACAGTTAGACGCATCGCGGTGGACTAAAATCGCGCGCAATACGTCTGATTGGAACAATTACATGTCGGACTATGACCCGCTCTACGAAGTGGCTGACGGACAAATGATTCTTCGGGGGATCGTAAACAACGTCCTGCCTGCCGACACAGCGCCCTACCTTACAGGCGGGATTTACACCAAGGACAAGGTCGGCTTCGGCAACGGACGCCTTGAAATACGCGCGAAGTTAGGCAAAGCCCGCGGAGCATGGCCGGCTTTTTGGCTGCTGCCTTTCGACAACACAGGGTGGCCTGACGGCGGAGAGATCGACATCATGGAGCGGCTCAACGGCGAAGACATCGCCTATCAAACCGTCCATTCGGCCTATACCGTCCGCCTCCAGCAAAAAAATCCGCCTCAAAGCGCCACAGGCAAAATCGACCCCGACGGATACAACGTCTATGCCGTCGAACTCTATCACGACAGTATATCGCTGTTTATCAACGATATACACACGCTTACATACCCACGAATCGAAACCGACCTCGAAGGTCAATTCCCCTTCGACCGCGAATATTTCCTTTTGCTCGACATGCAACTGGGCGGGTCATGGGTTGGTCGCGTCTTCCCCGAAGATCTGCCGGTGGAGATGTGGATCGACTGGGTAAGGTTCTATAAAAAACCGTAGATCAACTCAACATCACCTGGCCGCCGGTCACAGGAATGGCCTGTCCTGTCTCGCAAGTCTGGTCAATCAAATAGAGGATGGCCTTAGTGACGTCTTCGGGAGCCGTACCTTTACGCATCGGCACCTGGTCCATGTAGTATTTGCGGACGTCTTCTACCGTTTTTGCGCCCGGCACTTTACCGGCATTAAGATATTGCAGGAAGAGGCCGTTCTCGGGGTTAGACCATAGCGGACCTTCATAAAAATTGCCGGGACATATCGAATTGACTTTGATACGGAAGGGAGCGAGTTCGAGGGCAAAGGATTGAGTAAGGCCGATACCGCCGAATTTGCCGCCAGCATAAGCAAAGTTCGCCTTCGAGCCTCGCAAGCCGGATTTGGAGTTTATCTGTATTATATCACCGTAATTATCAGCATCATAGCGGTTTTGCAGCTTCATCACACGAGAGGCGGCTTGAGCACAGTAAAAATAGGCATTATAGTTGATCTTAGTGACGAACTCGAAGTTTTCGGGCGTCATTTCTTCCAAGCCACCGGCTCGCAAAACGCCGGCATTGCTGACAAAGACGTCGATGCCGCCAAAGGTCATGACTGTTTCGCGGATTAAGTTCTGCAGGCTTGCCGTGTCGGCAACGTTGGTCTTCACAAAAACGGCGCGATTGCTGCGGGCTTCGCGGTTAAGATTGTCGGCCGTAGCACGACCTGCGACTTCGTTAAGGTCGGCAACAACAACGTTGGCACCCTCGCGGATAAGGCAACGGGCAATGCCTTCGCCAAAACCCTGCGCGGCGCCGGTCACGATGACGGTCTTGTTATCTACCCGCCCTGACGATGCACCGGCGCTCACTTTCCGACGGTAATTCTCCACCTCCCAATTGTCGATAAAGTCGATTTGAGCCGCTGTCATAGAATGTTCTCCGCCAAATGATTGCGCTATCTCAGCGATTTTCATCATGTCCTCGAAGACATCAAGGATAATGTCGGTCGCAGCGGCATTGTCGCCAACCGCCACAAGGCCTATACCTTTGATTAACAGCACTTTTGGCGCATAGCCGTTTTTAGATATGTACAAAGCGATTTCTTTCTCGGCAGCTGCGAGTAATTCGTCTTTGTCGTTGTAATCCAGATAGATATACTTCGATTTGCAATAAACGATGATGTCGGGCGTAAAAGGCGCACTGATTTTCGCAAAAGCTTCGGGCGACGAGGCGAATGTCTCAATGCGGCTGTTAGAGCGGATTTTCAGTGTTTTAAGGCTGCCGCTACCTCGGCTCAACATCATTCTTATAGCCGGAATGACTTCTTCCGGCTGCAAGGAATTGTTGGCGCTCACACCGGCTTCCGAATCAGCGTTTTCTGCTTTGTCCTGCTTAGTGCAATCAACAATCCTGCCGATCACCCTGTCATAAATTGCCTCAATCTCGGCGGTAGTATCCGCAGCGACAAAAATCCCATGATTCTGAAGCATAAGCACTTGCGGATCCTTATTGTACTTCATACAATAAGCCTTAATCCTATTCTCAACTTCCTTAAAAAGAGTATATCCGGGATCGGTATAAGGGACATAAACCACTTCGTCGCCGAAAAGCCTCTCTGTCTCAGCCTCGGCATTGATGCTGCACATCAGGCCGTTGACCGATGTCGGGTGCAAGTGCACTACAAAGCTGCCTTTCAGCGAGTTGTGCATCGAAGTCTCGACCGACGGACGGCGATCTTTAGTGATGCACGCCGCAGCGAGGTCGTTCTTCACTTCCTCCTCGCGGCGGGCGGCTTCGGCGCTGTAAGTCTTTTCCGAGATTACACCGAGCAGCCGACGGTCGAGGACAGCAAAACCGTCTTCGGTAATCGTAGCAAGGGATGAACCGCTTGCCTTGACCCATAGCTTTTCGGCATTTTTATACGAGGTGTTACCGCCGCCTGCAATGACATAGCGGCTATCGCGACCGTATCGCCGCGATATTTCTATAAGTTGCTCTATTTCATTCATCATGAGATTATTTTTTTAATTATTTCATTTCCTTCGTCTATAAATTTATTGCGATGCTCCATTTCGGGAATGCCGTGAATATCAACATATCCGTGCTTGCCGTTACGAATACGCTCCTGGTGCGCAACGATAATGCAAGCGCCCTCGTAGTTGATTTGCCGCAGGCGCTCGCTCAAGGCTACACCGCCTCGAGCCGACACCTTTATCGGTTCCATAGCCGGCGTGTTATGTTCGGTGCCGAAAGTGACTACGAAACCGTTGTCGTAGAGGTAACCGGCATATTTTTCGAGCGCTTCAATGCTGTTGCGCGTAGGGATAAATTCAGTTGAGAATATCCCGCGACGACGTAGCGTTTCGGCAGCCGTCTCAATATCTTTTTCAAAATCAGTGAACTCCCCTTTTGCATCGTCGGCAAGGAAAGGATAAGTAGGGATTCCGCCCGCTGCAAGGATGATCTTATGCACGTCCTCGAAGGGCAGGAAAGCCTTGGGATCTTCGGGAACGAACGCAACTCCGCCTGCTTTGAGCATATTGCCTCGTATTTCGTTTTCCACGCCCGAATAGTTGTAAATATCCGATTTCAAGGATTTTCCCCCGAATAATTTTTCGAGGAAGATCTTTATCTCCGTCGGTTCATTCCGGAAATATATATAGGCCGACATACGCAGGAATTTCGCGAGATGCCTTTCGCGTACAAGTCCCTGAGTAATAGCCTGTTCCATCACATCATAATCGAGGTTGAAACCGGCGTCCTGCGCCTTGAGCAGTTCGTTGATACGGTCGCACATTTCTTTGACTTGCCGGTTAGATTCGGCGCGCACCTCCGCAAGTTGTGTCGCAAAAGGCTCGCCAAGAGCCGGCGGACATGCAAGGCCTTTGCCGCTGATATAAGTACGGCCGGGGTTGTTTGGGTCGTTGACGCGGATGCCATTATCCCTGTCTTCCTTTTGAAGGCTAATAAATTCGATATTGAAGAGGGGGCACAAGTGCCTGCGGCGGGCTTCATGGTTCCATTCCTCGTAGCCTGCCATCGAATAAAAATCATTTATACCAACGACTTTGACGTCCTCATCGTATGCCCTGTCGAGCGCCTCGACCAATGTCTCGAACGCACTGAACGAATAAGGCGTATGGAGATGTGCATTTACATTGTAAAATTTCATTCTATATTAATTTTTAATTTTTTAAAAGCAAAACATAAGCGTAAAGGCATAACGCCTCCACCCAAAATTCCGGTGCAAAGGTAGATAAAATTTTCCGTATTACATACCTACGGATAAAAAAACTTCCCTTGCCCGCTCGGGCAAGGGAAGTTAGAAGTGCCGCACCGTAGATATGTATAAACTCCTACGACAGGATTTGAGTGTCTTGAAACCTTTGTAATCCGCTGTGCACAAGGCATTTCCCTAAGGAACTACGGCCCGCCATTAGTAGCAAGAACGTGTCTCGGAATTTTGTTATAAATGATGAGTTTGCCAATCGAACGAATGCGGCTTTACTCATTTAATACCACAAAGTAAATATAAATTTCCGAATAATGCAAAAGTTTTAAGGAAAAAATTCCCGTTCTTAACATTATTTCTGTTTTTTTATCTCTTTGCTTGAGCTACAACTGCTTTGAAAGCCTCCGGATTATTCATCGCCAAATCGGCAAGAACCTTGCGGTTTATTTCGATTCCGGCTTCTTTCAACCCGTGCATAAGGCGCGAGTACGACAAGCCTTCGAGGCGAGCGCCGGCATTAATACGCTGTATCCATAACGCACGGAAATTACGTTTTTTGTTACGACGGTCGCGGAACGCATAGGTCAAACCCTTTTCCCATGTGTTCTTTGCTACTGTCCACACATTCCTACGGGCGCCAAAATAACCCCGCGTAAGTTTCAAAATACCTTTTCTCTTTGCTCTCGAAGCAACATGATTAACTGATCTTGGCATAATTAAATCTGTTTTTTGAACGTCAGCGCCACCCTTCCGGATGAACTTGAGTGCTGAACATTCGGGTTAATAAAAAATGTAATAAACTCTTGATAACGAACTACTTCAAGCATAATAATTTCTTAATATTGCTGATATCGGCGTTCGCAACCAACCCAAAATGGGTCAAATTTCTCTTCTGCTTCTTAGTCTTCTTCGTAAGAATATGACTCTTGAAAGCATGTTTCCTCTTAATTTTACCTGTTCCGGTAAGGGCAAACCTTTTTTTTGAACCGGAATTAGTCTTTAGTTTTGGCATAATTCAATTTTTTTATAAGTAATTATTAATAATGTTTCCTCTCGGAATTTTATTCATCCTCATTTTTTCCCTCAGCATTGTCGGCCGGAGGCTTGGGCGCGGCGTTTTTCCTCGCCAAAGGCGCAATCATTATCGTCATGCGCTTACCCTCCAAAACGGGCATCTGTTCAACTTTGCCCTGCTCTTCGAGGTCATTGGCAAAACGCAACAGCAGCACCTCGCCCTGTTCTTTAAACAATATCGAACGGCCTTTGAAAAACACATAAGCCTTCACTTTAGCGCCTTCTTCAAGAAAGCCTTTCGCATGTCTCAACTTGAAGTTGTAGTCGTGGTCGTCGGTCTGAGGACCAAAACGTATCTCCTTAACTACTATCCTGACCGCATTGGCCTTTTGTTCCTTCAAGCGTCTTTTCTGTTGGTAAAGAAATTTCTGATAATCAATAATTCTGCAAACAGGTGGTTTCGCATTTGGAGAAATCTCTACCAAATCACGTCCCATGTCTTCGGCCATCTGCAATGCCTTGTGAGTAGGATAAACTCCCTGTGTGACATTGTCACCTACGATGCGCACTTCCGGAACATTTATGCGCTCATTAAGCCTGTATTGTTCTTTATGACGATCGATTTTCATTAATTTTTTAATAATAAAATCCTCCTATTTAATTGTGTATCAGTTACTTTCTTTATCCCAACGATTAATCGCGTCGTTAATCTCGTCTTGTATTTGCGCTGCAAAGGTAGTAATTTTTTTTGAACCTTTATCACCTTCGCCCTGTTTTCTTACCGAAACTTCATCATTTTCCTGCTCTTTTTCACCTACTATGAGCATGTAAGGTATGCGTTTCAGTTCGTTATCGCGTATCTTGCGACCTATCTTCTCGTTGCGGTCGTCCACAGTCACATTGATGTCCTTTTCTTCCAAAATCCCGGCGACTTTGTAGGCATAGTCGTTGAAGCGCTCACCGATCGGCAAGACAGCAACCTGGTCGGGAGCCAGCCACAGCGGGAATTTACCGGCAGTATGTTCGATGAGGACAGCTACGAATCTCTCCATCGAGCCAAAGGGCGCACGATGTATCATCACCGGGCGATGTTTCTGGTTATCCTCGCCGGTATATTCTAATTCAAAGCGATCGGGCAAATTGTAATCGACCTGTATTGTGCCCAACTGCCAACGGCGTCCGATGGCGTCTTTTATCATAAAGTCGAGTTTAGGCCCATAGAAAGCGGCCTCGCCTAACTCAATCTTTGCCGGCAGACCTTTCTCCTCACATGCCTCAATAATAGCGCGTTCGGCCTTTTCCCAGTTTTCGTCCGAACCGATGTATTTCGACTTGTCCTTTGGGTCACGGAGTGATATCTGCGCCTCGAACTTGTCGAAGTCAAGAGCTTTGAAGATGATGAAGATAATGTCCATAACCTTCAGAAATTCGCCTTTTAGCTGGTCGGGGCGACAGAAGATGTGGGCATCGTCCTGCGTGAAACCGCGGACGCGCGTCAGGCCGTGCAGCTCTCCGCTTTGCTCGTAACGGTAAACCGTCCCAAACTCGGCGATGCGTAGCGGCAGATCTTTGTACGAACGCGGGAAAGTTTTGTATATCTCGCAGTGATGCGGACAGTTCATCGGTTTCAACAGGAACTCCTCACCTTCTTGAGGCGTGTGTATGGGTTGGAACGAATCCTTGCCGTATTTCTCGTAATGTCCCGACGTGACGTACAACTGCTTGCCGCCGATATGGGGGGTCATGACTTGTTTGTAGCCGTATCTTTTCTGTATGCGTTTGAGGAAATCTTCGAGTTTAAGCCTCAACTGGGTGCCTCGTGGCAACCACAGGGGCAAACCCGCACCGACCGACTGTGAGAAAGTGAACAACTCCAATTCCTTGCCGATTTTCCTGTGGTCGCGTTTTTTCGCTTCTTCGAGGAATACAAGGTACTCATCAAGTTGTTTCTTTTTGGGGAACGTGATACCGTAGATGCGGGTAAGCTGTTTACGTTTCTCGTCGCCGCGCCAGTAAGCTCCGGCGAGGCTCGTTATCTTTATCGCCTTGATATAGGAGGTGTCGGGAAGATGCGGGCCACGGCAGAGGTCGGTGAAACTGCCTTGTGTATAGATAGTTATGTGTCCGTCTTCGAGTTCGCCGATGAGTTCGGTTTTATATACTTCGCCGCGGTCGCCGAACATCTTCAGCGCGTCGTTTTTCGCGATGTCCGTCCGTTTTATTTCTTCTTTTTTGGCTGATAATTCATTCATTTTAGCCTCAATAGCAGGAAAATCGGCGTCGGTAAGCGTCGTTTCGCCGAGGTCAACATCATAATAGAAGCCGTTCTCGACAGCAGGCCCGATACCGAATTTGACGTCCGGATACAATGCTTGGAGCGCCTCGGCCATGAGGTGCGCACTCGAGTGCCAGAAGGCATGTTTGCCCTCATCGTCATCCCATTTGAACAGCCGGATTGTCGCATCGTGATCGATTGGGCGGGTTAAATCCCATGTTTCGTCATCCACTTTAGCTGCCAACACATCCTGCGCAAGCCTCGGACTGATGCTCTCCGCAATTTGCAAAGCCGTGATTCCATCGGCATATTCGCGCACGGAACCGTCCGGAAATGTAATCTTTATCATCGTTCTACTCAAAATATTCTTCGTTTCAGCCCGCAAAGGTAATAATTATTTTTCAAATCATAATATAATTCGCACATTTTTTTCAATTTGCCGTCATACGTTTTATGATGCTATAGGCATTTATGATGCCGAGTTCGCCGGCTTTACTCAGGTCGGCTATGCCGCGGTTGGTATCTCCTTGCGACAGTCGGGCGAGGCCGCGGTTGAAGTAGGCTTCGGCAAAGTCGGGGTTACGACGGATGGCCTCATTGTAATCAAGGATTGCCGCACGATAGTCGCGCTGTGAGCAGCGGAGGTTGGCGCGGTTGAAATAGGCGAAAGTGAACGACGGATCCTGTTCGATGACGGTATTGTAGTCGCGCAGAATCATCTCGTAGGCATAGATACGGCTGTCGCGCTCGCCAAGGGTCGGCGTAGCGGTAGTCGCCGCAGTACGGTTATTGCCCCCAAACTGGATACTCATCGCCTCGGCGAGTTCGTCCTGCGCCTTATTCGAGAGTTCATATTCCATCTGCTTGTAGCGGACTACGGCGCGGTTGAAGTAGGCAAGGGTATATTTGGGATTGGCGGCAATAGCATTGTCGAAACTGCCGATAGCTTCCGTGAAATCCTGCACGAGCATGAAGTCTATGCCCCGCCCGAAATAGAGGTCGGCATTGTTCGGCGTCTGCTCGATTTTAGCCGAATAATCGTTTATGGAAGCGAAATGGGCGTCGATCTGCGCCTGGTTAAGCGAGGCTTCCTTATTTGTTATTATCAGCTTCCAACCAAGAACCATACGGGCGTTGAACTGGTCGAGCGCCTTACTGTAGTTGACGGTCGAATTAACATTGTTAGGCTTTTCGTAGTAGGTCAGCACGAACTGCGGCTCAAGGTCGATGCGGATATTCTTGTCCTGCACGCGACCACGTATCTCGCTCTGGTACTGGCTTTTCTGTTCCTCGGTCTTGTCCTGCACAACAAGGCGGTTGAACTTGCTGATGTTCTTATCGGATTCTTCGCGCGTATCTTTCCTGTTTTCGGCTATGCTATCGACAGGTGCAGATGTATCGGAATGTTTGGCAACGGTGTCAGCCTTGATATTAAGCGTATTACCGCTATGACTTCGTTCGAGTTCCATAGCGTACCAGTAGTCTTTTTCCGCTCCTACGACGTCGTTTATGCCTCGTTTAGCGTCCGAACGGTTATAATAGGCGGGCAGAAAATTGGGATATTGTTCGAGTATCACGTCAAGATCCTTGATAGCATCGGCAAAATCGCCCGTCTCGCTAAATAACAGTGCGCGGTTGTAGTATGCCATATAGTTATCGGGTTCGAGCGAGATGACGACATTGAAATCCTCAATTGCACGGTTATAGTCGCCCACTTGCGAACGCAACAGGCCGCGGTTGAAGCGGGCGATGAGGTTGTCGGAGTTGAGGGTGATCACCTGGTCATAGTCCGACATAGCGCCCCGCAGGTCGTTGAGGTTATAACGCACAAGCCCGCGGTTGATATAGAAACTTTGCTCGCGCGGGTCGAGTTTGATAGCCTCGTTAAGGTCGGCAAGGGAGAGGTTCATGCTGTCGTTCTGATAATACAGCAAGGCGCGGCTGCCATAAGCCGGAGCATAGTAAGGGTCAATAGAGATGGCTTTGTTGTAGTCGGTCATGGCGGCAAGGGTGTCACCCGTTTCGGCATACATCGCGCCGCGTGTCAGATAAGGATGCGCCTCCTTCGGATAGGCTTCGATTATCTCGCTGAACAGCTCTTTTGCTTTCTCGTAGTCTTTCTTTTGAATGAACGCGATGGCTTTATTCATCATCATCTGACGGTCTTTAGGGCGAAACTCAAGGCCTTTCATGTAGTCCTCAATGGCAAGGTCGTATTTGCCCTGATTCTGACGGGCGATGCCGCGGGCATAATAAGCCTGCACCATGAAAGGGTTCTGCTGAAGGGCAAGGTTACAGTCTTCCTCTGCGCCGCTGTTGTCGTCAAGGCTCAACTTAGCCACCGCACGATAAAAATACGGCTGAGCCAACCATGGCTTAGCCCTGATGACCTGGTTGAAATACTGTATTGCAAGGATATAATCCTCAAAATACAGGGAGTTGCGACCGATGGCAATGACGCGGTCGGTATTGATCTGCGCTAACGACACAAAGGCGCACAATTGCAGCAAAAGGAAGACTGTCGCTCGTTTCATTTCTTGAATGATTTTATTTTGTAATCGCAGGAGACTGTGCCTTTGATAAGGCTGTTGAGCTTACCTCGATTGAGTTGGCGACGTATGGGCGAGATGTCGTCGATGAAGACATGACCGGTCAGATGCTCGTACTCATGTTGCACGACACGCGCCGAGAACCCTTCGAGATATTCCTCTATTTCTTTGAAATTCTCGTCCATATAACGCACTTTTATCGACTTTGCACGGGCGACTTTCTCATGTATTCCGGGAAAACTGAGACATCCTTCTTCCAATGACACTGTTTCATCGCTTCGTTCCAAGATCTCAGGATTAATCATAACCCGCTTGAAACCTCGACATTCGGGATGATTTTTCGCCACCGTATCGGCGTCAATAACAAACAGTTGAACCGGCAACCCTACCTGCGGAGCGGCCAAACCTATACCATCGGCATTGTACATTGTGTCGAACATGTTGCCGACAAGTTCCTTTATGTTAGGGTAGTCCGCGCCTACAGGTTCACTTTCTTCCCTCAGCACCGGCTGCCCATAAATGTAAATTGGTAATATCATAAACTTAATAATCTTTTTTTCTCCATAAATCCTTGCAGAATCAGCACTGCGCTTATCTCATCGACTAATTCTTTGTCGCGCCGCTTCATCTTTTTAAGCCCTGCGTCGAGCATTGCCCGGTGAGCCATGACCGAGGTGAAACGCTCGTCGAAATACTCTACCGGCGTGTCGGGCAGTATCTTACGCAGTCGCTTGACGAAAGCCTCGATATATGGCATGTTGTCCGACGGCTCGTTGTTCATCGTCTTAGGCTGTCCGACGACGAACAGATCGACTGTCTCGCGCGACAGATAGTCCTTCAGATAAGCCTCTACATCGCAAGTCCTCACCGTACACAGCCCTCCGGCTATTATCTGCATAGTGTCGGTGACCGCCAGCCCCGTGCGTTTCCTCCCGTAATCTATCGCCAGTATTCTCCCCATCTCAATATGCGTTGGATTCGCCCTTAAACATATTGATTATGGTCACTACAATGATCTTAAAATCAAGGAAGAACGACCAGTTTTCGAGATACCAGACGTCGCGTTTGACGCGGCCTTCCATCTGCTCAAGCGTGCGCGTCTCGCCCCGATAACCCGTTATTTGCGCCCAACCGGTGATGCCAGGCTTGACGAGGTGGCGTATCATGTACTTGTCGATAAGGCGTGAATATTGCTCGGTGTGTTTGAGCATGTGCGGACGCGGCCCGACAACGGACATATCGCCCATCAGCACGTTGATGAACTGCGGGAACTCATCGAGGTTGGTGCGGCGCAGGAAACTGCCTATTCGCGTCGTGCGCGGGTCGGATTTGACGGCCTGCACATCGTCGGCCTCCTCATTGACGCGCATTGTGCGAAACTTGATGCACTCGAAAACCGAGCCATAGTGCCCTGTCCGTTTCTGTTTGAACAGGATAGGACCTTTGGACGACAATTTGATGCACAAGCCCGCAACGAGATATATTATCGGGAAAAGCGTCACTACTACTATTGCCGAGAAAACGATGTCGAAACAGCGCTTTATGAAACGGTTCCACGACGATTGCAAAGGCTCGGTGCGTATAGTAAGCAACGGAACGGATTCCATTATCTCAAGATTCATGCTCTTCTTGATATCCCGGTAAAATTCAGGGATGATAAAGAAGCGAATCATATTCTTCTCTGCGAAGTTCAGCAAGTCGGAAATCTTCTCACTGTTGGTTCCGGGAATAGTACAATAAATCTGGTCGATATCGTGGCTCCCGACATATTCCTCTATTTGATCTATCGTCCCTAAATAGTTGGGTAATACGTCTTTAAGCACAGTATTATCGTCGAAAAAGCCCAATACATTAAAGCCGTATGACAGGTCGGTCTTGATGACATGATAGAGTTCCATTCCGTTCTTGCCGGCGCCGACGATGATGATGTTCTTCGCATTATATCCTTTCCGGCGGTATGCCTTGACCAATACCCTGATTAACACCCGCCAAAGCGAGAAAAACAGCAGCGAAGCAATGTAATAGATAATCAGGAAAGTTGCGAGGTCGTTGCCCGAATTAAGGAAAATCAGGCAGATAGCAAACAAAAAGATATCTATCGAGACGAATGAAAACGAGCGTTGAACAATCTTGTCGATGAAAACCACCGACTGATGCAGTCGTATCGGCACGAAATACAATGAAAAGAAATAGCAGAAATTGAGCAGCAACACAGTCTCCCTCATCTTGGGCACCATCGCTGTTGTATAGAACGGATCCAAGATGTTGTAAACACAATAGAAGATGAGGTTCAGAATTGCCAAATCCCCTACTCCAATAAGCCATTGGATAATATGTTCCTGCCTATTATTACGTATCATATTTTTATAAAAATCCTGCAAAGATAGTACATATTGAGGTAATCACAAAATAATTTTGCAAGATTTTACCGTAATTGCCCTCTTTCAGAGCGATATGTTCAATAATTCCCGTAACTTTTTATCCAATGCTTCTATTGACAGCCCTCTCTCAAGAATCTTGCCGTCAGGCGAAATCAAGACCGTCATCGGTATCCACTGTACGGCATAGCGTTTGGCGCCTTCCGACGTCCAGTATTCAAGATCCGACATCTGTGGCCAACTGATATTCAGGTCGTTGATACCTTTCTCCCATGACTCTTTCTTGCGATCAAGCGAATAGCCTACAATCTCGAAATCTTTGTCTTTGAAGCGTTCGTAAAGAGCCACTAATGAGGGCATTTCCTTGCGACAGTCAGGACACCACGATGCCCAGAAATCTATCAAAACATACTTTCCCTTACCTACGTAATCCGACAGTTGCACAACGGCGCCGGTCGTATCTTTTGACACAATCTCGACAAAGGGATTGCCTACTACCGACGCTTTCATATATTTTACGCGCTCGGCAGCGTTAATATAACTATCCGATGCTTTGAATGTTGCGTCCTTGACTTTGTCAAGAACGGCTTCCAACTGGTTTTGGTTCAGTCGTCTTACCCAACGTGTCTCGGCAAAAATCTTCTGCGCATACGGAGTGTTGATGTGCTTGCCGAAAAACTGTGCGTAAACGGCTTTCGCTTCTTCAAACAACTTATCGGCGTCGGCGCTTTGATTCTCGCTCGCGTCGTTATAGCGTTGCTCCGCTTCTTCACAGGCCTTGTAGGCCGCTTCCGGCGTTTCCTTCTTACAGGATGTGCCTGATAATAAGGCTACTAATGACATAAATAATAACTTTTTTAACATTGCTTTTTCGTTTTAATTTTGTTGATATTCAATTCTAAATTCAAACTTACTTCCTTTGCCGACAGCGCTTTCGACATGCAGCGTTGAGCCGTGCATTTCGAGAAACTCCTTGCAGACTATCAAGCCCAGTCCGCTTCCCGGCTCGCCTGCCGTACCTGCACGCGACTGCTGGCGGTCAAGATAGAAAAGGTTATGCAGTTGCTCTGCATCCATACCTATGCCGGTGTCGGCGACAGTGACCGCGCATCCTTGCGACGTCTCTGTAATTTTCAGCATGACTTTATCGCCCTGAGAGGTGTATTTCACCGCGTTCGTCAGCAGGTTGCGCACAACAATTGACAGCATTGTGCTGTCTCCGTCAATAATAGCCTCGTTCGGCAGTTCGGTCTCGAAAACGACGCCTTTCTGTTCGGCCTGATTACGTATGAGCATCAGGTCGTTACGCAGTTCATACATCAAATCGAAGGGCGCCGGAGTATATGTTATATGATTAGTCTGTATCTGCGCCCAGTTGAGCAGGTTGTATAACAGTTCTATCTGACTATCAGCCGATTTCAGCAACTCATGGTAATATTTCGTCAGCGAATCCACATTCCAGTTGCCCACATGGTCAAGTAGCATCTGCAATGCTTTGCGCTGCGAGATGGCCGGATTTTTGAGGTCATGCGAGATGATAGAGAAAAACTTGTCCTTCGTAGCGTTCATCTCTGCCAGCGCACGGTTACGTTTAGTGCGATAACGCAACATCCACCAGAGCAGTACAAGGATGATCAATATCAGTAATAGCCCTGTTATGAAGATAATACGTTCGGTTTTATGACTTTTAATAATCTGTTTTTGGCGCTCTATTTCAAATTGTTTTTGTGACGACTCGTATTGTACATGCAGTTCGCTGAGTTGCTCTTGCGTCTTTTCTTCGTACAAAAGTTTCATGATGGCGACGCCTTTCTCCAAATAATCAAGCGATAATGCGGGATTAATGGGTTTGTAGAGTGTGTAGAGATGGTCGTAAGCCGACGACAGAACATCCTGTTTATCAATTTCTTGCGCTAAATCGACGGCGCGAAGCAGATACGACGAGGCTTTCTCCGTAGGAGCATGACTACGTACAAGCACTTCCCCCATACGTGTTAGACTGTTTGCAAGAAACGCCTTATTATCAATCTGTTCGGCAAAGACTATCGCCGAATCGAGCATCGTGATTGCTTTCTGCCACTCCTCGCGACGGATATAAATCTCGGTAAGCAGCCCGAAACATTCCATCCGGGAATAATTGTTGCCGTTGATTCGGCAGAGCGAATCGGCAATCAGAGCGTAACGGTAGCTTGTTTCAAGATCGTTCATACTTCGATATGCTATCGAAAGTCCTGTATAACAAGTTATTATGCGAAGAGGCTGTTCTAATTTCGTGTATTCGTCGAGCGCTTGGGCGAAATAGTCGGCTGCTGTCCGGTGGCGTTCATCAAGTATAAACAGATTGGCAAGGCAGAGCAAAGAATGGGCTATCATCGGACGGTCGTTGATACGTGTAGCTATGTCTAATGATTCCTGCAGGCAGTTGAGCGCCTTTTCACGCTGACCGGTATTGCTGTAGTTGACGTACAAATTGAGCAGACGGTGGATAATATGCAGAGAATCATTCAATTCGCGATACAGAGCAAGACTTTGCTGGTTGAGACTGATAGCCGACGATATATCGCCATGATCAAGTTTGTAGAGCGCCATAGAACCAAGATGAGTGGCGTCAACGGTTTTGATGTTGTCGCCTGCAGCAAATTGGTTTTCGGAGTATATATGACCGAGGTCAAAAATACGTTTCGAGAGAATATTTCCCGCCTCAATTCTCTTATTACCAGTGCTTTGCTGATAGACAGCAAAGAGACTGTCCACATCCTGCGCCGCCATATTTACGCAAAAAAACAGCAAAAAAATCATCAAACAAAGCCCTTTGAGCCTTGTGTCATTGCGAAAATCCCCTCCCCCGTCATTGCGAGGTACGAAGCAATCCGACTTATCCGTTAAAACCACCTTCTTTATCATATTTTTCTATCATTCGAAATTTATAATCTTGTTTTTGAGAGCGTAACGAACAACCTCGCCGGTGCTGTGGAGACCGAGTTTTTCGAAGATGTTCTTCTTGTGGTTATTAACCGTGCGTGGACTGATAAACAAGCGATTAGCAATATCCTTCCCGAGCAATCCGTCGCGGCAGAGGCTGATAATCTCAATCTCCCGAGGCGTAAACTCCGGTTTGGGAGCGCTGGAGACCGGATTCATCTTGCGCGCCACATACACCTTATATATAATAGCGGAGATATCCTTGCCGAAATACTCCAAACCGTTCATTATCGAGTGTACGGCCTCGCCAATCTCGTTAACCCTACCCGAACTCTTAGAGATAAACCCCTCAATACCAATGTCAAGCAGAGCGCCGACCGTATCGGCCGTATTCTCAGCCGATAGGACGAGAATCTTCATCAACGGATATTCGGCACGCAACCGACGAGCAATCTCTATGCCGCTCATATCGGGCAGCATTATATCCAACAGCACGACGTCAGCCTCTGTCGTTTTAAGCAATTTGAACAACTCCGATCCGGATCCTGCCTCACCAACAATCCGTATGTCGTCGTAAACACCTGCTAATGAGCCAATTATCCCAATGCGAAACAATACATGGTCATCGACCAATATTACATTTATCATGCTTATAATTCTTATTGACCGCGCAAAGATAAGAAATATTAATAATAAATGAGTAAAATTACTCATAAAAAAATGAGTAAAATTACTTATTGACAGGTATTAATAGTCGCCGTATCTTTGCAGCCGAAATTAAGATAAAAGAAATGGATGCAAAGAAGAATATACCGGACCAGGTTGCGGAAAGCGCTATGAGGATGCATCATTACTGCAACTTAGTGATCCGACAAAGCGAAAGATGGGGAACTTTCGAGGATTTTGATGAAAACCCCGCATTTAGGAAGAAGGGAAATAACATTTTGTCACATTTTAAATATTTATTCACGATGAAACATCTTATTTTTATTACATTAAGCCTCGCACTTACATTGACGTGCGGTACGGCACAGGCGCAGTTCGGATTCGGGAAAGCAGTACAGAAGGCTGCGGAACGTGGCGCCAAGAGAGCGGCAGAGAAGAAGGCCGAAGAAGCCGGCGAACGAGCAGTCGATAAAGCGCTCGAAAAGCCCATACAGAAAGCCGAAGAAGGTATAGAAAAAGGCGCTAATGCGGCAAGTCGCGGTTTAGACAAGGCCGGCGAAGCTATTCAGAAGGCGGATTCGGCCGCAGCGGCAGACGCCGAAGCAGCAGCCGCCAACGCAATCGCAATACCCGAAGTGAGCGATACGCCCTATACCCCCGACGCCTCCGACTTCGCATTCTTCGCAATGAAAAACGGCGCCGTGCAGGTCTTCGCCCAGAAAGACGCCAAGGGCAAGGTGACCTCACAGCAGCGTAACACCGTCACATCCATCACCGGCTCCAAAAATGCGTATGCCATTGAATATCAGAGTGAAATACTCGACGCCAAAGGCAAATCCACCAGTGACAACCCGCTCATAATCACTTACCGGGTTGTAGTTGCAGACGGCATTATGTACCTCGACCTCAAGGGAATGTTCGGTGCAATAGACGGACTTGCCAATGTCGAAGCGGCCGGCACAGCCCAAAGGATACCTAACAACCTTAAGCCCGGCCAGACGATCGAAGATGCCAGCGCTAACGTCCGCATCGGGTTCATCAACTGTTCCGCCCAGATGACCGAAGGCAAATGCGAAGCCGAGGAAAGCGTCACTACCCCCGCCGGCACGTTCAATGCGCTGAAAGTATCGCAGAAAATCAACGCCCGTACAATGGGCATCCGCACCGAAGGCATAACCAACACCTGGTATGTCAAGGGCGTCGGTTCAGTCAAAACCGAAACGATTGACAACAAAGGCAAGGTGGTCAGCAGCACCGAACTAATTTCATCATCAGGCGTTTAATTTAAAATTATAAAAGTCATGAAACGATTATCAGTATTATTTATCGCGGGGATTGTGGCCGTTGCCTGCCTCGCCGGATGCGGAGGCAAAGACCCCGTTGACAACTCTCTGGAACAAATAGAGAAAGCGATCCAGAAAGTCGAGAAGAACAAAAAGAGTATGACCGAGGAGGACTGGAAAGCCTTCAGCAAGGAAGTCGAAGAACCCTGCCGCATACTCGACCAAGCTCTTAAAGACAAGGAAGTCGGTACTATGAAGAAACTGAAAATCTCGGCTACAATGCTCAAGTTTGCTGCTATAGCAGGCGAAGCAGGTCTCAACACTGCCGTCGAAAAACTTGGCGAGAAAGTCAAAGAGGCGACCGACAAAGTCAAAGACGAAGCCGAAAAAGCTCAAGAATGAGCCAAAACCCCGATTCCAGGCAGAGACGCGATTTGCGTCTCTGCATTTTTTAGCCCGCTACCCACGACTTGAAGTCGGCAACACGGGCTTTACTGACGAGGATACGGTCTGGGGACGGCACCGTAAGATTGACCGACAGTTTGCCGCCAAACCATACGGAAATGTCGCTGATAGCATGACGCGAGATAATGTATTGACGGTTAGCGCGATAGAACAGCGCCGGATCGAGTTGAATCATCCATTCGTCGAGAGAGGCATTGAGCAGATATGTTTTACCACTTAAAGTCAAGACTTTAAGTGATTTGTCGTCTATACAGATAAGCGCTATATCGACGGTTGCCAAAGGAATGAGTTTGTCCTTGACAGGAATCAGGAAGCAGGATTTATAGCGACGTTCCTGCTTAATAACTGATAACATATTGGCTATAAGCTGATTATTATCTTGAATAGCCGTGAGATTGCGAAATTTGTTGATTGCACGTTGCAACGCCCTGCGGTCAATGGGTTTCAGCAGGTAGTCTATACTGTTGACTTCAAACGCTTTAAGCGCAAACTCATCGTAAGCAGTGGTGAACACGATAGGACAAGGTATTTTAACCTGCTCAAAAATCGCAAAAGCGGAGCCGTCGGCAAGGTGCACATCCATAAAAACGAGGTCGGGCGGCGGCTCGGTAACGAACCACTCCACACTCTCGTCGATAGTTTGCAGTACGGCGGTAACCTCAATCGTCGCATCTATCTCGCTAAGAAGCGCTTGCAAGGCCTCGGCGGCTACTTTTTCGTCTTCAATAATTACGGTACGCATATTTTTATAGATTATTCGGGAGTATCTGTGTTATGCTTGGAAATCAGAGGAATCTCAACTTCAAAAGTATTGCCCACATTACGGATTGCGATTTCGCGATTCCACATCAGGCGGTAACGCTCGGCAAGGTTCGATAGCCCTATGTTCTCGCTGATTTCCGGCTCTTTCTTTGGCTGAATATTGTTAGAAACCTTTATTGATGCCTTTTCTGTGGTCACAAAAGTGACCGTCAGCGGACGGCGATTGCTAACAACATTATGCTTAATGGCATTCTCGACAAGCGTTTGCAAACTCATTGGAATAACCTGACAATTAGCATATTTGCTATCTGTTTCATAAATAAACCTCAGATTATCGCCATAACGTATTTGCATCAGTCCCGCGTATGCACGCGTAAATTCAAGTTCTTCACATAGAGATATAACTTCCTTATTTTGAAGCGTATAACGAAATACGAACGACAACTCGCGGACATATTCATCGGCCTTGAGGCTGTCGGTTTTTATCAACGAACTTAGGGTGTTAAGCGAATTGAACAGGAAATGCGGGTCAACCTGATTACGCAATGCCATAAACCGCGTTTTAATGTATTCGGACTGCAAGCGCTCATTCTCAACATCCGTTTTCTGCTGTTTTTCAGAGATATACATAAGCAACGACGAGAGCGTGACAACCGCCGAAATCGTGAAATCCCGCATCATACCTCCGAAAATCATGTTGCTGAGGGTCGGGATAAACGGCTCGAAGGGCTTCTGGGCAATAGAACATATAAGGCTGAAAATCATTGTACTGCCGATAATAATCAGAACAAAACCGAGTTTACCCAATCGTTTCTGCAATATTCCACTGCGTACAAGCCTGAAATTAAGCACATAAAGCAGAAAAGCGAGAAAAAGATTCGAGACAAACCGCATCATAGTATGGTTGAGCCTGAAGACATGCTCAATAGGTGCAATTTCCCTGACCGGCGGTCTGCCGAAAAAGAACATGATAACAAATAGAATGTTCATTAATAGACTGATACCCAGGGCAAACAATAAAGCTGTCCGGACATTAAGCGATGATTTGCTTTGTGAAATCGTTGTCATAATCTTTATCCTTTTTCTTTTTTTTAGCAGCAAAGATACGCTTTTTTATCGAACATATCAAAATGTTACTAACATAAGCAAAGACATTACACATCATCCGCATCAGTCATTATGAACGAACGACTCTCCCGTCATTGCAACGCTGCCAAACAGCGCCAAAATAACGCTCATAACCCATAACCCTACCCTATGCCACGTCATTGCAAGGCATGAAGTAATCTTCCGATTCTATCCCGTCATTGCAAGGCTCAAAGCAATTTATCGTCTTCATTCTCGATTGCCTGATTTCCTCCTCCATGACAGCCAGCCTTTCTTTAGGCCAATCCGTAAAACAATTCAATAATTCAGCTTTCATTTCTAAAATATTTATATTCCTATTTAGTTCCCTATACATTAAAATCTTAAATCTAAAATCTAAAATCCAAACTCTTAAATCTAAAATCTAAAATCTAAAATCCAAACTCTATCCTCTAAATTTCGCCGCAAAGTAACGGCGATTTTCAAACATATTTGTATCATATTTTGAATAAATATTGTTAAAATAGAGTTAAATTTTTTCGGTTTTTGAAACGAGCCTCATCCGATTTTCAAAAAATAAAAAGAAATTATCTTACGTATATCGCAAAACGATACAAATTTCCAAAAACAAGGATTTTTGTATCTAAAACCGATAAAATCCTTACACTTGGAAAACATGTAAATTCCGAAAATTCTGTAATTCTGTAGAAATTCTGTTGTTGGAATATCCGTATTGCAGATTAGGCCGTAAATATGTTGATTGTCAATCTATTCCGTATCGAGGATCGGGTTTGATGCTTTTCAATGAATCCCTTTTCAATTCAATGGGATTGGCGGCAAGCGATGTGGTTTCCTTTTTTTGAGCGAGTGTTTCATCTGTCTTTTTCGATTTAGGTTCTGGTTGTTCGTATTCCTGTTTGTCGGATGATGCCATATAAATAATTTGATTATCAGGACGTTTAGCCTTAACATGTAGCGCTTCGCCGACAAAACGAGTGAATAATTTTCGCATAAGGTAGTCCCTTTTGAATAGTATTTCCGGATGAAATTGCACACCTAAAATCCAATGTGAAGAATCTATCCATTCAATAGCTTCGATGACGCCGTCGGTCGATTTTCCAGCCACCTTGAAGCCCGGTGCCAAGCGCTTAACAGCCTGATGATGAGCGCTATTAACACTAAATACCCTCTCGCCGACAATATCCGAGAAGACTGTTCCCGCCTCCGCAACAACCTGATGCGTAGGGATAGTTTTCTCCTGTTTTTGGGCATGAGATATCGACTTGTTAGGATATTGCGCCTTCAAATCCTGGTACAGAGAGCCGCCGAAAGCAACGTTTATCAACTGTACGCCACGGCAAATGCCAAGCACCGGAACGCCGTTCTCGACGGCAAGTCGAAGCAGGCGGATATCAAAAGTGTCGCGAGGCGCGTTTATCCGCCCCATTTGCGGTATCGGACGTTCGTTATAATAATCCGGGTCGAAATCCTCGCCGCCGGTAAAGATAATGCCGTCAAGGGTTTTCAATAACTCGACGATTTTCTTATCCTCACGCATCAAAGGCACTACTACCGGTATGCCGTCGGCGCTCAAAACGGCCTCGACATAGGTGCGTGGAACCGCACTCTGTCCGTCCTTGAAGGTATCGGATATACCTATGACAGGACGTTCCTGAGCAACAAGTTCCACGACTATTGTCATTAACAAAAATATCTTAACAGTCAGTCTCACAACACTTTATCTTATATCCATATTTATCCCAGCAGACTGTATGCGACAGTCAGGCCGGCCATAACTATCGAGACCATGCTCATCAGCTTTATAAGGATGTTGAGCGAAGGCCCGGATGTATCCTTAAACGGGTCGCCGACAGTATCGCCTACAACCGTGGCCTTATGATTATCAGAGCCTTTACCTCCGAAATTACCTTCTTCGATGTATTTTTTCGCATTGTCCCATGCGCCGCCGGAATTAGCCATAAAGACAGCCAATACGAAACCTGCGCCAAGACCGCCAATCAGCAGTCCGAGTACTCCGGCTACCCCAAAGATAACACCCACGAATATGGGGACGATTATCGCCAAAAGTGAGGGGAAAAGCATCTCACGCTGCGCTCCTTTGGTCGATATCTCGACACAACGGGCGTAGTCGGGTTCGGCCTTGCCTTCCATGATACCGACGATTTCGCGGAACTGGCGACGGACTTCCTCAACCATGCTTTGTGCGGCACGACCGACGGCGTTCATCGTCAATCCGCAGAAAAGGAAGGCCATCATTGCGCCGATGAAAACGCCTACTAAAACCAAAGGATTCATCAGCGATACATTGTAATAATTCATGAAATCCTGGAAAGAAGCCTTAGCTGTTTCTACGACGTTGCCGTTAGACATTTCGAGAACAGAATGCCCGACACGAATAAGGGCTATTTTGATTTCCTCTATGTATGAGGCGAGTAATGCCAATGCCGTAAGCGCAGCCGAGCCTATTGCGAAGCCTTTGCCGGTAGCGGCTGTAGTATTGCCGAGAGCGTCGAGAGCGTCGGTGCGTTGGCGCACTTCCTTGCCGAGACCGCTCATTTCGGCATTTCCGCCTGCGTTGTCGGCGATAGGTCCGTATGCGTCGGTAGCAAGCGTTATCCCAAGAGTCGAAAGCATGCCGACAGCAGCAATGCCTATGCCATAGAGACCGAGACTTAAATTGCTTGCTGTCAGGAAGTTAGCTACGTCGAACTGTATGGCGCTCAGGTAAGCGAAGATTATCGCCGCACCGATGGTTATCACCGGAATAGCCGTCGAAACCATCCCCAGCCCGAGACCGGAAATAATCACCGTTGCAGGGCCGGTCTTAGAACTCTCGGCCACTTTCTGTGTCGGCTTGTAGGTGTGCGAAGTGAAATATTCGGTCGCTTGTCCGATGATCACTCCCGCCACAAGACCCACAACAACGGAGAACGATATGCCGATCCAGTTGTCTATTCCCAGCGAATAGAGTATGACAAATGCCATAACGGCTATGAGAAGCGAACTGACATTTACTCCGCGGCCGAGCGCCGACAACAATTGTTTCATTTTTGCGCCTTCTTTGGTGCGGACAATGAAAATTCCTATCAATGAGAGAATTACGCCTGCAGCAGCTATCAGCATCGGGGCAAAGACGGCTTTCAACTGCATTTGCGCATTGGCGGCGAAGGCTGACGCTCCGAGGGCTGCCGTAGCAAGTATTGAGCCGGCATACGACTCATACAAATCGGCTCCCATACCGGCTACATCGCCTACGTTGTCGCCCACATTATCGGCAATCGTAGCCGGATTGCGCGGGTCATCCTCAGGGATTCCGGCCTCTACCTTACCGACTAAGTCTGCGCCTACATCTGCGGCTTTTGTATAGATACCACCGCCTACACGGGCGAAAAGAGCCTGTGTCGATGCGCCCATACCGAAGGTCAGCATCGTGGTTGTTATGAAAATCAGCTTGTTATGTTCCTCAATAACCGCCAGGTTATCAAGAATAAGGAACCATAGCGAGATGTCGAGCAATGCCAAACCTACAACGACTAATCCCATGACGGCGCCCGAACGGAAAGCCACTGTCAGACCGCTATTCAAAGAATTTTTTGCGGCGTTGGCTGTCCTCGCCGACGCATAAGTAGCCGTCTTCATGCCGAAAAAACCGGCGAGACCGGAAAAAAATCCGCCCGTCAGGAAGGCAAACGGCACCCAATTGTTCTGCAACCCAAAATATGCCATGACGGCAAAAATCACGGCCAGCACAACAAACACTATCGTCACAACCTTGTACTGTTGCTTAAGGTAAGCCATCGCCCCCTTGCGCACGTGAAGAGCTATCTTCTTCATCGTGTCTGTTCCTTCATCTTTTTTCATCATCTGCTTAAAGAAGTAAAAAGCAAATCCGAGAGCTATAATTGATGCTCCGAGAACTAAAAAAATTACATTTTCCATCCGTTATTATCTTTTAAATTATTAAGTTATTAATCTGATTGATACCGCATTACGATGCGCCATAAGCGATTCGCTTTCTGCCATTATTTCTATCGTATTCCCAAGTCTCGACAATCCTTCGCGAGTGATTTCCTGAAACGTTATCTTGCGGACAAAGCTGTCAAGATTAACGCCGTTGTACATCTTGGAAAAGCCTTTAGTCGGCAAGGTATGATTGGTTCCGGAAGCATAATCGCCGGCGCTTTCCGGCGTGTAAGCGCCGAGGAAAACGCTTCCCGCATTGACTATCTTTTCGCCAATATTCTTATAATCAGCAGTTTGTATTATCAAATGCTCAGGTGCATATATATTAATGTATTCCACTATCTCGGCGCTGTCTTTAAGGACAATTATAAGACTGTTCGACAGCGACTTGGTGATATAAGACTGCCGCGGAAGCGTTTGCAACTGATTAAGCACCTCTTTTTCAACATATTTCGCCAATGTTTCGGATGTAGTAAGCAGTACCGACTGGCTATCGGAACCATGTTCGGCCTGCGAAAGAAAATCGGCGGCGATGAAAGCAGGGTTGGCCTGTTCGTCGGCGATAATCGCCACTTCGGAAGGGCCTGCCGGCATGTCGATAGCGACGTCATTGATGCTGACTAACTGCTTTGCCGCAGTGACATATTGGTTGCCCGGGCCGAAAATTTTGTAAACCTTAGGTACGCTTTCGGTGCCATAAGCCATCGCCGCGATAGCTTGCACACCGCCGACCTTAAAAACCTGCGTTATACCAGCTGTCTGAGCGGCAAAAAGTATAGCCGGATGCACCTTGCCCTCAGGGGTGGAGGGGGTAAAGAGGACAATTTGGCTACATCCGGCTATTTGTGCTGGAATACCAAGCATCAGCACCGACGAAAACAACGGCGCCGTGCCGCCGGGCACATAAAGCCCGACTTTTTCGATAGGAACGGCCTTCTGACGGCAGTAAACGCCGGGCATTGTCTCCACTTCGAGCGCCTCGAAACGCTGCGCAGCATGGAATTTCTCAATATTCCCGGCCGCCGTCTTGATTGCCCGCTTCAGGTCTTCCGATATGAGCGTTGAGGCTTCGGCTATCTCATCGTCCGAAACTCTTATCGACGTGAGCCGTACATGGTCAAACCGTTCGGCATAACGAATGACCGCCGCGTCACCCCCGGTGCGCACATCGTCCAAGATTGTCCGAACCGTGTCGTACAGCCTTGAAACCTCTATCTCGGGGCGTTTTGACAACGCTTCCCACTCGTTCCGCAAAGGATATTTAACGATCCGCATCTATGTATTTCCATTTTTTCGCCGCAAAGATAATAATTCTCCGCAAAAAATACTCATTTATTTAATGAATTTTACTATAAAATCATTTTTTCGATAGGGATAACCAAAATTCCTTCGGCGCCTAACGACTTGAGTTTGCCGATGATTTCCCAGAAATGTTTCTCCGTGATGACCGACTGAACCGACACCCAGCCTTCGTCGGCAAGTGGTGTGACGGTAGGACTTTTCATCCCCGGCAACAGCCGGATTATCTCCGTAAGGCGCTCTTTCGGAGCATTAAGCAGGACATATTTCTTGCCCGATGCCTCGCGGACAGCATCAAACCGGAACAGTAAGGCGTCCAATATGGAACGGTTTGCTTCCGTCAAATTTTTGTTGGCTATCAGCAAGGCTTCGCTCTTCATAACTACCTCTACCTCTTTCAACTGGTTGCTAATCAGCGTACTGCCGGAACTGACAATATCGAAAATAGCATCAGCCAAACCTATACCGGGGGCTATCTCGACCGAACCTGATATCTCGTGAAACTGGGCGTCAATGCAGTTCTTTCTTAAAAAATCACGCAGAATATTGGGATAGGAAGTGGCTATTGTCTTACCTTGAAACCATTCCAAACCGCCGTATTCCTCGTCCTTGGGAATGGCGAGCGAGAGGCGGCACTTGCTGAAACCCAGACGTTTGACTAATTCCGCCTCACTGCCTTTTTCGACCCATTCGTTTTCACCCACAATACCCACATCGGCAACGCCATTGGCCACCGACTGCGGAATATCGTCGTCGCGCAGGAACAGTACCTCGACGGGAAATTCGACCGCAGAGAGGAGCAGCGTGCGCTTCGCCTTGCTCAGTTTGATGCCCGCTTCGTCGAGCAATGCCATCGTATCCTCGTTCAGACGGCCTTTGGATTGTATTGCTATTCGTAACATAAGTGCGATTTTAAATGATTTAATAAGCCCGCGCAAAAACGACACGCTGAGCCGACGGCTTCCCCGTAACCATACAACGACCGGGCGTCTTGTCGCCGGCCATCGGTATGCAACGTATCGTCGCCTTGGTTTCTTCCTTGATGCGCTCCTCCGTCTCCGGCGTGCCGTCCCAATGCGCCATCAGAAATCCGCCTTTTTCGATTTCGACCTTGAACTCATCGTATGTCTCTACCGGACGTGTCACCGATTCGCGATAGTCGTAAGCCTTCTTGTAGATATTCTCCTGAATGGCCGCAAGCAAGTCCTTGACGTGGTATTCGATGTTCTCTATCGGGAGGACTTCCTTGGTCAGAGTGTCACGGCGAGCAACTTCTATAGTGCCGTTTTCGAGGTCGCGGGCGCCAAGAGCAAGACGCACAGGTACACCCTTCAACTCATATTCGGCAAATTTCCAACCAGGCTTTTTATTGTCCGAGTTGTCGTATTTCACGCTGATACCCAACGACTTAAGTTTTGCAGAAATCACATCTACCTTGGCGTTAATCTCCGCCAGCTGCTCATCTGTCTTGTAAATCGGCACGATGACGACCTGATAAGGCGCGAGTTTAGGCGGCAGCACAAGCCCGTTGTCGTCGGAATGGGTCATTATCAACGCGCCTATAAGCCGGGTCGAAACGCCCCATGAGGTCGCCCAAACATATTCTTCCTTGTTTTCGTTCGAGATAAACTTGACATCGAAGGCTTTAGCGAAATTCTGTCCGAGGAAATGCGAGGTACCGGCCTGCAAAGCCTTGCCGTCCTGCATAAGCGCCTCGATGCAGTAGGTCTCAAGCGCACCGGCAAAACGTTCGTTAGGCGATTTTATCCCCTTTACAACGGGTATTGCCATAAATTTCTCGACGAAATCGGCATATATATTAAGGATCAGGTCGGCCTCCGCTTCCGCTTCCTCGCGCGTAGCATGAGCGGTGTGCCCTTCTTGCCACAGAAATTCGGCGGTACGCAGAAAAAGCCGCGTCCGCATCTCCCAACGCACAACATTACACCATTGGTTGCATAGTATCGGCAGGTCGCGCCACGAATGAATCCAACCCTTGTAGGTGTTCCATATAATCGTTTCGGATGTCGGACGAATAATCAATTCTTCCTCAAGTTTAGCCGCCGGATCGACTATCACACCGCCTTCGGGCGCGTTTTTCAACCTGTAATGCGTCACAACGGCACATTCCTTTGCGAAACCCTCGACATGACTTGCCTCGCGACTGAAAAACGATTTAGGTATGAAAAGCGGGAAATAAGCGTTCTGATGCCCTGTCTCTTTAAACATACGGTCGAGTTCGGCCTGCATCTTCTCCCAAATCGCGTAACCATAAGGTTTCACAACCATACAACCACGAACCGCCGAGTTCTCGGCCATGTCCGCCTTAATAACTAAGTCCTGATACCATTGCGAATAATTCTCGCTCCTCGAAGTCAATTCTTTTGCCATATATTCGGTTTTGAATGAATGATTTTAATCAATTTTGGGGGGCAAAGGTAGGATTTTTATCCGAATTTTCCTCATTTATTGAGAGTTTTTGATTATTTTTTTCCCCGACTTGAAATTTTTAACGTCGTTTTTGTTGTGTGTATTATTTTTTTCCGTATTTTTGTCGCTGGTATTATATTCACAAATTTAAAAATTGATAATTATGAAAGAGTTAAAAGGTTCAAAGACAGAAGAAAATTTAAAAACAGCATTCGCCGGCGAATCGCAGGCGCATACAAAATATCAGTATTACGCATCGAAAGCGAAAAAGGACGGATACGTACAGATAGGCAATATCTTCGAGGAAACGGCGCACAACGAAAGGGAACACGCCGAGATATGGTTCAAGTTGCTGCACGATAACGGTATTCCGGCAACTCCCGACAACCTGCTCGACGCTGCACTCGGCGAAAACTACGAATGGACGGAAATGTACGCCGGGTTCGCAAAAACGGCTAAAGAAGAAGGATTCGACCACATCGCGTTCTTGTTCAACGGCGTCGCCAAAATTGAGAAAGAGCACGAAGAAAGGTATCGTAAGTTGCTTGCCAACATAAAGGGCGACCTTGTTTTCTCGCGCGACGGCGACCAAATCTGGCAGTGCGGCAATTGCGGACATATCTTAATCGGTAAAAAAGCGCCGGAGATATGCCCGGTCTGCTCTCACCCGAAAGCGTATTTCCAGATTCGAGCATTGAATTATTGATAAATTGCGGGGATTCGCAAATCAAAAACTTTCCTGAGCAAGCGCCGAATAATCGAACTTATGACGGATAATCAACGTAGAGGGCATGTTTTGTAAAACGTTTTGGCACTCTACGGATATGTTTTGCCATGCTTCGTAGGTCACAAGCATCAGATTTGCAGCACGAAGCAGGTCCGTAGTGAGGTCTTTCTCAAATGGGATCGCTGTCTCCGGAACAGCGGCGACATGAGATGCAAGGGCAACGGAAACAGTCTCGCTATCATGCGCCGAGGGACTTACACGGTTAAGCAATTGAACGAATCCCTCGGTAGATTTCTGCAACGTGAGGACATAATCGAGCAGCACCAAATCCTTCTCGGAATTGAACACCGCGAGGATATTCTCGGCTCGCAAGAAACCGCGATTGACGAAGATGCCGACCGAACAGGAACTCTCGTTGATAAACGATTTGGTCTTGTCCTTGATAAGCGAGCCGGGATAAAAAATAAAATCTTCCGAGCCGCGGCGACGCAGGAAACCGACTAATTTCTGCCACGTAGAGACGGCCTCACGGTCTGTAGCGAGATCGCTCATTGATACACCCGCCCCTACAAGCAGGAAGTCGAAGTTTTCGTTGTTAACCATATTGCAAATATGTTGTTCGGCGTTCGAACAGACATCGTATTCCGTCTGTATCAACATCCCCAGCTTGTTCGCCTCATAGAGAACGGGGGCAAAACTTACCCGCTCGAAATCGCGAGTGTGCAGCGGGTTGACGTCGGAGCCTACAGTTAGATGCAAAGCCTTGAGTTCTAGGCGCTTCTCACTTTGGGAGAACATTTGATGCGCAAGGTCTAACATAACCTGTCCGCTACTTGCACGGCCAAATGAGAGCAACACTTTGAAAGCATCGGTCTTGAGCCTCTCACGACGGAGATTTTTCATACGCTCATTGGCGCGGAAGCAGAAATCTATGAACTTGATAAGAGGGGTAGTCATGAAGGTCGTAACAAGCGTCATCAGCACAAGCATCACAAAGACGGCAGGCGGCAAAATCCGCATTTCAAGCCCTATTGTGAGCACAACGAGTTCCATCAACCCGCGCGTATTCATGAAGGCGCCCATGTAAAGGCTGTCCTTCCAACTCTCTTTAGAAAACCGGGCTGCAAGTACCGTGCCACCCATTTTGCCGACTATGGCCACAACTATAAAAACACCGCACATAAGCCACATTTCCGTGCCTCTAATCAGCGAAATTTCAGTCCGCAAACCCGTATAAACAAAGAACAGCGGGAGAAAGAGCGCCAGCGAAACATCTTCGACTTTCTCGTGCATTATTTTACGGAATTTGAGATTTTCGGGCATGATCATCCCGGCTATGAACGCCCCGAAAAGTGCATGAAGCCCCAACATCTCGGTGATATACGACGATACAAGCAGTATAAAAAACATCAATCCCACGAGCGGCTTATCGACGACTTCCTTATTATGATACAGGTTGCCGACGACGCGAAGCACAGGCCTGACAAGCAGAAACATGACGCCGACGTAGAGCAGGGCAAAGGCGACATTGTATATCGCGCTGTTCACGCTCCCCGCCTGCGCAAAAGCAACGACGGCGGCGAGCAGACACCAGGCCGTAACATCACCGTTAGCCGCACTCGCAAGCGACATCGAACCGAGATGCGAGCGCGTCATACCACGCTCCTGAATTATCCTCGCCAGAACAGGAAAAGCAGTGATACTCAATGAGATACCTATAAAAAGCGCAAACGAAAGGAAGGGCGTATCAGCGTAGGCATAGCGGTCATAAATAAAATAAGCGACCCACATCCCAAGCAAAAACGGCACTACGGTACTCGTGTGGCTTATGAGAATAGTGTCCTGAAGGCGCTTGCGCACAAGCCCGACATCGAGTTCCATGCCGATAGTGTACATAAACAATATCAAACCGAACTGGCTCAAAATGTTCATATTAGAAAGGGAATCAACAGGAAAGAGAAAGCCCGAAACATGAGGAAACAACAATCCGAGCACCGACGGGCCAAGGATAATGCCCGCAACAATTTCACCTATCACGGTCGGTTGGCCGATACGCTTGAATACCCAACCGACGATATGGCAGGTCGCAAGTATGACAATTATTTGGAGCAAAAGTATGACAATTGACGATTGCATACGGTTCGCCGTCAAGGAAGTGAACAAACGAAAACCGTTGGCTAAGCTGCGCGAATCGGAAAGAGATGCAACGTCATCGACCGAAGAGCGTCCCGCATCCCCTTTTTGTGCGATAAAATACACAAACAGGCCGAAGATAGCAATCATCAACAAATAGAACGTCCATTTTTTTACTACAATCCTCATAATAAATACATTACAGCGTGTCAGAGCCTCAATTCCGGAAGCAAAGGTAAGGAAAAAGTCCGACATGTTGAAAACTTTTTATGCTTTTTTGCGAAGATTTTTTCGCCTTAAGCCTTGCGGGATGAAAAAATAAGCGTATATTTGGAACTTTATTTAATGATTTATAGACAGTAAAACAAAATGACAATGAGCGGAAAAACGCTAAAACTCATAAAGGACGACCCTTGGCTCGAACCTTATGCAAGTGCTATCGAAGGAAGGCACAATCACGCGATATGGAAAGAAAGCGAATTAACCCAACATGGGGCAAAGACGCTTTCCGACTTCGCATCAGGCTACCTCTACTACGGCTTGCACCACACGAATGACGGGTGGATCTTTCGCGAATGGGCGCCTAACGCGACGGCGATTTATTTCATCGGAACGTTCAACAACTGGGAAAAGAATGAATCCTACCGCCTCAAACGCATTGAGAACGGCAACTGGGAAATCCTGCTGACGGAGGATGCGCTTCATCATTCGGATCTTTATAAATTATATATCGAATGGGAAGGCGGCGCAAGCGAACGGATACCGGCTTGGTGCCGCCGTGTAGTGCAGGACGAAAAAACAAAAATTTTCTCCGCACAAGTATGGAATCCCGACAAACCCTACAAGTTCAAATACGAAAAGTTCATACCCAAAGTCTCGCCTCTGCTGATATACGAATGTCATATCGGCATGGCGACGGAAGAGGAAAAAATCGGCTCCTACGAGGAGTTTCGCATTAACGTACTGCCGCGTGTTTCGAGAGACGGCTATAACGCGATTCAGATAATGGCTATTCAGGAACATCCTTACTACGGCTCTTTCGGCTACCATGTGAGCAGTTTTTTCGCCGCTTCGTCGCGCTTCGGCACTCCCGACGAACTGAAGCATCTCATTGACGACGCTCACAAACTGGGTATCGCCGTGATAATGGATATTGTACACAGTCACGCAGTCAAGAACGAGACTGAAGGCCTCGGGCGCTTCGACGGCACTCCCTACCAATATTTTCATTCCGACAGCCGCCGCGAACACCCCGCATGGGATTCGCTTTGTTTCAACTATGGCAAAGATGAAGTGATACATTTCCTGCTCTCTAACTGCAAGTTCTGGCTCGAAGAATACCGCTTCGACGGTTTCCGCTTCGACGGGGTGACCTCAATGCTATACTACAGCCACGGCCTCGGCGAAAATTTCACAAACTACGGCGATTACTACAACGGCCATCAGGATGACGACGCAATAGCATACCTGACTTTAGCCAACCGCCTGATCCACAAAGTCAACCCTACGGCCATAACTATAGCCGAAGAAGTGAGCGGTATGCCCGGCCTTGCAACGAAGTTTGAAAACGGCGGCTACGGGTTCGACTACCGAATGGCCATGAATATTCCCGACTTTTGGATAAAAACCCTCAAGGAGAAAAAAGACGAGGACTGGCGGCCGTCGTCGATTTGGTGGGAAACGACCAATCGCCGCCCCGACGAAAAGACGATAAGTTACGCCGAGAGCCACGACCAGGCGCTTGTGGGCGACAAAACCATCATCTTTTGGCTCATAGACGCCAACATGTATTGGCACATGCAGGTGTCCGACAACAATGCCGCCGTAGAACGCGGCATGGCGCTCCACAAAATGATACGCCTCGTCACAGCCTCGACAATCAACGGCGGCTACCTCAACTTCATGGGCAACGAGTTCGGACACCCCGAATGGATCGACTTCCCGCGCGAAGGCAACAACTGGTCGTGTAAGTACGCCCGTAGGCAGTGGAATCTCGCCGATAACAGCGACTTAAAATACCATTTCCTCGAAGATTTCGACAAGGCGATGCTTAAATTAATCCGTAACGTCCGCAACTTTCAGGCAACGCCGATACAAAAAGTATGGGATAACGACGGCGACCAAATCCTTGCCTACATGCGGCAAGACCTGCTGTTTGTCTTCAATTTCAACCCTACCCGCTCGTTTACCGACTACGGATTCCTCTCACCCGTCGGAAAATATACGGTTGTCCTGAACACCGACGCCAAAGATTTCGGCGGCAACAACCTTAACGACGACAAAATCGAACATTTCACACAATCCGACCCACTCTATGAGAGCGAGAAAAAAGGTTGGCTGAAACTGTACGTACCTGCACGCTCAGCATTGGTTTTAAAAAGAAAATAATGAACAGTTCTATGCTTTATCCACTGATATTCAAGCCTATATTTAAGGAAATTATTTGGGGAGGGACAGATATCCTTCCTTTTAAAGGACTGCCGGCCGACACAAGAAAAATCGGCGAGAGTTGGGAATTGTCGCATGTCGAAGGCAACTATTCGGAAGTTGCCAACGGCTCTCTTACCGGCAAAACAATCGACGAATTAGCCGAAGAATACGGCGCACGATTGTTGGGAAAACAGGTTTTTGAGCGTTCCGGCAAAACATTTCCTTTGCTGATAAAATTTATTGACGCTCGCGACAATCTCTCAATACAGGTACATCCCGACGATGCACTCGCTGCCAAACGCCACAACAGTTTCGGCAAGACTGAGATGTGGTATGTAGTAAAAGCCTCTCCCGAAGCGGCGCTCTACAGCGGATTCTCGCAGCAAATCAGCCCCGAAGAATACGTCCGCCGCGTCGAAGATAACACCATTACGGACGTACTGAAGAAATATAATGTACAAGCAGGCGATGTCTTTTTCTTGCCGGCCGGTCGCGTCCATGCAATAGGTTCGGGCTGTTTTATCGCTGAAATTCAGCAAACAAGCAACATCACCTACCGCATCTACGACTACAACCGCAAGGATGCAAACGGCAAAAACCGCGAACTGCATACCGACCTCGCCAAGGATGCAATCGACTACACTTTGTACCCCGACTACAAAACTTCCTACATCCCAGTGTCGGACGAAGCAATCACATTGGTCGAGTGTAAATATTTCACTAACAACATTTTGGACTTAACAAATGCTATGCGACGAGATTTTTCTTCAATTGATTCATTCGTAATCTATATGTGCCTCGAAGGCAAAGCCGTCATCAAAGACAATAAAGATAACGAACTATCTGTATATCAAGGACAAACAGTCCTTATCCCTGCAGAAACGAAGACGATAGAAATCGAACCGTCGCCCACAACAAAGATGTTGGAAACATTTATTAATTAATTTTATTTGGAAATAATCGTCTAAAAACGTACTTTTGCGCCGAATATTTAAACTATAATTGACAATGAAAAAGGTTTTTATTTTATTAAGTGCTTGTTTATCACTACTTTTATTCAACTGCACAAACAAAGGCGGAAAGGCCGGTAGCAGCAGTGAGACCCAAAATGACAATGAAATCGTAACGATTCCCGACGCAAATTTCAAGGCATATCTGCTCGAAAATTTCGACGCCAACAATGACGGGGAAATATCTCAAGCCGAGGCCAATGCCGTTAAGTCTATCGACTGCTCCGGCAAGGAAATAGCCGCCATAGACGGCATTGAGAAGTTCACGAACCTCGAAAGCCTCGCCTGCGATAACAACAATCTCAGCGAACTGGAACTGCGTTACAACAAGAAACTCAGCCACTTGTCGTGCAAAAATAATAATGTCGGAATGTTCATCTACATCGGCATGTCAAGCCCTCTACGCAACCCCAACTTGCAAAAGCCTAAATCCAGCACGCCGCCACAACAAAGCGACATGACGACGCTTCCGCTGGATGTAAATAAATGCGTCTATGACTACGATAAGACGAACATTATGCTCATGTACGATGAATGAAACTCTGGCTAATAGTCTGCATATCAGCGCTTTCAATTGGAGGATGCCAGCGTAAGTCGTTTGGGATGGCTGATGGAGCGGATGCTATACATATAAATCGCTTTGACTCAGCCTTATATCGTTGGATTGACATCGACGATTCCATCAGTTTACAACAAGTAAAAGACGAATATCCGCAAATGCTTGATTTGCTTGGAAAAGCGCTATTCAAAGCATCTTATACGGATACGTCCGCATTTTACGACAATCTCATCAACTACTTTTCGGAGCCGACGCTAAAATCCTTATATAAGGACGCAATTATTTATTATTCAGGCGATTCGGCTTCAACCCAACTGATATGTAAAGAATTAGCATACGGATTCGAGCGGATGAAGGAACTCTTTCTTACTGCTAAAATTCCGGCCATTTATTTCCACGTTTCGGGTTTGCAACAAAATTTTATCATTGCCGACAGCCTTTTGTCATGTTCGATTGATAAGTACCTCGGCGCTGATTATCAGCTGTATAACGATTTTTTCTATGATTATCAGAAAAAAAATATGACGCCAGCACAGCTGCCAAAGGACTGTTTCGAAGTATGGCTAAAATCGGAATTTCCTTTTCAAGGAAAAGATAATATCCTGTTAGACAGGATGATATACGAAGGAAAAATCATCTACTCGCTGACTAAAATCAGTAAAGAATACACGCTTCAAAACATCCTGTCGCTCTCTGACGCCGAATTTCGCTGGTGCATAGAATACGAAAAGCCGCTTTGGACAACGATTATCGAACGTAAACACCTTTATACGCCTGATGCAGCAACAACGACGAAATATTTCCTGCCGTCACCAAGCACGTTTATCGCAGCAGAAGCCCCCGGCGACCTCGGCTATTTCATAGGTTACAGAATCGTCGAATGTTATATGAAACAGACTAAATCAAGCTGCGAAGAGCTGATGAAAAATGCTGATTCACAGGATATTCTCACAAAATCAAAATATAAACCATAAACGATATGAAGATAATTGACAAAAAATTGTTTGACGAGACGACGGCAAAAGCGAAAGAATCCCCGCGTCTGAGAATGAATCATAATTTCCACGAGACCTTGGATGATCCCGTCAACAGGCTTATAAACGCCATTGAACCGGGCACTTATCTGCGTCCTCACCGCCACACGAACCCCGACAAAACCGAATTCTTCCTGATGTTGCGAGGGAGGGCGGCGATTATTTTGTTCGATGACGCAGGAAAGGTCACCGAGTGTGTCGTACTCGACCCTAAATCAGGCGTTTACGGCGGAGAAATCAAGCCCGAAAATTGGCATACCCTCCTCGTTTTGGATTCGGGAAGTGTGATTTTTGAAGTCAAACAAGGCCCATACGTCCCTCTGCAACCCGAAAATATTGCGCCCTGGAGTCCGGATCCGTCCGACACCGAGGGGGTGCAAAAATTCATGTCCGAACTTAAAACATACATTAAATGAGCAATTTAAATCAAGCAATAGAAAAATATCTCAAGGAAAAAGATTACGCCGGTTTCGACCTCAAAGCCGTACTTTTCGATATGGACGGCGTCCTCTACAACTCAATGCCGAATCATGCTACCTCATGGGTAAAAATAATGCAATTGCACGGATTCATTATGACCGAAGAAGAAGCCTATATGCACGAGGGACGCACCGGCGATGAGACAGTAAAAATCATTTGTCAACGCGAAGGCAAGGAACTTAACGAAGCCGAAAGGAAGGCATTTTATAGGAAAAAGATTGACATTTTCAATTCCTGTCCGCCGGTCGTACCGATGAAAGGCAGTCGGGAAATCCTGCGGAAAGTGATCGACTGCAGCCTGTTCACGATGCTCGTAACCGGCTCCGGACAGCAAACTCTTTTGGACAGCCTGAACCGAGATTTCCCGGACGTCTTCACCCGCGAAAGGATGGTCACATCCTTCGACGTAAAACAAGGAAAACCTAACCCCGAACCCTACCTGACCGCCCTCAGAAAAGGATGCCTCAAACCCAACGAAGCCATAGTAATCGAAAATGCGCCCCTCGGAATCGAAGCCGCCACAACAGCCGGCATCTTCACAATAGCCGTCAACACAGGCCCACTGTCCGATTCAATACTCCTCGACGCCGGCGCCAACTACCTCCTCCCCTCAGTCGAAACCCTCGCCAATAACTGGAATGAGATTTACAACGCGATAAAGAAAGTACGGTAAGCGTCTAAATTTTTGATACACATAAGATTTACGGAAAAATATTTTGCGGATTTGAGGAATAGATTGTAATTTTCGCAGGCGTCAACCTATAAAATGTCAAGAATTATGTCAGAGATAGCAAGAAGACGTTAAGGAAAGACTTCAATAAACATGGATGGGAAATAAAGAGCTTGAAAGATCGCAAGATTAAACTTATATTCAGAGGGCCTGCTTTCCACCAGTTTTTAAATTTTTTAACGCCAGAAAGCCGGAAATATTTTGCAACTCAGGGGAATATTGTAACTTCGCGGTATGAAAATTTAAAAGAGAATGTTATGACTGTAGTAAATAATTTAGGAAAGATAGATTCGTTGGTTCTTGCAAATTATATTCTTGAGACCGTCGGCAAAATGTCGCATCTCAAGTTACAGAAATTATTGTATCTTGTACAGGGTTATCATCTGGCTTATTTCGGCAAGCCTTTGATTGACGATAAATTTGAGGCTTGGGTTCACGGACCGGTATCACGTAAGGTGTTCGGTTCGCTGAAAGACAAATCGTTGCTGTATGCTGATATATGCTATCGATATACCTCCGTCTAAACTCTTAATTGATGAGTTAACGAGTGAACAAAAGGATTTGGTTGATGAAATACTTGAATTGTATGGTTCCGATACAGGTCCGCAACTTGAAGCTATCACTCATGAACAAGTTCCATGGATAAGGGCAAGAGCCGGTTATGATAGAGCGGATGTATGTCATGTTGAGATAAAAGATTGTGATATGGAAGAATATTTCAAAACTCTGTTGAATTAATTTCGATTTTTTGACTCTGAAAATCGGGAAATATTTTGCAGCTGAGGCGGAATGTTGTAACTTTGCGGGATGAAAGTAGAACAAATAAATAATATGTTATGCTGAAAGATTTATTTTTATGGTATTTGGCCAATCAAGACCGGTTAGTTAAGCGGTATAACGGCAAGTATGTTGCTATTAGCGGGAACAAGGTAGTGGGTTCATACGATAGCGATTGTAAGGCTGTTGCGGAGACCGAGAAGAAGTATCCGTTGGGTACTTTTATTGTCCAGAAGTGCACACCCGGTACTGAGGCATATACCTTTAATTGCTTCTCGCCTAACGTTACTTTTGTATGAAAGAACAGGCTTTCACTTTATTGTTTCCCGGACGCGCCGATCGCTTGATTACCAATTGCGGCGTTAGCAAGAATACAGTAACAACAAAAATTTGGACACGTTTCAATAAAGCGATATATTTGCGCCCATTATGAACGATAAAAAATGAATTATGAGGAATTATCAAGACAAGCCAATGCGGTCAATAATAGAACTGCATACATTAACTCCTTATCACTGGGCGAGGAGCAGGGACGCAATGCGGGGGGTAGAAGAAATGTCGAAGCATCCATTGTCGGACATTCAATTCAAAGAGCAGGTGAGGCGGAACAAAGAAATAAGGCAGAACAACGTAATGAACAGGAACTGGGTATAAAAAATTATGCCGAGGAAGTTGGCATATACATATCTTCATTGAGAATAGATAAATCACAATTTGTGACATCAAATAAAAATTTCACGTGATAACATTTGATATAACTTGCCGGTTGGCGTCATCGACTTTTGACCAGTCGAAGGCTATGTATTTAAGGCCTGCAATGGATCGGTCTTTGTGTCCCAATGCTTTGGATATTGTTTTTTCGGGGATGTCGAGGCTGTCGGCTATGGTTGCCCATGTATAGCGCGCCCAATAGAATGTGAGGCCGGGAAG
>JAISUX010000033.1 GCA_031271805.1 Tannerella sp.
TCAAGTATGCGCTTCAACTGAAAGAGTTTGTGAAACGGGGCTTCTCTGCCGCCGTCTATACTCAAACCACCGATGTAGAGATAGAAGTGAACGGCTTGATGACCTACGACCGCAAAGTGTTGAAACTCAACGAGAAGAAAGTAGCGGAGATAAATAAGGAAGTGATTTCGCTACTAAATCAGTAGATTGGGATAAATCAGCGCTTCAATAATGACCCTAACAGTCCTCGGCCTACTTTAAAAAGGGTGTTGACGGCTTCGCGTTTAGCGCGGGTGGAGACCATTTTTGTCAGGCCGCCAATCAGGCTGTTGTCTTTCTCGCGTTTTTTCTGACGTTCGAGGCGTTCCTGTTCGCGTTGCTGTTGGATAGCCTGTTTTTCCTCCTCTTTATGGCGCACAAGCGCTTCGCGTTCCTGCTGTGCCTTCCCGATACGCTCAGAGAGGATTTCGAAAGCCGATTCGCGGTCTATCGAGCGTTCGTACTTGCCGAATACCATAGAGGTTTGGATAATACGCTGGCGCTCGTCGGCTGTGACAGGGCCGGCCTGGCCTTCGGGAGGAAGGACGAATGCACGCTCAACTATCGTCGGACTGCCTTTTTCGTCGAGGAAAGAGACGAGCGCCTCGCCGACGCTCAGTTCGGTAATCGCTGTCCCTGTGTCAAATGACGGGTTCTGGCGGAAAGTCGATGCGGCGGTGGCAACGGCCTTCTGGTCACGAGGCGTGAATGCCCTCAGGGCGTGCTGCACGCGGTTTCCCATCTGACCGAGAATGACTTCGGGAATGTCAAGCGGGTTCTGGGTGCAAAAATACACACCTACACCCTTAGAGCGTATCAGCCTGACTACCTGTTCGATACGTTCAAGCAAAGGCTTGGAAATATCGTTAAACAGCATGTGAGCCTCGTCGAAGAAAAAGACAAGTTTAGGTTTGTCCAAGTCGCCGACTTCGGGCAATACTTCAAAGAGTTCGGACAGGAGATAAAGCAGGAAAGAGGTATAAATCTTGGGCGAACGGATAAGTTTATCCGCTTCGAGGATATTGATTACACCCTTGCCGCCTCGCGTCTGCATGAAATCGTAGATGTCGAGAGCCGGCTCACCGAAGAACTTATCGCCTCCCTGGTCTTCGAGCGTCAGCAAGCCACGTTGAATGGCGCCGATGCTTGCAGGCGTGATATTACCGTGACTAACGGTAAATTTCGCTTTCTCGCTGCCGATATATTCGAGCAGTTTACGAAGGTCTTTGAGGTCGAGTAAGAGGAGGTTTTCCTCGTCGGCAATACGGAAAGCTAAGGTCAAGACGCTGCTTTGAATATCGTTGAGATCAAGCAGGCGGCTGAACAGCAGCGGCCCCATCTCCGAGACCGTAGTCCGAAGCGGGTGCCCCTGTTCGCCGAAAATATCCCAAAAGCATACCGGAAAGCCTTTATATTCAAAGCCCCGCGCTAAGAGATTGTTAGCTTCCACACTCTTCTGCAGGTTGACGTTTCCGCCGCCTGCCTTACTGACGCCCGACAGGTCACCCTTAATATCCGTCGCAAAAATAGGAACGCCCATACTGCTAAACGTCTCGGCCATGTTTTGCAACGTACAGGTCTTTCCCGTACCGGTCGCTCCGGTTATCAATCCATGGCGATTCGCCATCTTGGGGACTATACATAAGTCCTTTTCATTTGTTACGGCTATAAGAGCCTTTTGTGAACTGTCGAACATGATATAAGTGGGTTAGAATGAATTAGTCTTTAAATTCCATCTTGATGATATCCTCCCTTGAGCCGCGGACGCTCGAACGCAATGCGATATTACGTTCAAACTCATCCTTGGTGCCGACTATCAGGCGGTCGAACTCACGCTGCCCTGTTCCCGCCGGGATCAGGTGGCCGCAAATCACATTTTCCTTCAAGCCTTCGAGATGGTCGGTCTTACCGTTAATAGCGGCTTCGTTGAGCACCTTAGTAGTTTCCTGGAACGATGCGGCCGACATGAAACTCTGGGTCTGCAATGCGGCGCGGGTAATACCCTGCAGGATCTGTTGGGTAGTCGCTGGCACCGCATCGCGAGCCTGAACAAGCCTCAAGTCACGGCGTTTCAATTGGCTGTTCTCGTCTCTCAACTTGCGGGCGGTAACGATCTGACCGGCTGAGAAGTTTTGCGAATCTCCAGGCTCGACTATGACTTTCTTGCCCCAGATACGGTCGTTCTCGTCCATTACTTCGAGTTTGTCAACAGTCTGTTGCTCAAGGAAATGAGTATCACCAGGATCAACTATTTCGACCTTACGCATCATCTGACGCACGATAACCTCGAAATGTTTGTCGTTGATCTTAACGCCCTGCAGACGGTAAACGTCCTGCACTTCGTTGACAATATATTCCTGAACGGCCGTCGGGCCTTTGATAGCAAGAATGTCGGCCGGCGTAATCGCCCCGTCGGAAAGAGGCATACCGGCGCGAACATAGTCGTTCTCCTGGACAAGCAGTTGCTTCGACAGGGGCACCATGTATTTCTTTTCCTCACCCAGCTTGGAAGTGACGATAACTTCGCGGTTACCGCGTTTGATTTTGCCGAAAGTCACCTCACCGTCGATTTCGGAAACAATAGCCGGATTCGACGGGTTACGAGCCTCGAACAGCTCCGTCACACGAGGAAGACCACCGGTGATGTCGCCCGTCTTGCCTACCGCACGCGGTATCTTTACCAATACCTCGCCCGTCTTGACGTAATCGCCGTCGGACTTGGTAAGGTGTGCGCCGAGAGGCAGCGAATATGTTTTCAACGGATTTTTCTCCTCATCGACAATAAGAGCCGAAGGAGCTTTGGTCTTGTCCTTCGATTCGATAATAATCATTTCTTTCAAGCCCGTTGTCTCGTCGCTTTCCACCTTGTAGGTAATGTTTTCTTCCATACTTTCGAAGACAATAGTACCATCGGCTTCGGCGATTATTACGGCGTTGAACGGATCCCATTCGATTATCTTGTCATTCTTTTTCACCATATCACCATTGGCGAAAAACAATTTCGAGCCGTAGGGGATATTGATGTTGTGAAGTATTATCTTCGTATTAGGCTCAACGACACGCATTTCGGCCAAGCGGCTAACGACGACATTGCATTTGTCGTCCACAGAATAGACGGTGCGCAACTCGTCGATTTCGAGCAGTCCGTCGTATTTCGAGACGAGGCTGTTCTCCGTCGCTATGTTCGACGCGATACCACCAACGTGGAAGGTACGGAGCGTCAACTGCGTACCCGGCTCACCGATAGACTGTGCGGCTATGACGCCGACAACCTCGCCTTTCTGCACCATCCGGCCTGTCGCAAGGTTACGACCATAGCATTTGGCGCAGACGCCTTTCTTGGATTCGCAAGTGAGCACCGAACGAATCTCAACGCTTTCGATCGGCGAATCCTGAATTTCCTGAGCTTCTTTCTCGCGTATTTCCTCACCTGACTTGACAATGACCTTGCCCGTGATAGGGTGAATGACGTCGTGGACGGATACGCGGCCGAGTATTCTCTCATACAGGGTCGCGATGACTTCCTCGTTATTTTTCAGTTCGGAGCATGTCAGGCCGCGCAAGGTTCCGCAGTCGTCTTCGTTGACGATAACGTCATGCGACACATCGACAAGACGACGGGTAAGGTATCCTGCATCTGCCGTCTTCAAAGCCGTGTCAGCCAGACCTTTACGTGCGCCGTGGGTAGAAATGAAGTATTCGAGCACCGACAAACCTTCCTTGAAGTTTGACAGAATCGGGTTTTCAATGATTTGACCGCCTTCGCTGCCGCTTTTTTGAGGTTTAGCCATCAAACCGCGCATACCGGAAAGCTGGCGGATCTGTTCCTTAGAACCGCGCGCACCCGAATCCATCATCATATAAATGGAATTAAAACCGTCGTTGTCCTTGCTCAAATTGTCGATAAGAATACTCGACAAACGGCTGTTGACATGCGTCCAGGTGTCGATAATCTGGTTGTAGCGCTCGTTGTTGGTGATGAAACCCATGCTATAGTTGGCCATTATCTGCTCAACTTCGTCGTAGCCTTCATTCACCAAGTTGTCTTTCTCGTCGGGGATAACCACGTCGGCGAGGTTAAACGACAAACCGCCCTTGAATGCCATGTAATATCCGAGATTCTTTATATCGTCGAGGAATACGCAAGTTCGGGCGACGCCACAATGCTTGATTACTTCGCTGATGATATCGCGCAAGGCTTTCTTGCCTAAAACTTCATTGACGAATCCTACTTCTTTAGGTATAAATTCGTTGACCATCAAGCGTCCCACACTCGTTTCGACAAGTTTTTTCACAAACTTTCCGCGATCGTCAACGTCATCAACATAGACTTTGATAATTGCGTGTATATCGAGTTTGCCCTCATTATAAGCGATTGTCGCCTCTTGAGGTCCGTAGAACGTCAGGCCTTCGCCCTTCATTCCCGAACGTATTTTGGTAATGTAATACAAGCCGAGCACCATGTCTTGCGAAGGCACGGTTATAGGCGCCCCATTAGCAGGGTTAAGTATGTTATGCGATGAGAGCATCAGCATTTGCGCTTCGAGGATAGCCTCGTTGCCGAGCGGAAGGTGAACCGCCATCTGGTCGCCGTCGAAGTCGGCATTGAACGCCGTACATGCCAAGGGATGCAACTGGATTGCCTTACCCTCTATCATCTTAGGCTGGAAAGCCTGAATACCAAGGCGGTGCAAGGTCGGAGCACGGTTCAGCAGAACCGGATGACCCTTCATCGCATATTCGAGGATATCCCAGACAACAGCGTCTTTGCGGTCTATCAGTTTCTTTGCCGATTTGACGGTTTTAACGATACCACGTTCTATTAACTTGCGGATAATAAACGGTTTATATAGTTCGGCCGCCATATCTTTCGGGATACCGCACTCGCCCATTTTAAGTTCCGGACCGACAACGATAACCGAACGCGCCGAATAATCGACACGCTTACCGAGTAAGTTCTGACGGAAACGTCCTTGCTTGCCTTTCAGGCTGTCCGACAATGATTTAAGCGGACGGTTGGCTTCCGACTTGACTGCGCTTGATTTGCGCGAGTTGTCGAACAGCGAATCGACGGATTCCTGCAACATACGTTTCTCGTTGCGGAGAATCACCTCAGGCGCCTTAATATCAATGAGTTTCTTAAGCCTGTTATTTCTAATTATAACACGGCGATAGAGGTCATTGAGGTCGGAAGTGGCAAAGCGGCCGCCATCAAGGGGCACTAAAGGACGCAGTTCTGGAGGTATAACCGGAACAACTTTTACTATCATCCACTCCGGACGGTTGATGTTCTTCGACGCGCGGAACGACTCGACGACCTGAAGACGCTTCAATGCTTCGTTCTTGCGTTGCTGAGAAGTATCGGTCATCGCGTGGTTACGCAAATCATACGACAGTTTGTCGAGGTCGAGGTGCACCAGCAAATCATAAATCGCTTCGGCGCCGATTTTCGCGATAAACTTATTCGGGTCGGTATCTTCGAGCGATTGGTTCTCCCTCGGCAGGTTATCTAAGATTTGCAGATATTCTTCCTCCGAAAGCAAATCCATATCGCCTACACTCTCAACACAACCGCGTTGTATGACAATATAGCGTTCGTAATAAATTATTGCATCAAGTTTTTTCGTCGGCAAGCCTAATAAATAACCTATTTTGTTAGGCAGCGTGCGGAAATACCATATATGCGCGACCGGCACGACAAGGTGGATATGTCCGGTGCGTTCGCGGCGGACTTTCTTTTCGGTAACTTCGACGCCGCAACGGTCGCAAACTATGCCCTTGTAGCGGATTCTCTTGTATTTCCCGCAATAACATTCGTAGTTCTTGATCGGGCCAAAGATCCGTTCACAAAACAAGCCGTCGCGTTCGGGCTTGTAAGTGCGATAATTTATTGTTTCCGGCTTGAGCACTTCGCCATAAGAACTGTCGAGAATCTCTTCCGGCGAGGCCAAGCCTATAGTTATCTTCGTGAAGTCGCTCTTAACTTTTGTATCTTTTCTAAAAGCCATAAATTACTGATTTACAAAGAGTTAATTATTCCATTGTGAAACTCAAACACAAACCTCTCAATTCGTGAAGCAGGACATTCAGGGATTCGGGAATACCGGCTTTGGGCATTGGATCGCCCTTAACGATAGCCTCGTATGTCTTAGAACGTCCGACCACATCATCGGATTTGACGGTAAGTATTTCCTGAAGGATATGCGCTGCGCCGAACGCCTCGATAGCCCATACTTCCATTTCCCCGAAGCGTTGGCCGCCGAATTGCGCCTTTCCTCCGAGAGGTTGCTGGGTGATAAGCGAATACGGGCCGGTCGAACGGGCATGCATCTTGTCATCGACCATGTGGCCGAGTTTCAAAAAGTAAGTTACGCCGACGGTCGCCGGTTGGTCGAATCGCTCGCCCGTACCGCCGTCGTAGAGGTAGGTCTTACCATAGCGCGGGAGGCCGGCCTTATCCGTCCAGGCATTTAAATCATCGAGCGAAGCGCCGTCGAAAATCGGCGTAGCGAATTTTTCGCCGATGACCTGCCCTGCCCAACCAAGCACAGCTTCAAAAATCTGCCCAAGGTTCATACGCGAAGGCACACCAAGCGGGTTGAGGCATATATCAACGGGAGTGCCGTCTTCGAGGAACGGCATGTCTTCCTGACGTACTATCTTTGAAACGATACCTTTATTGCCGTGACGCCCTGCCATCTTGTCGCCTACCGAAATCTTGCGCTTCTTAGCCACATAAACTTTGGCAATCTGGATGATGCCGGTCGGCAACTCGTCGCCAATGGTCAGGTCGAACTTCTTACGTTTCAGTTCGGCGTCCATCTCTTTATGCTTCTTCAAATAATTGACAACGGTATTCTTGATCATATCGTTGATACGGCTGTCGGTAGTCCACTTGCTGACCTGAATTGTGTTATAATCAATCTCTTCAAGCGATCTTTTTATGAATTTCGTCCCTTTGGCTATCACTTCGGCGTTAAGCGAATCTTTTACGCCTTGAGACGTTTTACCGCTTGTCAGCACCATCAATTTGTCAATAAGTTTTGACTTCAATTCGGCCATTTTGCCTTCGTACTCTTCTTCGATTTTCGCGATAAGCGTCTTTTCGGCCTGCTGATTGCTTTTTTTCTTGATGTTGCGCGAGAACAAACTCGTTTCTATAACAACGCCATGCAACGAAGGCGTAGCTTTCAGGGAGGCGTCCTTGACGTCGCCGGCCTTGTCGCCGAAGATTGCGCGAAGCAGTTTTTCTTCGGGAGAAGGGTCGGATTCGCCTTTAGGAGTGATCTTTCCGATGAGGATATCCCCCGGATTGATACGCGCCCCTACCCTGACGATACCACGACTGTCAAGATTCTTTATCGCATCTTCACTGACGTTGGGTATATCGGATGTAAGTTCTTCCATACCACGCTTCGTTTCGCGGACTTCGAGGATATATTCGTCAACATGAACCGACGTGAATATGTCGTCGCGCACGATACGTTCGTTCAGCACAACAGCATCTTCATAGTTGTAACCCTTCCAGGGCATATAAGCAACCTTAACGTTGCGCCCAAGGGCGAGTTCGCCGTTTTGAATGGAATATCCTTCGGTGAGGATTTCACCTTTTTCTATACGTTGACCACGCACGCAAATCGGTCGCAAATCGACCGTCGTGCTTTGATTCGTCTTTCTCCATTTCGGGATATTATATGTCTTTATAGAATCCTCGAAACTGACAAATTCTTCGTCTTCCGTGCGGTCGTATTTCACTTTTATCGTCGTTGCATCGACATAAATCACTTCTCCGTCGCCTTCCGACATTATCTGAGTGCGCGAATCACGAGCCACTTGCGATTCTATTCCGGTGCCGACTATCGGCGATTCGGAATGAACGAGCGGCACAGCCTGACGCATCATGTTCGACCCCATCAACGCACGGTTGGCGTCATCGTGCTCGAGGAAAGGAATCAAGGCCGCTGCAATCGAGGCTATCTGCGTCGGCGCAACGTCCATAAGCGATACTTCTTCGGGCGATACTACGGGAAAATCGGCTTCATACCTCGCTTTTACCTTGTCGCGGACGAATCGTCCGTGCTCGTCTAAGGGCGCATTTCCCTGAGCCACGATTTTCGATTCTTCTTCCTCGGCAGTATAATAATTGAGGGCGGCCGGAGAGAAATCGACTACTCCGCCATCGACCTTGCGATAAGGCGTAGTGATAAATCCCAAGTCGTTTATTTTAGCGTAAACGCAAAGCGAAGAAATCAAGCCGATGTTCGGCCCTTCAGGCGTCTCTATCGGGCACAGGCGTCCGTAATGGGTGTAGTGCACGTCGCGGACTTCAAATCCTGCACGTTCACGCGACAATCCGCCCGGTCCCAAAGCCGACAAACGACGTTTATGCGTTATCTCGGCCAAAGGATTTGTCTGATCCATAAACTGCGAGAGCGCATTTGTCCCGAAGAACGAATTGACAACCGAAGAAATCGTTTTGGCATTAACCAAGTCGATAGGCGTAAACACCTCATTATCACGCACATTCATACGCTCGCGCACCGTACGCGCCATACGAGCAAGACCTATACCGAATTGGTTATAGAGTTGTTCGCCGACAGTACGCACGCGCCTGTTGCTCAAATGGTCGATATCATCTACCACAGCCTTCGAGTTGATAAGCTGGATGAGATACTTGATAATTTCGATAATATCTTCTTTAGTAAGGACTTTTATATCTTCACTAATATGAAGGTTCAGTTTCCTGTTGATACGGAAACGTCCCACATCACCAAGGTCATAACGCTTTTCGGAGAAGAAAAGATTGGTTATGACTTCGTGTGCGCTTGTTTCGTCGGCAGGCTCGGCGTTACGCAATTGGCGATAAATATACAACACAGCCTCCTTTTCGGAATTACTGGGGTCTTTTTGCAAAGTGTTGTAGATAATAGCGTAATCATTAAGATTCTGGTCTTCGCGGTGCAGCAAGAGGTTTTGCGTCCCAGATTCCAGTATAACGTCGATATTTTCTTTTGTGATGACCTCTTCGCGGTCGATTACGACGTCGTTACGCTCGATCGACACAACTTCGCCGGTATCCTCATCGACAAAGTCTTCAACCCAGGTACGCAATACGCGGGCTGCGAGTTTACGCCCGATATGATTATTTAATATTGTCCGCGTAACTTCAATTTCTTCGGCGAGATTGAATATTTCGAGAATATCCTTATCATTCTCGAAGCCAATAGCCCGAAGCAACGTTGTGACCGGAAGTTTCTTCTTACGGTCGATATATGCGTACATCACGTTATTGATGTCGGTAGCAAATTCTATCCACGAGCCTTTGAAAGGTATGATTCGCGCGGAATAGAGTTTTGTCCCGTTGGCATGGACGCTTTGCCCGAAAAACACGCCGGGTGAACGGTGGAGTTGCGACACAACTACACGCTCAGCGCCATTGATGATGAACGTACCGCGGTTAGTCATGTAGGGAATCGGGCCGAGATAGACGTCCTGAATAACCGTATCGAAGTCCTCGTGTTCGGGATCGGTACAGTATAATTTCATTTTAGCCTTCAACGGTACGCTATAAGTCAATCCGCGAGCGATACACTCTTCCATCGAGTAACGCGGCGGATCGAGATAATAATCAAGAAATTCCAACACAAAGTTGTTACGAGTGTCGGCAATAGGAAAGTTTTCGGTAAAAACCTTATAAAGCCCCTCTTTTTTCCTTTTTTCGGGGGGCATGTCTAATTGCAGAAAGTCTTGAAATGACTTCAATTGCACTTCGAGGAAATCAGGATACGGTAATTGATCCTTTATCGAAGCAAAGTTTATTCGTTTTGTTTTAGTTGTTGAAGACATCTGTTGTAGGAATTAAGTGAACTGAAAAAAAATAGACACAAAAGGTTAAGAACCTCTCTTTGACAGAGGTTCTTAACCAATCACCTGCGCAGCAGGACAATATGAACTATTTAAGTTCAACTTCGGCTCCTGCTTCTTCCAATTTCTTCTTAATATCTTCAGCATCAGCCTTAGCAACGCCTTCCTTTACATTTCCGGGTGCGCCGTCAACCAAATCCTTTGCTTCTTTCAAGCCAAGGCCGGTCAATTCCTTAACCAACTTGACAACAGCCAACTTTTGTGCACCTGCTGATTTGAGCACTACGTCGAATTGAGTTTTCTCTTCAACTTCGGCTGCACCACCAGCGGCAGGAGCAGCAACGGCCACAGCCGCAGCAGCCGGCTCAATGCCGTACTCTTCCTTAAGTATGGTTGCCAATTCATTTACCTCTTTAACGGTAAGACTCACTAATTGTTCTGCAAAAGCTTTTAAATCTGCCATTTTCTTATAAATTAAAATTTTGTTTTTAAATCTGTAATGTTTGAGATTAAATCTAAAATCTTCAAGCCGTTCTCTCTTCGAGCGTCTTTAAGATTCCGTGTATCAACTGTCCGCTATTAGCTTGCAATGCCGAGATAACGTTCTTCGCCGGCGACTGCAACAGCATGATGATGTCGCCAACGAGTTCTTCCTTGCTCTTGATTGTCGCCAATGCTTCGAGGTCGGTTGCCTTGTAAAAACATTCCTGCACGTAGGCGCCCTTGAGTTTGGGCTTCCCCTCCTCGCCTTTCTTTACGTCTTTCGTAAATTCTTTTATCAGGCGAGCCGGGGTGTTGGCTACGTTTGCAAACATTATTGCGGTGTTACCCTTCAATACACTGAATAATTCCGAGTAATCGGTGCCTTCAATACTATCCATCGCCTTGCGAAGCAAAGTATTTTTTACTACAACGAGTTTGACATCCTGCTTGAAACATTCTCTCCTCAACTTACTTGTCTTTTCGGCATTCAAGGCCTCAATATCGGTAAGATACATGTGGGGATATTGCTTCAGGTATTCCGTCAGCTCGCTAATGATATTGCTCTTATCTTCCTTTTTCATCGTTTCAAAATTTTTTGTTATTAATCTTCAACCGACTTCGGGTCAATTTTAATACCCGGACTCATCGTCGAGGACAGATAAATGCTTTTTAAATAAGTACCTTTGGCGGCGGAAGGTTTCAGTTTCAACAGTGTCGAAATAAATTCCTTCGCGTTTTCATATATCTTCTCCGGCTCGAATGAAGACTTGCCTATCGAAGAATGAACTATTCCGGTTCTATCGACTTTGAAGTCGATTTTACCTTGTTTCACTTCCTTGACGGCCTGTCCTATATCGTTTGTTACCGTACCGCTTTTGGGGTTCGGCATCAAACCGCGCGGGCCTAATATACGTCCTAATGCACCTATTTTTCCCATAATGGAAGGCATCGTAATAATGATGTCTATGTCGGTCCAACCACCTTTGATCTTATCGACATATTCATCAAGTCCGACATAATCGGCGCCGGCATCTTTTGCCTCGGCTTCTTTGTCGGGAGTACATAACGCAAGAACCCTTGTTACTTTTCCGGTTCCGTGTGGTAAGGAAACAACGCCCCTCACCATTTGGTTCGACTTGCGGGGATCAACTCCGAGACGGACGTCTATATCGACGGAGGCATCAAACTTTGTCAATGTTATTTCCTTGACTAATGCCGATGCATCTTTCAATGTATAAACTTTCCCGGTCTCAATCTTGCCCGTAGCCAACTTCTGATTTTTTGTTAATTTACTCATCTTCTTCTTGACTTTTTTACTGGTTAATTAATTTCCGGGAACGTCCCCTTTACAGTGATACCCATGCTTCGCGCTGTCCCGGCCACCATTCGCATGGCGCTCTCGACGGTGAAGCAGTTCAAATCGACTATCTTGTCTTCTGCGATTTGTTTAACCGCGTCCCAAGTGACTTCGGCAACCTTCTTACGGTTCGGTTCGGCTGAACCGCCCTTCAGTTTGGCAGCCTCAAGCAATTGGATTGCGACAGGAGGCGTCTTAACAACAAAGTCGAACGATTTGTCGGTGTAATACGTGATCACTACCGGCAAAACCTTTCCGCCCTTGTCCTGGGTCCTGGCGTTGAATTGCTTACAAAACTCCATAATGTTAATACCCTTCGAACCTAATGCAGGCCCTACGGGGGGGGAAGGATTTGCTGCTCCCCCTTTAATCTGCAACTTAATTTGTCCAGCAATTTCTTTAGCCATTTTACTTGATTTTTAACTTATATAAATAATAACTTAAAAGAAACAGTCTTTCCGTAACAAAAGGCTCATTCCTTCTCAACTTGTTCATAACTCAACTCAAGCGGGGTCTTGCGTCCGAAGATTTTGACCATCACTTTGAGTTTCTTCTTTTCCGCATTGAGCTCCTCTATTACACCTTTGAAACCATTGAACGGACCATAGGTCACATTCACCGTTTCGCCTGTATAATATTGAATATCAATCTTTTCCTCTTGCTCCTGCAGTTCGTCGAACGAGCCTAACACTCGATTGACTTCGGAAGGACGCAGAGGGACCGGGTTTTCAAGACCGCCCAGAAAGCCTAACACATTAGGCACATTCCTCAAACGGTGAGCCACCTCGCCTACCAAATTAGCCTCAACTAATACGTAGCCGGGTAAATAAGCGCGTTCTTTAAGCACTTTTTTGCCGTTACGCATAACGTAAGTCTTCTCGGTAGGTATTAGCACCTGCAATACGTATTGCCCCAAATCCGAATTTTTCATTTCGGACTCTATATACTCGCGCACCTTATTCTCCTTCCCGCTGATAGCGCGAAGGACGTAAAACTTGGCTTGCGATTCTGTTTTGGGCTGTTCGTCTGACATGTCTTTTTAAATTATGTCGTAAATAAATCGCATCGCATGCTCGAAAACGAAATCGATAGCAAAAACTACTAACGCTATGATTATGGAAGCAAATAAAACAACCACAGCGCTGTTTGACAGTTCTACCCTCGTCGGCCAGGAAACTTTATGTACAAGTTCGTTGTATGAATCTTTACAATACTTTATTATCTTCTTCATCGAATGATTATATTTAATCTTGCACGGAAGGTAAGGCTCGAACTCACGACCCTCGGTTTTGGAGACCGATGCTCTACCGACTGAGCTACTTCCGTGTAAATGACCGGCATATCCCTGTTCGGGAATAGCCGGTCATGATTTTTTTAGTCGATCAACTCCGTAATCTGACCGGCGCCGACCGTACGGCCGCCTTCGCGGATAGCGAAACGCAGACCGAGGTTACATGCTACCGGATAGATGAGTTCTACCGTGATAGTTACGTTATCGCCCGGCATTACCATCTCAACGCCTTCCGGCAGAGTGATTTCACCCGTTACGTCAAGCGTACGGATATAGAATTGCGGACGGTATTTGTTGTGGAACGGTGTGTGGCGACCGCCTTCTTCCTTTTTCAGGATATAAACCTCTGCCTTGAAGGTGCTGTGAGGCTTAATCTGACCCGGATGGCAGAGCACCATACCGCGCTTCACTTCGTTCTTGTCTATACCGCGGAGCAACAGACCTACGTTATCGCCTGCCTGACCTTCGTCCAATATCTTACGGAACATCTCGACGCCGGTAACAACCGATTTCTTGCCTTCAGAACCGAGACCGATGATCTGAACTTCCTCGCCTGTTTTGATGATACCTGTCTCGATACGACCGGTAGCAACAGTACCACGACCGGTAATCGAGAAGATGTCCTCGATAGGCATAAGGAAAGGTTTGTCAACGTCGCGCGGAGGCAGCGGAATCCATGTATCAACAGCATCCATAAGCTCCATAACTTTGTCTTCCCACTTCTTATCGCCGTTGAGGGCGCCGAGAGCGGAACCACGGATAACCGGCGTGTTGTCGCCGTCGAACTCGTAGAAAGAAAGCAGTTCGCGCATTTCCATTTCTACCAATTCAAGCATTTCTTCGTCGTCAACACTGTCGCATTTGTTCATGAACACAACAAGTTTCGGAACGTTCACCTGACGGGCAAGCAGGATGTGCTCGCGGGTCTGAGGCATCGGACCGTCGGTAGCGGCTACTACAATGATAGCGCCGTCCATCTGGGCTGCACCCGTTACCATGTTCTTTACATAGTCGGCGTGACCCGGACAGTCCACATGTGCATAGTGGCGGTTTGCCGTTTCATATTCAACGTGAGCGGTATTGATGGTTATACCTCTCTCTTTCTCTTCCGGTGCATTATCAATCTGATCAAATGTCTTGATACCTTCTGCACTTGAGAAGCCTCTTTCAGCCAATACCTTGGTGATTGCTGCCGTCAGAGTCGTCTTGCCATGGTCAACGTGACCAATCGTACCGATGTTAACATGCGGTTTCGTCCTGTTAAAATGTTCTTTTGCCATAATCTAAAATCATTATATTAATTGATGAATATCCATCCCTTATTTCCTTAACTCAGAGCCGGTGCCGAGATTTGAACTCGGGACCTCTTCCTTACCAAGGAAGTGCTCTACCACTGAGCTACACAGGCATTTACCGCAAAAAAGCAACCTTGTTTTACGGCGAAACGGCTGCAAAGATAGACATATTTTTATTATCCACAAAATTTCTGCGACTTTTTTTCGATTTTTTTTATTTTTCCCTGCTTTTCTCCTTTATCTTAAGCAACTGTTTTTCGAGGGCATCGACGGCTGTATCTACCGCCTCCTCAAACGTATCGCAGATTTTCTCGGCAAAACAGTCGCCGTTCTTAATCTTTATACGGATGCTTGTACTCTTGTTCTTAGCCGTTTCCGGCTTAACTACTTTCAGAACTACATCTGCCTGCAAAATGCCGTCGTGGAACTGTTCCAACTTAGCTACCTTCTTCTCAATGAATCCCTGCAACTTCTCCGTTGCATCGAAATGAATTGATTTAATCTTAATTTCCATAATAAATCCTCCTATTTTTGTGCTCTTGGATGAGCGTTATAATTATGTTTCAATTCTTCAAATGTCACATGAGTGTAAACCTGCGTAGAGGCAAGGCTGCTATGACCCAGTATCTTGCTGACGGCGCTCAAATCCGCATCATTGTTCAACATACCTGTTGCGAAAGTATGCCTCAACACGTGGGGGCTTCGCTTCCCCAAGGCCGTGATGCCCGACAGGTTCTTTTTTACCTTATAATATACGATGGCCGACGTTATCGGGCGGCCGTCTTTACGAACGAAGAACGCCCGGCAACCACCGCCAACCTCTCGCGCGCGTACATTATAATAATGTCCGATCATATCTTTCAACCTTCCGGCGAAAGGTATCAACCTTTGCTTGTTACGCTTGCCCGTAACCTTCAACAGCATCCCGTCCGAATCCACGTCGTCGTCTTTGAGTGCGACAAGTTCCGAACAGCGAATGCCTGTCTCGTAGAATACTTCAAGCATCAATCGGTCTCTTACGGCTTCAAAATCAGTCTCTGTCGGCGTTTCGTCGTCGCCGAGCAAGTCGGCCATATCCTTTTCCTTAACGAAATACGGCAGGGGCTTAGCTTTCTTCGGCCCGGTCAGCATTTTCAACGGATTATGCGTCATGACGCCTTTGCGCATCAAAAACCTGAAGAATGACTTCAAGGCCGTCAATTTGCGATTTACCGACGACGCAGCAACGGAGTCGCTCATCATTTCCATCATCCACCGACGCACAATATCTGCGTCAATGACATGGATATCGAAGCTGTCTTTTTGAGCGTCTAAAAAATTAGCAAACTGCTCTAAATCAGACATATAAGCATCAATAGTGTGAGCTGAATAATTCCGCTCATATTGCAAGTAAACCCTGAACTGACTCACATATTTTCTCACGTTACATTCATTTAGATGCAACGAATATAGCGGTTATTTTTGAAACTACCAAAAAAACCGGAATATTTTTTTTTCGGATTACACTTCTGCCTGCTGTAATTGCTTGACATAAATCGCGTGAATACGTTCTTTTCTCTTCTTTACCGAAGGTTTGACGAACGCCTGACGATTCCGGAGTTCTTTGACTACCCCGGTTTTCTCAAACTTTCTTTTAAATTTTTTCAAGGCGCGTTCTATATTTTCGCCTTCTTTTAATGGAACTACGATCATAAATAAATTAAAAATTATATTGTTTTTTGTAACATTCCTCTGTTATCGAGCCGCAAAATTACGGTTTATTTTTCAACCGACAAAATTTTTTTGAAAATTTTTGCGCCGAATGACCGAAATTCATGTTTTTTTTCTATATTTGCAGCGTATAATCATCTTTTATATGGCTATAATTAAATCTGTAAGAGGCTTCGCACCCGTTATTGGAAAAGATACTTATCTGGCCGACAATGCTGTAATAATAGGAGATACCGTCATCGGCGACGGCTGCAGCGTTTGGTTTGGGACGGTGCTGCGAGGCGATGTCAATTCTATTCGCATCGGCAACGGCGTAAATATTCAGGACGGCTCGGTATTGCATACGCTTTACGAGAAATCCGTCATAGAAATCGAAGACGACGTGTCGATAGGGCATAATGTCTGCATACACGGCGCAAAAATTTGTAAAGGTGCGCTTATCGGCATCGGAGCGGTAGTGCTCGACCATGCCGTTGTCGGCGAAGGAGCGATAATAGCTGCCGGAGCGGTCGTACTGAGCGGTACGATCATCGAACCGGGCAGTATTTATGCGGGCGTTCCGGCTAAATTCGTCAAGAAAGTCGATCCGGAACAATCGAAAGAAATAAATCAGAAAATTTCACGCAACTATCATTTCTATGCCTCCTGGTACAAATAAAAAATTTCGGATAGCGATCGCCGCAATAGCCTTAGTGGTCTGTATTGTCGGTGTATGGATAGCCCTACCCTCGAATCAATACGTGAGAATGGCGCTGATGCATCTCTCGCCGACAATCGACCAACATGCGATTTTTGCAAACCGCATCGTCAAAGCCAACGACCCGCGACCTTGGAAATTGTCGGAATATTACAACAAAATGTCCATCCCCGACAAATATTTGCCTGATTTCCAACGATACGGCACTGTGGCTTATGTGATTATCAAAAACGGCGAATTGATGTTCGAACAGTATTGGGACGACTACTCCCTGCAATCGCTAAGCAACTCATTCTCAATGGCTAAAAGCATTGTTTCGCTCGCCATAGGTTGCGCCATCGACGATGGATTTATCCGAGACGTTGACCAATCCGTAAGCGATTTCTTCCCTTTATTCACAGGATATGGCGGTAAAACGCTTACTATAAGGAATTTGCTGACAATGAGCGCAGGAATGGACTTCAAAGAAGAGTATTCGTCGCTGTTCTCGCCTACCACTAAACTTTACTACGGCAACGACTTGTCGAAAGTGACCTTCGTGATGAAGGAAATCGCCGAACCGGGACGAGATTTTAAGTATCAAAGCGCTGTAACTCAATTACTTGCATATATATTAGAGGATGCCGTAGGCGAGAATATCAGTTCATACGTCTCGCGCAAATTATGGACGCCGCTGCAGGCCGAAGAAGATGCGCTGTGGTCGCTCGACCGTAAAGACGGCATGGAAAAAGCGTTCTGCTGCTTCAACAGTAACGCCTGCGACTTCGCCCGCATAGGGCAACTGATTCTCAACGGCGGCAAATGGAACGGCCGGCAAATAGTCTCAGAAAAGTATGTCACTGAGGCCATTACACCCGATGCAAGCATCAACGACATTGAACTTGGCAAACCCAACAGCCAATACGGTTTCCAAATATGGCAACTCACTAAGAACGGTATGAAAATACCTTACTTGCGGGGGCTACTTGGACAATATGTTTTCGCTATTCCCGACAAGAACGCAGTGGTAGTCAGGCTCGGTCGCGAGCGCGCAGAAACGCTCGCAGGCGAAGAACGATATCCGGCCGACATCGACGTATGGCTCGACGCCGCCCTTGATATCCTTGATTCTACGCCACAGAAAGCAAGGTTGGTGTTCGGCGGCGACTTGATGCAACACTCACAGCAAGTCAAGGCCGCCCGCAATTCTACTAACGGCGGATACGATTTCAACGAATCGCTTAAATACTTGAAGCCTATTTTTTCCCAAGCCGATCTGTCATTAGTCAATCTCGAAACAACTCTCTCAACATCAAATAATTACAGCGGATATCCATTGTTTCGTTCGCCCAAAGAAATTGCCGTAGCTCTCAAAAATGCGGGCATTGACATAGCCCTTATGGCCAATAACCATGTCTTCGACGGCGGCAGTCGAGGCGTACAAACAACGCAATCCGCACTCAACGAGGCAGGTATTCTCCACACTGGCGTCTTCACCAACAGCAGCGATTTCATTGAGCGACACCCGCTGCAACTTCAGGTCGGAGGCCTCAACATAGCTCTCCTGAACTACACTTATGGCACTAACGGTCTCTCAACACCTAACGGATTGAGTATCAATCGTATTGACTCATTCAAGATAGCATACGACCTGTCTAAAATCGACCGGACTACGACCAACGCAATCATCGTTATTTTCCACTGGGGATACGAATATGCGCGTATTCCCAACACGGAACAGAAGGCGCTCGCCGAACTATGCCATCGCTACGGCGCCGAAATAGTCATAGGCAGTCACCCTCACGTTATCCAGCCGGTCGAATACAAAGAAGACGCCGACGGCAACATCCGGAAAATAACAGCCTACTCTCTCGGCAACCTTGTCTCGAACCAGCGCGACCGCTACACTAACGGCGGCCTCGTTATCATACTCGATATTATAAAGGAAAAGGACAAACCTGTCGCCCTCAAGCCGCTCTACGTTCCGGTATGGGTACACCTGCCCGAATACAACATCATCCCACCGTCTGTTGCCGATACCATACAAATGCCTGACAGTGAGCGCAAAAAATACGAACAATTCTACTCCGACACCTACGAATTGCTCAAAGATGTTATTCGGTAAGGCTGTTTTTCAGATATTCTAAAATTTTCTCGGTGGCGCCGACTTTGTTGTGCACGTATGCTCCGGCGGCATCGCCCGATTCGGTACGCATGATAGTATTGAAAATAAAATTATTAAGGCATGTATCGAAGGCTTGCCGGCCGTCGATTGTGAAGCCGCCGCCGCAATCAATAAGCCCTTGAGCTTCCTTAAATTTCTGGTACTTGGGGCCGAAGACCACCGGTATGGCATATACCGCAGCTTCGAGCGTGTTATGTATTCCCCGACCAAAACCGCCGCCGATATATGCTATATGGCCGTAACGATAGATTGACGATAAGAGGCCGAAGCTGTCGATTATCAGGCAATCGGCTGATTTTAAGGAATCATGCGCATGTACATTTGATGAGGCTTCACTGTTGTTTACCCTGGATTCGGAAAGGCGTATCGAAGGGCGATTCAGCAGGGATTGGATATAGAGCAGATGCTCGCGGTTAATCTCATGCGGGGCTATGATTAGCTTGATTTCGGGATGAGCATTGAAATAAGGAATCAATATCTCCTCGTCCTCCGGCCATGTACTTCCGGCCACAAGAACAAGACGATTTCCGGATGCAAATTCCTCGATTTCGGGCAGTAAACGTGCATTACTTTGTATTTCGAGGACACGGTCGAAACGGGTATCGCCGCAGACCTCGACATTATTGACGCCATAATCGGCAAGCAGGCGACGCGAATCTTCGTCCTGCACGAACAGACGCTCATAATATGAGAGAATTTTGCGATACCATGCGCCGTACCACTTGAAAAACAGTTGGTCGGGACGAAAAATCGCCGAGACGATATAAGTTTTTATGCCTCGATGCTTGAGTTCGGTCAGGTAGTTCAACCAAAACTCATACTTGATAAAGACAGCGGCGCATGGCTTGGCGAGATGTAGGAATTTGCGAACTTTGAAAGGAGTGTCGAAAGGCAGGTAACAGATGACGTCGGCTCCGGTATAATTTTTGCGCACCTCATAGCCCGAAGGCGAAAAGAAGGTCAGCAGTATCTTCAGTTCGGGGCAGCGCTTACGTAGAGCTTCCATCAGCGGACGCCCCTGCTCGAACTCACCGAGCGACGCACAATGGAACCATACGTACTTGGCGTCGCGGCTAATTTTCTTGCGCAAGATGCCGTTGGTATGCCACTGCCCGAGGCGTGTCATACGAGCTTTACGGTTGAAGAACGAAGCGACTTCGATTGAAAAAGCGTAAAGGTGCAGGACGATGGTGTATAGATAACGCATAATTCTATCCGAGTATTTCTATCGCACGCCGTATTCGACGCAGGGTTTCATCCTTGCCTATGGCTTCGGTTATGTGGAAGATTTGCGGCCCTATTCCCTTACCGACGAGGGCAAGACGAACGGCATTCATAATGTCGCCGAGATTGTATCCTTTACTCTCAATCCATGCTTTGGCGGCTTCCTCGGTGCCTTCGAGATCGAACGGCTCACGGGCGGCAAGAAAGTCCGCAAGTTCGGCCAATTGCGAAGCGCTTGTATCTTTCCACCGCTTCTTGCAGGTCTTTTCGTCATAGTCCGTCGGGGCGACAAAGAAATAGTAGGTGATGTCCCACAGCTCGTGCACAAAATTGACCCGTTCCTTCATCATTCCTACAACTTTTTCGACATAAGCGGCATCGACGCCGATGATATCGTGGCTTTCCAAAACAGGCATGAACATGCGCGCTACGTCGGCATCACTTCGTAGTTGTATGTATCTGTGATTGAACCACTTACCTTTCTCATAGTCGAACTTTGCACCGCTCTTGCTACAATGTGTCAAGTCAAAGGCCTCAATCAGTTCGTCGAGCGTCAGCAATTCCCTGTCGTCGCCGGGATTCCAGCCAAGCAAGGCTAAGAAATTGATTACGGCTTCGGGAAGATAGCCGCTTTCGCGGTAGCCGGTAGAAATGTCTCCGCTCTTAGGATCATGCCATTCGAGAGGAAAGACAGGGAAACCGAGGCGGTCGCCGTCGCGTTTGCTCAGCTTGCCGCCGCCCTCAGGCTTCAGAAGCAAAGGCAGGTGAGCGAAAGCCGGCATTGTATCCTCCCAACCCAAATACCGATATAGCAAAACATGCAGGGGAGCGCTGGAAAGCCATTCCTCGCCACGTATGACATGAGTTATACGCATCAAATGATCGTCAACAATGTTTGCAAGGTGGTAAGTAGGCAGGTTGTCGGACGATTTGAACAACACCTTATCGTCGATTATTGAGGAATTGAAGACCACATCGCCACGAATAATATCTCGGACAAGGACATTTTCGTCCGGTTCTATCTTGATACGCACCACATAACGTTCGCCGGCATCAATATTGCGTGCAACTTCTTCGGCCGAGAGCGTCAATGAGTTGCGCATCAGAAGCCGTGTAGATGCATCATACTGAAAATTAGGCTTTTCCTTACGTGCGGCATCCAATTCTTCGGGCGTATCGAAGGCGATATAAGCCAGTCCGTCACCGAGCAGTTGATCTACGTAATTGCGGTAAAGCGGCTTACGCTCGCTCTGGCGATAGGGACCGTAAGGGCCGTCGCCGAAACCTATGCCTTCGTCGAACTCAATGCCGAGCCACTTGAACGATTCGACTATGTATTCCTCCGCGCCCGGCACAAAGCGCTGACTGTCGGTATCTTCAATGCGAAGAATCATGTCGCCTCCATGACGGCGGGCGAACAAATAATTATATAACGCGGTACGTACTCCCCCGATATGAAGAGGCCCCGTAGGACTTGGAGCAAAACGCACGCGAACTTTTTTGTCAGACATAAAACTAACTTTTTTCTAAAATAAAACTGCAAAATTAGCGATTTTTTTTCTTAAGTTCAAAATTTTATGTATTTTCGCGAGAAAATTTGCTCAACGACTATAAAAAATACGTATATGAACAAAAGAAAATCAGCCTTACTGTCAGCATTATATATACTGATTACTACGGTAATAATCGTGTTATTTTTTCCTCACGAGGGGAAGTTCCGCTATCAGTTTTTTGAAGGTAAACCATGGCGTTACGGTCTGTTAACCGCCCCGTCCGACTTCCCGATTTACCGGGAAATCGACGAGATAGAAGCCGAGAAAGACAGCCTACGCCAACATTTCGAGCCTTATTTCCGTCTCGACAAGAACGATGAGAATGTCAAAACCGAAGAATGGGAACAGCACAAATCGCATCTTAGCATACCCAAGGAAATCATCAACTACCTCGATGAAAGCCTCGCCGAGGCCTACGGCAAGGGGATTGCCAAAGCCACCGACCTCGAAGCGATGCTCCTTGATAATCGCACAAAAATAAAAATCATCGCCAACGGTCTTGTAGAATCATATTCCATAAATGACTTATATACAACAAAATCCGCCTACGATAATATCATAAGTAAGGCCCCGCAGACACTCGATGAGCATATCCTTGCCGAATGCCATTTAGACAATTTTTTGACTGAAAACCTTATTTTCGACTCCGACACTTCCGCCCTCATCCTCGACAGCATGATTATGGCGGTCGCCACCACAAGCGGCATGGTGCAGGCAGGCGAACGCATCGTTGACAAGGGTGAAATCATAGACCACCACACGTACAGCGTCCTGCGCTCTCTGAAGAAAATCCACGAGACAAAATTAGGCGGCTCCGGACGACAAAACATCATGCAGCTCGGACAGTTCCTGCTCATATTCGCTATTTTCCTCTGCGTCGGACTTTATTTGGCAATACTCAACCCTAAGATTTTTTATATACATAAAGACCTTATATTCATACTATTATGTATTCTTTGCGCTTGCCTGTTATCGGAAATATGCGTCAAATTCAAGCCCGAATACATCTATCTGCTTCCTTTTGCAATAGTTCCGATCGTGATCCGCACATTTTTCGATTCGCACACGGCGCTATTCACTCACCTCATAATAGCGCTGACATGCTCGCTTACGGCGCTTTTCCCTTACGAGTTCCTGCTGTTGCAAGTCCTGACCGGTATAGTGGTGATTTTCAGCCTCAAAGAGCTGTCGGAACGCTCAAACTTGCTGAAATGTTCGCTATTTGTGGTCTTGACATACGCGGTGTTCTACGTCAGCCTCGTCCTGTTTCAGGAAGGCGATTTCAGTAAGATAAACCTCGAAAACCTGATATATTTCAGCATCAATTTTGTACTGCTAATGTTCTCATACATACTGATTTACATAATAGAAAAATCGTTCGGATACATCTCGCCGATATCTTTGATCGAACTGTCGAATATGAACAAGCCCTTGTTGAAACGATTGTCGGAAACGGCTCCCGGCACCTTCCAACACTCAATGAACGTGGCGACCCTCGCCTCGAATGCAGCGGCCGAGATTGGCGCCAACGCACAATTGGTGCGCACGGGAGCTATCTATCACGACATAGGAAAGATGAAAAATCCCGCGTTTTTCACTGAAAATCAGCGTGGCGGCGTCAACCCTCACGACAAACTGACTTTTGAAGAAAGCGCTCAAATCATCATCTCGCATGTCACGGACGGAATCAAATTAGCGGAAAAATACGGCCTGCCGAAAGCCATTGAGAATTTCATCCCCACCCACCACGGACGCGGGAAGACGAAATTTTTCTATAACTCGTGGATCAACGAACACCCCGGCGAGCCTGTCCCCGAAAATGCATTCACATACCCCGGCCCAAACCCTTTCACGAAGGAGACGGCGATATTGATGATGGCCGATTCGACCGAAGCTACCTCGCGAAGCCTCAAAGAATATACCGACGACAATCTTAAGTCGGTAATAAACAAGATAATAGATAGTCAGATTGCCGACGGCCTCCTGAAAAACGCACCTCTGACTCTGCGCGACATCGAAACGATAAAGGATGTCTTTCTCGAAACCCTCCAAACGATGTATCACACAAGGATCAGCTATCCCGATTTGAAGAAATAGGATTTCTCATTGCGGATCGACATCATAGTGAAGGATTATCCGGCGGAATTGCGGGTAGTCCTGCATCTCCGATTTTGCGCGGTCGAGCTTACTGCGGACTTCGTCGGCCGGCATTATGAGTTTGATTTTCAGCATTATTTTGCGGACGAAAACAGTTTGAACACGTGTCACGGGTGGAGATATCGGGCTTGAGACGCCTTCGGAAAATATTTCCATCAGTTTCTCGGAGTATTTTGTCGCGACGTCGTCGAGGATTTTCTCATTACGACAGCGTAATATCAACATTATCAGGCGAGTATAGGGAGGATATCCGAAATCGTGACGTTCCTGTAATTGCATCTGAGCCATCCCTGCATAGTCGAACGAACGGACGCAGGGCAACAACGGATTATCCTTCTGTGAGGTCTGCAGCACAACCACACCCCGACGGTCGCGCCGCCCCGCACGACCGCTCACCTGCGCCATTATCTGGAACGCCCGCTCGTAGGCTCGAAAATCGGGTACATTCATCAAGCCGTCGGCGTTCATTATCCCTACTACATCAAGATCGGCAAAGTCGAGACCTTTTGTTATCATCTGAGTGCCGACTAATATCCTGGTTTTTCCCGTTTCAAAATCGGATAAGATGCGTGTATAGGCGGCACGCGAGCGGGCTGTGTCGAGGTCTAAACGGACGATACCAACATTAGGAAACAACGAGGCGGCCTCTTCTTCGACCTTTTCCGTGCCGAAACCCTGCATCTTCATCTCAACGCTGCCACACGAGGGGCATTTCGCCGTTAACGGAACGGAATAGCCGCAGTAATGACAGACCATGTGGTTGGCGCTCTTGTGATAAGTGAGGCACACGTCGCAATTGACACAGCGAGGCGACTTTCCGCATTTGTCGCAAATCATGAAAGGGGCAAAACCGCGGCGATTCTGAAAAAGCATCACCTGTCCGCCATGCGACAAGGCGCGCTCAATCCGCTCACGAAGGATATGCGAGAAAAACGTGCCCTTCATACGATTCTTGCGACGCAGTTCACGAACGTCAACTATCTCAACATCAGGATTTTGCGCGTCGCCATAACGACGGTCGAGTTTTACAAAACCATACTTGCCGCTCACAGCCCAAAAATAGGATTCGAGCGAGGGCGTCGCCGAGCCAAGCAACGTCCCGGCATTGTGTAGCCGCGCAAGCATCATCGCTACATTACGCGCATGATAGCGAGGCGCCGGGTCTTGCTGTTTATACGACGGCTCGTGCTCCTCGTCCACAATCACCAATCCGAGCTGCGCAAACGGCAAAAACACCGCCGAACGCATCCCCAGCACAACTACCGGCTCATCCGATTGTATCAGGCGATTCCATACCGCAAGACGTTCGTTATCGGTATATCCGGAATGATAAACCGACAGCCTATCGCCGAAAACCCTCCTCAAACGCTCGGTTATCTGCGTAGTTATGGCTATCTCCGGTAAGAGGTACAAAGCCTGCCGTCCGGAATCGAGCGTGTCTTGAATCAAGCGGATGTAAATCTCCGTCTTTCCGCTCGAAGTAACGCCATGAAGCAGAGTTATAGGCTTAGTTTTCAACAACTTACCGATTTGCTCGTATGCAACTTGTTGAGGATTAGTCAAGACTACCTTATTTCCCGCCTTATCAATATCTTCCGAGCGCACGGACGCCTTAACCTTCCGCTTAGTTTTTTTGACTTTCAACAGTTTCGCCGGCATAGCCGCATGATAGACCTCGCCGAGCGTACAGATATAATACGATGATATCCAGCGCCATAAATCAAATTGCAGCCTGCGCACAACAGCCTTATCATCGAGCAACTCCGTAATCTCCTTTAATTCATACGGAAAATCGCCGTCCGACCTGTCATACAAATCGACAATAACGCCCGTATAGGAATGTTTAGGCCCGAAAGGTACCAGCACACGACCGAACACAACAATATCCCTTTCCATCTCCGCCGGCACAATATACGTAAACGTATCTGCCAACGGAAACGGAATGACTACTTCGGCGTATTTCATTATAAATCAGTAATTTATAATCAGAAAAACGCCGCCGCACTGAATGACCACGTCATCGACTTTCCCTTGTAACTATCGGGATCGCCGACTTCAAACGTTTCATAATTGCTCGTCAAACCCCAATTGTAGTTGATTCCGAGTTGAAGCATACCGAACACTTCCGCTCCGATTGCAAAATTCAACCCGGCGCCAAAACTTTTGGACTTAATCTGATTTTTTATCTCATTGTAATTGAAATCCATCGACTTATCACCTGAGATACGTAAATCAATATAAGGCCCCGCCGCAACATAAGGATTGACAAGAGGGAGTCCGAGTTTAAACTTCAGATTTACAGGAACTTCCAAATATGAGTTTTTAACCGATTTCGTAAGGTCGTCGGATTTAAAACCTTTCTGCGCAAAAAGTACGGCGCCGTCGATGCCAAGACCGCCCCTGCCAAGCGAAAACTCGAAGGCCGGACCGATAAGGAAACCTGTAATATTATCCGGATTAAACGTTTCTTTATCATTGAAATCGAATTTCGCAGTCGCAATATTCAGTCCTCCCTTCACTCCAAATCTAAACTGCGCCTGGGCAACAGTTAGAGACAATAACAAAAATATAAATAAACAACTAATTTTCTTCATACAAAATCATATATTAAAACGATACAAAGTAACAAAAAAAATATCAACCAGACAAAAAAAAAACGTTAAACTTCGTATAGCTCGTAGATAATTTCCTATCTTTGTGGACAAAAAAAGAGTATGAGACGGAAAATACTAACATATTTCATCGTCACAGCCATCTCATTAACTACTGCGACAGCGCAGAAGGTGGGGCTGGTCTTGAGTGGAGGCGGTGCGAGGGGAGCTGCGCACATAGGCGTAATCAAGGCATTGGAAGAAAACGGTGTACCAATCGACTATATATCAGGCACTTCAATCGGAGCTATAGTCGGCAGTCTTTATGCCATGGGCTATACGCCCGACGAAATGCTTGCACTAATGCTCTCGGACGAATTTGGCTATTGGCAGTCGGGCACAATCGGTCAGGAATACATTTATTATTTTAAAAAACCTGAAGAAACGCCGCAGTTCATGGCTTTCTCGATCAACCTGCGCGATTCGACGCTTTTCGACGGGATTCTGCCGGGCAGCATCGTCAACCCGATACAGATGAACCAGGCGTTCATGGAACTCTACGCCCAGGCGACAGCTAAAGCGGCATGGAACTTCGACAACCTCTTTGTACCGTTCCGATGCACCGGCTCGGACATCTACGGCAAGAAATTACTCGTGTTCCGCAACGGCAATCTCGGCGACGCCGTGCGCGTCTCGATGACCTTCCCATTCATCTTCAAGCCTATTTGGAAAAACGGCGTCCCACTGTTCGACGGTGGTATCTACGACAATTTCCCGATAAATGTGATGAAGGAAGATTTTAAACCGGATTTCATCTTCGGTTCGGCTGTGCGCGGAGGTGGTTTGCGCCCTTCGGAAAACCCTATCAATCAGGTCGAACCGATGATTATGCAAAAGACCGACTATTATATTCCCGAAGACGAGGGTATCTTAGTCGAGATGCGCCTTCCGGACGTTTTCCTGCTTGATTTTTACAAGGCTAAAGAAGTGATGCAGATAGGCTACGACCGCACGATAGCGATGATGGATACGATAAAAGCGCGTGTGCAACGCGAAATTCCTTTGGAAGAAATCAACGCCCGGCGTAAGGCTTACAAGGAAAGCCTGCCGCCCTTGCGGTTTGAAAATATCTATGTCAACGGCGTCAGCGACGAACAAAGCCGCTATATCATTGCGCAATTGCATCAAGGCATTAAAAATAAGGAGTTTACGATGGAAGATTTCCGCCGCGCCTACTTCAAGATGTTAACATACTCGAAGATAAAGGAAATAATCCCAAACGCTGTCTATAATTTCAAAAACGGGAATTTCGACCTCTACCTTGATGTCAAGATTGAAGACGAAATCAAGGTCTCGATAGGCGGAAATATTTCTTCGCATCAAGCCAATCAACTGTTTTTAGGGCTTGAATATCAGAGTATAGGCGAATCGTCGGCCGATTTCAACGCTAATTTCCAGATGGGTAATTCTTTCAGCGGCGTAGCCATCGACAGCCGGTTTTTCACTTCGTCGCGTGTGCCGGGGTATATCGGCGTCAAACTGGCCTATTCCAACAAGAATTATTCTCAGAGCCAATCGTTATTCTACGAGGACGTTATGCCCGCGTTCATCAAAAAAGTCGAGAGTTTCGCACGCCTGCGTTACGGCTTCCCGTTCGTTAAACGTTCAAAGATTGAAATCTTCGCAGGAGCAGGCATAGTGTCGGATTATTATTACCAAACATCGTCGTTCAGTGGCCTCAGTTTCGACGTAAGCAAGTACAATCTCGTAAATTTAGGAGCCAGATTCGAGCGCAACTCATTGAATTACAGGCAATATCCTACCGAAGGCCGCTTGCAGCAGTTTGTGGGGCAGTTCGTCACCGGCGATGAAAACTACCGCAAGGGTGGCAACCGTTATTTTGAGGACATTCGCCGCCATAAGAACTTCCGCCTCAAGGGAACATGGTGGAATTTCCCTGCAATGAAAGGCTCTTTCAACCTCGGCATGATGGGCGAAGCGGTGTACAGTAACAAGAAATTCAGCTCTAACTATACCGCTACGGTACTGCATGCCTCGGCGTTCACTCCTACACCTCACAGCAAGATCTCGTTCAACGAGGCGTTTAGAGCCAACAGTTATGCGGCGTTCGGCCTGATCCCTATCGTGAAACTCAACGATATGCTTCACCTGCGCTTTGAAGCCTACGGTTTCCTGCCCCTTCCCTGCATCCGGAAAGAAGTAATCAGCGAAAATAATTCCTACGAAGCGCGTTACGGCGATTTCCTGACTAACTACCAATTCATGGGCGAAACATCGTTGGTGTTGCAACTGCAATACGTTTCGGTAAGCCTGTTCGTCAACGGCTATTCCTACCCCAAAAACAATTTCAACATCGGCCTTAACATCGGCTATTTGATATTCGATTCCGGCTTTTTTGATTAACTTCAGTAGATTGCTTCGTTCCTTGCAATGAACATTCATTGTAATGACGATACGCCGCTGTGCACCAAAAAAGAGGCGAGCTTCACAGCCCACCTCTTTGTTCGCTTGCGTCAATCCACGCTTGCGCTGATTTTATTGGAATGTATGATTATTGGAACGCATTAATTTCTTAATTCAACGCTACTTTCGTGATTTTCCCGTCACTCGAACGGATAATATACACTCCTCTCGGAAGTGTAATTTCCTCATTGTCTGCGACTTGAATCTCGCAAAGCAATAATCCTGTCATGGTATAGATCCAAACAGTTACGGGATTAACAACTTTCAAGTATAGTTTGTTATGAAAAGCGTAAACTTTTGTAGAAAATGAATTTTGTCCGTTCTGTCCCGTCGGATTTATGCCGCCGAAGCGTATATCCAACGAGTGGGTTACCTGGTGGAAGACAATAACCGCCGTATCCGCATCGCGTCGCGACCATTCGATATTTCCGCTAAGGTCGTAATAGGCCGAGCCTGTAGTAACGGTCAGGTTTTCAAGCGAGTATCCCGGCAGCGCCGCGATTGTCAGGCTGAAATCCGTATGGCTCAGGATATACACTTCGCCGAAGAGAGGATTGGTCTCGATGCCTTCGGTCGGATTGATGAATATACGCCTGTTGATCTGATAGTCGCCGTCATTATCGTCAATATCGCCCATGCAGTTGGGATCGGCCTCGTAGGCGCCCATGTCAACCCTGTTGCCATAGCGCCGCGCCCGGCCGGATAGGTCGTACTCTATGACGTCGCTGAAATAGCTGTCGTTGGAGCGGTCGGGGAGATAGAGCGGCATAGTCGTTGCATGGCGTCCGACGATGAGTAAGAGGTCGCTGCCGCCATTGAAAGGACGACCGGCGCCCTCTTCAGGTCTGATACGGTAGTCGCCGCGTTGTATATTGCCATTGGCGTCAATACCGCTACGCACGAAGAAAGGATTGGTGTCGATGTTCATGCCGCCGTTGATGCCGTAGATGCTGTTCCAGTTGCTGCTTCCTCCGGAGCCTTCGACGAGGGAGTAGGTGAATGTCGCCCCGCTGCCTGTCACACTGCGTCCGCCCCTGTTGTCCGCGATTATCGAGTTGCGGAACAATGGCGATGCCGAGCCGCTCGTGGCGATACCTCCGCCGAGGTTGCCCGCTACGGTTATGTTAGTCATCACACCCGTTGCGCCGTCGGAGTAGTACATTCCGCCGCCAAGAGACGAAGCCGTATTTCCGGAAATCTCTGTATTATAGACGCTTACCGAGCCTCCTGATGCTGCAACGCCACCGCCGTTAACCGCCGTATTGTCGCGGATAATACAATTGGCGATAACAACGGTTGAGCCGATGTTTTGAACTCCGCCGCCGTTAGAGGACTCGCCGCCTTCGATCGTAAAGCCGTCCCAACGTACATCATTGATGCCGTTGTTCAGGATTACCGAAGCGCCGTTGCCTTGCAGTACGGTGCGGTTATTAACGATATCCCGTTGGTCAAGCGAAGTCTCGGCGCCGGAAAATCCGCCGTAAACTTCTATCAAATCCGACGGCAGGGTGAACGACGTTCCCGGAGCCGGCGAATACGTACCGGCGGTCACCCATATATAGTCGCCTTTGGTAGCCACGTTTAATGCGTCCTGCAAAGACGAAAATGCCGAACCCCATGACGAGCCGTCGCCGCCTGCAGGCGCGTTGGCATCGACAAAGTAACCGCTGTTGGCCACCCGGATTGAAACCGGCGCCGACAAAGAAGTAGAGCAGTTGATGCCGCCATACGTCGATGCCAATGCTATACCTACGTTGTAACTTCCTGCTGATGAGTAAGTTATCCGTAAAGTGTCGCCATTCGACCCGGAAGCTAATCCCAAAGGAGTGCAAATGTCGCTCGTCCCGCCCACGGCAGACCAGGTCAAGGTAGTAAACGCGCGCACCAAGGGGTTGATATGCACCGTAAATGTCTGCGGATAGCCTACTTTGGGAGGCTCGGATGAGATATTATACAGTATGGTAGCATCATCAAAGGCATAGAGCACTTCGGCCGTATCGCGATACAGCACGCTGCCGTAGTTTATCTCTATAACATAAACCCCTGATATTGGCGCAGATAACGTAGAATTGTTGCTGAAAGAGCCGTCGGGAAGGAGCCAGCGATACGATAGCGCATCATTGCCGGCATTAAGAATAAAGTAGGGATTGCATTGGAACACAGTAGGATACAAGCCGGAACCGCCGCCGACCAAAAATGCCGGGTCGTCATTGAAATCGAATGCCCAATGGGCGGTAAATGCTAAATTATCAATATGGCCGGCTGCGGGAAGCGTAACTGCCGTATCATAGCCCGTAAAATAGTTCGCCGACCAGCCTACAAACACCTTGCCTGCAGGAGGCGTAGGCGCGGGTAGCGTAAACGTCGGCGTCACAACGGTATATGACACAGGTGTCATACCACCCATCGGCGTGCCGTCGGGATTGAAATATGTTATCGTGTAAACAGAAGGCGTCCACACTGCCGTAGCGGTGATGTTTCCCGTTGAATGATTGGGTATTACGTTGCCGTTAACAGGCGCCACGCCTTCCGAGGTAGTAAACGTCCATTCTACAAAATCATAATATTCGCGCGACGGGCTATTAAGGGTAATAGCCGCCGTCTCGTAAGTATAAGTTACCGGATTAGCCGTCGCATTACCTACACCACCGGGGCCGTAGTCGTATGTTATCGTATAATCCTTTATTTTCCATACAGGCGTAATATCCACATCCCCGTAGCAGTTTGCTGGTATGTCGTGTGTCAGTGAGTAAGACACCGCAGGTCCGCGCGAGACAACTTTCACATTCCATCCCAAGAAATCATACCCGGTACGCGAAGGATCGGTCAGAGCCTGCGCCGAGGTCGAGATATTATAGCTTGTAAGCGAGGAGTTGGGATTCGTAGCCCCACCGAAAGCCGCGGTGGCATACGTCACATTGTAGTTGATAGCCTGCCAGATAGCCGTCGCCTTGATATTGCCGACCGTCGAAGTCGGGATTTGCCGCGCCGGAGCCGAAGATAAGACGCCTGTCAGCGATGATTCGAACTGCCATTTGACAAAATCATAGCCCGTGCGCGAGGGGTCATAAGTGATGTTAACAGGCAACATACTGTTATCGTACTCATGCGGATTGGCGCCAAGGCTCGAAGCCGTGCCGCCGGCATAATCGTAAATGATGGAAAAATCAACTTCCGACCATTTTGCCTTGACGGTCAGGTCGCCGTAAATTCCTGACGGTATGGCTGTTACGCCGTGCCACGGACCGCAGTCCTCCGACGACGTTATATCCCATCCCGCAAACAGGTAGGCCGCGGTACGTTTAGGAGCGTTAAGCAAAATTTCCCCTGACTCAACCGTATATGATGAAGGATTTCCGACTGCCGCGATGTCCCAGTCGCCGGTATAAGTAATCGAATACGTATTGAGCGACCATACGGCGGTGGCAGTGATATTCCCGATAGTTCCCGAAGGAATCACATTGCCGTCGGCAATGGTAACGCCCGTTACGGATGATGTGAACCGCCAATAAGACAGCGTATAACCGTGACGTATCGGGACGGGCAATGTAATCGCCGTTGTATCAACGTTATATGATGACGGATACACCGCCGGGAAGGCTGCAAACGACCCGCCGCCAAGCGAATATGAAATCGTATATTGATTGCGCGACCATGAAGCCGTATATGATTTATTACCGATTGATCCTGAGGGTATTACCACCGTAGTCTGCGGTGTAGCGCCGTTAGATCCCGCCCAGCCGGTAAAGGTATAACCGCGGCGCGAAGGCGAGCCTATTGACAGCGCAGGCGACAGCACGGTATAGGATAGCGGCAACGACATTCCGGCCGTATCCGAAGCCGTAACGCCCGAATAACCGATAGAATAGATATTGGCCGTGAAGAGCGCACGAAGGGTGAAATCGCCGAGCACGGCCTGCGAAGTATAGTCGGTTAAACCTGTAACGGCAGCTACTGCCTCGCCGCGTCGCGTGGTATAAGCCTCGCGCTTCCAGCCGGCGAAGGTATATCCCGGGTCAGCCACGGCTTGCACGCCGGCAGTAGGATATTGCCCGTAATCAACCTGTTGAGTGGTAACGCCGGTCAGCGACCCGCCGGCCGCCGAAACGAATGTGACCGTAAACGCTGCCGCTCGGTGGTAAATCACGCCGGTATATCTGCTGCGCGCGCCGTCATCTAAAATCACCAAAGCGCGATTATCGTAGAGCGAACCCGAAGTAGCCGCACCGGAAGCCGACGAAGTACGGAACGAGACAGTCTTAGTCCCACCGTTCACAGCCACGGGCAAGGCCGTCCATTTCATTACACGGGTATATTGATTATAAACGCCGTTATCCGATATATCAACAGGCGTCGCAAGCCCGGCCGGAAGCGTATCTATCACATCTACAGTCCCATTAAGAGGCGAATCGTTAATAATACGTATATAATATATTAATGTATCGAGGGTATAGACCGGCGGGCGTGACGAAGCCGAGCCATCCGATTCCGTACCATTCAAAGTCGCCCATTTAGCAGTGCTTGTCCCGGCAGAAGACCCGCCGCCGGGAGACACGGTAGCCGCATGAACGGCAATAGATATCGTAATCGTTGTATCCGAAACAAGCGTCGTCCCGTCGTAATAGGAAATTGTCAGCGAAACGGTCTTAGCGCCGACGCCATACCATGCCGTAGAGCCGCTTACCGTAGTCGATGAAGACGGGAATGCACCGCCGCCGAACGACCACAATTGCCGCGTCGTAACGTTTGCCGCTGAGCCGCCCGTATAGGAATATGCCGTCGAAGTCCCGGCGTCAACCGAACCCGAAGGCGTAAGCGAAACCGATGCCCCGAATATTAACGGCTTGATAGTCGCCGGAATAACCAAAGTAGTGTCGTACTTAGTATTGTCGGCCGCCAAGTATGTGATTTTCACCGACGCCGATTTCGACCCTGTCGTCAGCCATTTGACCGAAGCAGACGAAGCCGTAGAAGAAGCAGGCGTCCCGTCGGTAAACGACCACTGATAAGATGCCGTAAATCCGCTCGGAACCGCAGAATGATAAACAGCGAATGTTCCGGTCTCAACCTGATTCAGCGACACCCCGCTACCGCCGGTCGCCGTACCGTTCATCTCCGTCCACCCGCCGAACACCGGCTTGGCGACAGCCACAGTAGCCGTAATCGTAGTATCGGCGACAACTATCCCCTGGGACTTATATCGTAAAGTCAAGGTGACCGTCTTATTCCCGTCGGCATACCATTTGACTGATTCTGAAGAAGATGTGGAAGAAGCCGGCAAAGCCCCATCCGAGAAAGTCCATGCCACTTCACGTGTCAGTTCGGTAGCATACGAAGACGAAGCAAGGAACGAAGCCGCCGCAAACGAGAACGTCCCCGCGTCTCCCGCCGCAAGCGAAGCCCCGCCGGAAGTGATATCGGAACCATCCATCTCAATATATCCCTTTCCGGAACCCGAAGACCCGCCTCCGAAAACCGGCTTCACGACAGTAACCTGCCTCGTCATAATCGTATCGAACGAAGACCCGGCGCCGCTATCCGCATACGTCAATGTCAAATTAACCGACTTATTCCCTTCGTCCATAAACAACGCGGTGGGCGTTTGCGAAGCGGAAGTAGTCGTTCCGGTAGGCGAACCGCCGACCATCACATCCGCCCCCGTAGGGAATGTCCATGCGTATGAAGCCACATACCAGGGCGGAGGCGTCGTATGAGTAACCGCGAAGGCCTTTGTTGTCCCTTTGATAATCGTAACCGGCTCCGCAGGAGTAATTGCAGCCCCGTAATGAGGCGCCGTGACCGATGTCGTAAGCGTCAGTGTTGTGTCAAATTTTAGGGTATTATCGGCCGTAGCCGTATAAGTCAGTTTCAGTGTAACAGACTTATTGCCGGATTGATACCACGTAATGCTCGGCGATTTGACGGTAGAGCTTGACGGAGCTGCCCCGGCAGGGAAAGTCCATGCATAAGAAGGCGTATAACCCGTAACCGTCGAGTGCGTCACGTCGAAATCAAACTCTTCGCCGACATCCTGCGCCGTCATAGGCGTCTGCGACAGCGAAGCCGCAAAGACCGGCGCAACAACCTTCACCGTATCCCGAAACGTCTCCGTAACAGTGCAAAACGAACCGTCGGCAAGCAGGTATTTGTACGTCAGCGTCAGCGCTACAGGCTTGCTGCCGGTCGAAGAATATATCTTCGAAGGCGCCGCATCGGTCGAAGTTGTTCCGTCGGCAAACGCCCATTCCTGCGTCAGCGTCGAGTGGTCGTGAGACGGCGTAATCGTAGGCGTGAAGCCGTAAGTCAAGGCCTGCATCGCGGTATATTCGCTTTTCACCGGCGTATGCGTTATCGTCGCGTCAATAACCGGCTTCAGCTTGCCGTCCAACTCCGAATAGATAGCGCTCAAGCCCTGGGGCGTCACCGCTGTCGAACTCTTGAACGTCCGCCCGGCAGGATCCGAGGCGAAACTGCCTGAATAGGTTATCACTACCTCTCCATCCTTGTGAAACGCCAATTTGTATTCCGTCACTTTGCGCCCGTCGGAAGTCACGCTGTTAGTGATACTCGACATCGTGCCGATGCCCGTACCTGTAAACGTAGGATTGCCGGAAGGAGTAAAGCCCGCAGGCATGGTGTCGCGAACGGTAATATCGCTGATTTCCAGAGAGGAAAGGTAAACAACGTGCGTCGAAATCTTTGTACTTTCCTTAGTATTGGAACAATCGTCGGAAGTCTGGAAAGCAAGAAAATCCCCAGCACCCGGAGTGCGGATTATAACGTCGCGAACCTCGTGTATTGCCTTTTGACCGCCTGTTACAGCGGCAAAACCGAGTTTCAACAACGATGGTGCTGCGTCAGGAAGAATTACAGGCCCTATAATTTTTGTAAAAGCGCCAGAAGCATTTGTTTTCAGATATACCGTAATTTCCATTCCCGAAGGCGAAACAGGCGCCATTTCGATCTTGACGCGGCGGTAAATCTGAGCGTCGGTAGGACGGGTAGCCGTAGCCGTATTCCAAGAAAGCAGCGTCTGTGTCCCCAAACTGTCAAGCGTGCCTGCTACATAATGCGAATTTTTATCACGAATTGCAATAGCTTGCGTCCTATAGCCGGGACCTATATCGCCCGGTAATAATGTTACAGTTTCCGTATTTGGGGGATAGCCAATTGTAGCACTCCCATAAGACCTGGAAAAATTACCAAACTCATCAATTCCTACGCCTACATAACCGAGTGGTTGCCCCAGATAACCTAATCCCCCGCCGACAGCCCCGATTTTGAAAGGGTTTGTAGATGTTCCGTCATACAGGAATATGGAAAAACCGTCAGCCGGTTTCCAGGTTGGTTGACCCAAAGTTTGCATCCAAATCTTAAAATCAAATTCGATTGTAACCGGCATTGACGACGGGAAGGTTTTATCAAGCAATACCCATCCACTTTTAGCTGTAGAGTCAGGTGTCAATCTCAACCATCCGTCGCCGACAGCATCGGGACCGGAAGCGAGATTGGCGGTATAACCCGGCGCGTTGCCATAATACGAGAAGACGCCGGTTTTATTTCTACATGTTTCATTGTAATAGAATTGCGCCTTAGCTGTTGTTATTCCCGTTATCAGCAGCGCCACGACCGCCGCCGCCCTGAATGCTTTCCGCACACATTCCATATTCGATTCGGCGTTTGTTCCCGCCCTCCCGGTAGCGTACTCACCTTCCGCTAAACCGAAAATATTTAAAAAATCATTTTTCATTTCGTTAAAAATTATATTTGTTTCTTATATCCCGACTGTTAAATTGTATATACGAAATTTAAATATCATTTAATATTTAGCTCATAAACCCACCTGCTTTCGCCGGTTCTGTTTTATGGAGCAAAATTATACAAAATTCTAAGGAGAGAACAAATATTTTATTTACGAAATCTGACAAGACTAAGTTAATCTACGTTAATTTTTATCCATTTTTGAAACAGGCATTTTGAAAATTTACGGAAAATGACAAAAAAATCCGGAAAATATCCAAAAACGATAATTTTAATTTGTTGAGAATCAAAATTAGATAAAAAGAAAAAGTGGTATTGGAGGGAAATTTGCGGCTCTTATTTTTACTAAATTTAACAATCAAACAGCGCGTCAAATCTAAAATCTGAAATCTAAAATCTAAAATATCATCGGCAAGGTTAACTGAAAGACTGTCAGACCGTTAGCGGTTGTAAAATGTTGTAATTTGCCGTTGTGGAGGCGCATGATGTAGCGCGATACACTTAGGCCGATGCCGGAACCGTCGGACTTTGTTGTAAAAAAAGGGACGAAAATATGCGGCAATATATCGGGCGAAATAGGCGAGCCGTTGTTGGCGACTTCGACCGTGATGACATCTGCATCTTTATGAACTGCAATCGTAATACACTTACAATCAGATACTTCTATGGCATTTTTTAAGAGATTGACTATTACTTGGCGGATAAGATTTTCGTCGGCATTAACAAAAACGGCATCCTCATTAGTCGTGACAAGGCACTCCTGACCTTTGTCGCGAAGCATCTGCTCATGCAATTTGACAACCTGTTCGACAAGAGCCGGCATGTCGAAAGGCTCTTTTTTCGGATTAGGTACGGATGTGAATTTACGGTACGATTCGACAAACGACAGCAAGCCGGTGGCGGTACTGTTGATTGTTTCGAAAGCGAGCCGTATTTCATCAACAGGTAGAGACGGGGCTCGCCCCGTCTCTACAAGAGTATTCATCATCGTTTCGCTAAGCGAGGTAACGGGCGCTATGGAGTTCATGATTTCGTGCGTCATCACTCGAATAAGGCGAATCCACGATTCCATTTCCTTCATTTCCAGCTCGTTACCAATATTATTCAAGGTCATCACACGCATCATACCGCGTTTGAGACTGATTTGCGACACGCGCAGACTAACCGGAAATTCTTCGCGCTCGGTCGTCAGCGCAAGTTGGCAACTGTCGCCCACCTTGAGGTTGCGGAATAATTCCGGATAGGATTCATCCACTGCCTGCAACTGATTGAGATGCGTTAATCGCCTCAGACCAAGCATTTCCATCGCCGTACGGTTCACCTTATGCACTATCCCGCCTGCATCGACGATAATAATACCGGTTGAAACGCTTTCGAGAATGATACTCAAAAAATGCTCATTCTCAATCACTTCCTTACGGGCAAGTTCAAGAATTTCCTTGATGCGGTTGAACGTGCTATTCATCTCTCTTTCGCGAGCCGAAAGGCGTTTCTCCGAAAAACGATAAGTATAATCGCCGTTCTCAAGCGCGTTGAGCAGGAAAATAATGTTCTTATTATAACCGTCGTAGCATGTTTTAAGTCGTCTCAAACACAAGGCTATCACTAAAACAACAGGCGCAGCAAAAATATAATGTCCATTCGTCAGCAACCACGTCATAGCCGCTACCGCCGCAATCAGCAGCAGGGTGTAGATATACAGTTGATATTGAATGGATTTGAACATGAAAAATCACTTCCCTACGGCATATTTTCCTTGAACTTTGATGCTTTCGCCTTTGTCTCCGAATAGTTTTGCGGTTACAATCGTTGTCGAATCAACTGTGAAAGCGCCGTTATAAAGAGAGGATTGACGTGTAGGAACACTTCCGTCCACCGTATAACGAATCTCACCCTTAACGCCTACAGGCGCCTTAATACGAACTTCAACAGGCTGTTTATAAGCCGAATCGACTAAAGGACCGCGGAATGTCTTTGTCTCAAACGAAGGCGGAGGCAGTATCTCGACCATCTCCCAGATGTTTTCCGGCTCATCAAAACCTTCAAAAGCCGCTTTAACAGGACGACCTACCCACACTTGCGGCGCCTTTACCCCCAATGCAAAAGCCACATCGGCAGCCACATCAAAACGGTATATCTGCTGGCGGATCTCATAACCTTTCTTTATGCCCTTACCATAATAGATGATAGGAGTAGTCAACTCTTCATAAGTATTTCCGCCATGACCGCGTAAGATTCCGCCGTGATCGGAGACAATCATCACCATCGTAGAACCTTCGATGCCTGCTTCACGGATAGCATCAAGAATCATTTTTATCTGATTATCAACCGCTTGAATACTCTTGAGATATGCTTCCGACATGTGTCCGTCGCTATGTCCGTAGTGATCGACATCATCTAACTGAATAAACAGAAAATCAGGCTTTTTGTCTTTTATATACTCAGCCGTCTTTTCAGTTGTCACTAAAGCGGAATTGTAGGTTTCCGACAGGTTCAATACCTCCTTGTCGAGGATGCTGCCGAAATCATCCCAATGATAAATTGAACCTAACTCAGCATCAGGTCGTTGCTGCCGTATGACGTAAAAAATATTAGGAAACGACTGATTATCAGTCATCGCCACCGGCACAAGGTCGTACTTATCCCTGTACCATCCGTTGGATGTACATCCTGTAATATCCGGACCGGCGCCGCAAAGCATGGCGTTCCAGTTGGGTTTACTCACGGTCGGCAATACACAACGCACCTTAAAACTGTAGGCGCCGTTTGCCATCATGTTGTCCATCGTCGGCGTATTGGCTTCGCGAAGTCCTTGACTGCTAAGCCCGTCAAGACCAATGACGATCACATGCTCAATACCCTTCGGCGCTTTTTCACTCTGCCCGCAACAAGAGGCGAGCATAATTACACTGCTAAAAAAAAGAATTGTTTTTTTCATATAAGTTCGAATTATTTATTTTATTGACACTGCAAAATTAAACATTTTTTTCCTATAACCCAAATTTTTTCATCTTGCTATACAACGTTGGACGAGAGATGCCGATTTCGTTGGAGACAATGGACAAATTTCCTTTATGGCGTTTTAATGCGCTTATTATCAACGATCTTTCGGCGTCTTCAAGGGTGATAATTTTCGTAACATCCTGAGCGGCGATCTTGTTGAGCATGAAATCATCTGCCTGGATAACAGCGCTTTCGCACAAGATAACGGCCTTTTCGATAGCATGTTGCAGTTCGCGTATATTGCCGGGAAAAGGATAGGATTGCAATTTGACAATGGCCTCGGGCGCAAGCGACAGACCGTCTTTGTGGTATTTGCGGGCATATTTCTGTAGAAAAAAATCAGCCAACAGGGGAATATCGGCGACGCGCGAACGCAAGGGCGGAATTTCCAACTGTATAGTATTGATACGGTAAAGCAGGTCTTCACGAAACGTCCCGCTCAAGACCATTTCCGGCAAATTACGGTTTGTAGCGCAGAGCAGGCGGATGTCAACAGATATCGGCGTATTGTCTCCGACACGAATTATATGCCTCGACTGCAGCGCGTTAAGCAGTTTGGCCTGCAACGGCAGCGACAGGTTGCCGATCTCGTCGAGAAACAGCGTGCCTCCATTAGCCGCCTCAAACTTGCCTGTGCGGTCGGTATGCGCATCGGTAAAAGCTCCGCGCACGTGACCGAACAGCTCGCTCTCAAACAGCGTCTCGGTAATGGCGCCCATGTCAACCGTTATCAGAACCTCGTTTTTGCGAGCCGAGAGGCGGTGTATTTCACGGGCTACAACCTCTTTGCCGGTACCGTTCTCGCCGGTAATCAGGATGTTGGTATCGGTAGCGGCGATTTTTTCGACCATACGCCACAACTCAGACATCTCAGGCGATACACCGCGACAGAGAGCCGTTTCACGGTTTAGTTCGCCGGTCAGAACAGTCTGTTTATCACGCAGTCGCCTCACTTCCTTGCGCGATTCCCTCAGATTATAAGCCGATTGCAGCGTTGCCACCAAACGCGAATTATCCCACGGCTTAACTACAAAATCGCTCGCCCCCATCTTCAAAGCCTTGACTGCCAAGTCAATATCCGCATAAGCAGTAAACAGCACCACCGGCAGTTCGGGATCGAATTTCTTTATTTCCGAGAGCCAGTACAAGCCCTCATTGCCCGAATTGATGCCGGCCGAGAAATTCATGTCGAGCAACGCCACATCGGGAATCTCTTCACGTAACACCGCAGGAATTTGAGAGGGTGACGACAGCATCGTAACCTTCTCAAAATAAGACATTAACAAGATACGCAAGGCCGTCAGTACGTTTTTGTTATCGTCAACAATGAGTATCGAACCTTTTTTCATAATTATTTGTTTACCGGCCACAAAAATAAGAAATTAAACCGGCTTTTCCGCATTTACAACCGTTTTATTTTCCATATATGTCAAAAAAATCGTACTTTTGTGGTCTTTTTGAGACTATAATTTAACAATATGGAATATAATTTTAGAGAAATCGAGAAAAAATGGCAGGCGCAATGGGTCGCCGACAAAACGTATCAGGTTGATATTCAGAAAGATAAACCTAAGTTTTATGTATTAGACATGTTTCCCTATCCTTCTGGCGCTGGGCTGCATGTGGGGCATCCGCTCGGTTATATAGCGTCGGATATTTATGCCCGTTACAAGCGGTTGCGGGGTTTTAACGTGCTTCATCCGATGGGCTACGACGCCTACGGGTTGCCTGCAGAGCAGTATGCCATCCAGACAGGGCAGCATCCTGCCGTTACGACCGAAAATAATATCGCCCGCTACCGTGAGCAGTTGGATAAGATTGGCTTTTCGTTCGACTGGAACCGCGAAGTGCGTACCTGCGACCCGGAGTTTTACAAATGGACGCAATGGGCTTTTATTCTGATGTTTAACTCGTATTATTGCTATCAGGCAAAGCAGGCGCGACCGATTTCGGAACTGATTGAATGTTTTGAAACACAGGGGAATAAAGGTCTCGAAATAGCGCAGACAGAAGAACTGCATTTCACTGCCGAAGAGTGGCTGTCGTGGGATGAGCACCGTCAGCAGGAAACGCTGATGAACTATCGCATTGCTTATCTGGCAGATACGATGGTCAACTGGTGCCCGAAACTCGGTACGGTGCTGGCAAACGACGAAGTGCAGGACGGTATTTCCATCCGCGGCGGGTACCCCGTTGAGCAGCGCCGTATGAAACAGTGGTCGTTGCGCGTATCGGCTTATGCACAGCGACTTCTCGACGGTCTCGAAACGATTGACTGGACCGATTCGCTCAAAGAAACGCAGCGGAATTGGATTGGACGTAGCGAAGGGGCGGAAATGGATTTTCCCATCGCGCGTCATTGCGTCCAGTGCAACGACACGGGATCTCACCCGCAATCCCCTGATAGAATTAAGATTTTCACCACCCGCGCCGACACGATTTATGGCGTTACTTTTATGGTATTAGCGCCTGAAAGCGAGTATGTTGAGCCACTCACCACAGACGAGCAGCGTACCGAAGTAGCCGCCTATATAGAACAGACCAAGAAACGCACCGAGCGCGAGCGCATTGCCGACAGTCGCGTAACCGGAGTTTTCTCAGGCTCTTATGCTATAAATCCCGTTAGCGGCGAGGAAATTCCCATCTGGATAAGCGATTATGTATTAGCAGGATACGGCACCGGTGCAATCATGGCTGTTCCCGCCCATGACAGCCGCGACTATGCCTTTGCCAAGCATTTCGGTTTGCCGATAATCCCATTGATTGAGGGCGCCGACATAAGCGAAGATAGCTTCGACGCAAAAGAAGGAATAATGATGAACAGCCCGGCCGCCGACCGTCATTGCGGAGTTTATCCCGCTGTGGCGGGACAGGCACCGCAATCCCCTGAAACGCTTATTTTGAACGGTTTAACCGTCAAAGAAGCCATCGCCAAAACCAAAAAGTTTATTGAAGACAACGGTCTGGGCAAGGTCAAAGTCAACTACCGCCTCCGCGACGCCATTTTCAGCCGCCAGCGCTATTGGGGCGAGCCGTTCCCGATCTATTATAAGGACGGAATGCCCTACACCGTAGCCCTCGAAGACCTCCCGATTCAACTTCCCGAAGTGGATAAATTCCTCCCAACCGAAACGGGCGAACCGCCGCTGGGACGTGCGAAAGGTTGGAACTATACAGACAATATAAATCGAAATATATCGTTATAAATCAAATAACAATGGCAAAATTAGATTACTCTTCCGGCTACCGAATTTTGGACTCGTGGGTGTTGGCGAGCATCGCGCAACTTGCCACTTACCGTTTTTGCGACAAGTTTTTGACCCGCAAACTCGACCCGACAGGCAGGCAATACGACCAAATGACGCAGGCGGCAAGGTCGGGAAAGGTAAATATTGTCGAAGGGTCGGCGCGGGGCTCGACGTCAAAAGAAACGGAAATGAAACTGACAGATGTAGCGCGGGCAAGTTTGACAGAGTTGATGAGCGATTACGAAGATTGGCTGTTGAGAAATGATTTAGTTCCTTGGCACACGCAATCTGCCGAAGCACAGGAAGTGTTCGATGTTTGGCTCGATAAGCCCAATTACTCAACCGACTGGATTCACGATTCTTGCGTTCATTTGCTGGCTCAAAAGAAGAAATTTGATAAATGGCTGCTTTCCGAAGATTCGACGGCTATGGCAAACTGTATGATAATCCTGTTAAGGCGAGCAATTCGCCTGTTAATCAAACAGATACAGTCGCAGGTTGATAATTTTGAAGAAAAAGGCGGATTTCGTGAACAATTAACTCAAATAAGAATTGAATCGAAAACTCACAAGCAAAACTCGCCTGTCTGCCCGAATTGCGGTAAAACGATGGTTATCAGGAAAGTGAAATCAGGAAAAAACGAAGGAAAAGAGTTTTGGGGCTGCACTGGGTATCCTGAATGCAAGGGAGTGGTGAATATTGAAAAAGAAAAAATTGACTGATATGAAAAAGATAATTCTAATTTTCTTCGCCGTTTTATGTTTTGCAAGTTGTGCAACATACAGAAACACAGAGCAAACTTTGGTTAGTTGTGATTATAACGAGAAAAAAGACCAAACAGAATATATGGTTTTCCCTTTTGGTAATGTAAATATCAAAGGAAAATGGGAACAGACCAAATATAACAGTTCTGCCCGCCAACAGTTTTTTACAAATTCAGACAGCGTTACAATTTCTATTGCTATGGGGCTTTCAAAAAAATTTGAATTTAATGCCGACGGTTCTCTGAAAGGTTTTGATTTTGTAAAAGCATTTTATAAATGGGAAAGTGAATATTTTGCCAACAGTTTTGATTTTTCGTCAACCGAAATTGAAACTGACGAAGAAAACAAATTCATACTTTGGAGGGTATTTGGGACTTACAATAATGCAGATAGGAATATGTATTTTTTGTCTTTTGAACAAAATGGCGTTTTCAAAAATTTTTCAGTTCAAACTACAAAAAAATGGACAGAGGAGCAAAAAATAGAGTTCCTTAAAAGTTTAGTTTTTAATAAGTAATAATCAAATCGAAGACAATATGACAAATTCCTCATCAAATAAAATCATTTCCTATCGTGATGATAATGGCATTACAACCGTATCAGCAGATTTGCCAACTTTTTGGCAAATCAAAATCAGCCGTCTGAACTGTGATTTTAGAATGATTAAATTGATTGATATATTGTACCTGTTTTTTGTAAACACTGTTCTTGTATTCTTTCGGAAGATTCTTTGGGTTTGAAAGTTGACGGGCTGTGTTTTGATGAAACAATTATCTGGGATATGCGTTAAAAATAAAAACCAGAAAACAAATAACAATCAAATAAATCCAACTGATACCAAACCGCTGCTGACAAAGCAGTGATTGAAGAAAGCGGTTATCCTCCTTCTTCAACCTCGCAATGACGTCGTCGTCGATGTCGTCGGCAATCGGCCTACAATACGGTCCTCGACTTATTACGGATAAACAAAGCTACCTATTTCGATAGTATTGCCATTATCCTGCCGTGATGCCGAATAAGTAAACGAAGTAGATGCGTCTAAGCCGAGCGCTGCTACATCGGCGCGTGTGAACGACGATATAGCCTCGTTAAAGCCTGCAAGCGCCTTCGCGTCGCAATCGGCTTTTGACTTAGCTGTGAATGTTTGAGGTTCCATCGGGCAGTTATGCGCTTTCAGAAAATCGGTCACCTTGGCCAAATCTTCCGGTTGCGTCAAGTCTTGCGAACTCTCAAATTTAGTAATACCGAAGTTATAACTCAGGGTTACATCTTCATCTTTGTTGCATGAATAGAGGCAGCACAAAACAATAGCCGTCGCTACAATAATAATTTTCCTCATTTGTGTTTGTTTTAATTTATTAAAATGTTTATAATCATCAGTTTGAATCTCAGCCATTCATAGATGCGAGAAATTCAAAGTTGTCTTGTGTCAGTTCCATCTGTTTTTTTACAAATTCCATTGCTTCGATAGAATTCATATCCGACAGATACTTACGCAGCACCCACATGCGGTTGATAGTCTTTTCGTCTAACAGCAGGTCGTCGCGACGGGTGCTTGATGCAATGATATCGACGGCAGGATAGATGCGTTTGTTCGACAGTTTGCGGTCGAGTTGAAGTTCCATATTGCCTGTTCCCTTGAACTCCTCGAAGATCACATCGTCCATTTTCGAGCCGGTCTCTGTCAGGGCTGTCGCCAGAATCGTCAGACTACCGCCGTTTTCAATATTTCGAGCCGCGCCGAAGAAACGTTTCGGCTTTTGCAGAGCATTAGCGTCAACGCCACCCGACAGCACCTTACCGGAAGCAGGCTGCACCGTGTTATAAGCGCGTGCGAGACGAGTTATCGAATCGAGCAATATAACCACATCGTGCCCGCACTCAACCATACGCTTTGCCTTGTTCAAAACGATGTCGGCTATCTTTACGTGGCGTTCTGCAGGCTCGTCGAACGTCGAGGCGATGACCTCGGCGTCAACACTGCGCGCCATATCCGTGACTTCTTCCGGACGCTCGTCGATAAGTAAAATTATCATATATACTTCCGGATGATTAGCCGATATTGCATTAGCTATATCCTTGAGTAACATCGTCTTACCGGTCTTAGGTTGCGCCACGATAAGTCCGCGTTGCCCCTTGCCGATAGGCGAGAACAGATCAACTACGCGCACCGAAATCTGGTCATAAACCTTAGGCGAGCGTTTTCCTGTCAGCATGAATTTCTCGTCCGGGAAAAGCGGTGTCAGATGGTCGAAAGGCACGCGGTCGCGCACTTCCTCCGGCGTCCGTCCGTTGATTTTATCTACTTTGACAAGAGGGAAATATTTCTCGCTTTCTTTGGGCGGACGTATTGCCCCTTCAACAACATCACCCGTTTTCAAACCAAACAGTTTCACCTGCGCCTGGGAAACATATATGTCGTCCGGCGAAGACAGGTAATTGAAATCTGACGAACGCAAAAAGCCGTATCCGTCCTGAATAATTTCCAGCACGCCGGTACCGACCAAAATACCCTCAAAATCAAACGTTTTCTCAACTTCCGGCTGCATCATAGCAAGCCTCGGAACGTTCTGATTATTGTTGGGGAACTGCTTCTGAGAACGGTTCTGATTCTGATTTTGCTGTTTCTGGTGATTTTGAGACGGCGCGGGAGTTGCCGGAGCAACCGCCGGTTCGATATTTGCAGGAATCACCGGCTGCTTGACATCAAGGATTGATTGCGAAGTTGTTATCGGAATAATCTGATCTAAGACAGAGGATGTTTCACTGTTATGTCTAAATATAATACGCTTATTTTCAGCAGGTTGCTTCGGTTCTATCTTTACTTTGGGTTCAGTAGTTACCGTGCTTTCCGGTTTCGCCGGCGAAGCAGGTTCGGGAACAACAGGCGGCGGCAAAATATCCGCAGACACGGACTTTCCGGTTGCGACAAGCGGAATTATATCTTTATGAACAGGGGTAAATTGCACTTTATTTGTATTCGCATCCTTTGGCTGCTGTGGCGAAATCGACTGATTTATAATCGTTTTCTCCTTCTTAGGCCGACCTCGTTTGCCTTTATGTTGTTCTTCTTCGGCAGGCTTTGCGACGGTTTGTTCGGCGACAGCAGGCTGTTTGACCTTAACCGATTGCTGAAGCGGAGTAGCGACAGCCGGCTCTACAGCGTCACTCGGCTTGTCGGCGGTAGTTTTATTATCGCCTACAAGTTGTTGAGATGCAGCGACTTGTTTGTTCGCCACATCATGCTTTTGGGCATCTTTGGGCGGCCTGCCTCTGCGCTTAACCATATTATCAGCGCCTTCAGGCGCTTCTTTCGCAGAGGCGCTTTCCGGCGTCACCGATTTTGCAGCCTGATTAGGCTTACTTTTCTGAGATCTCTTATCTCTTTTTCGAGCTTCCTTCTCAACTTGTTTGCCTGCCCATGTAATAGCCTGCTCGTCAAGTATCCTATATACCAAATCTTCCTTCGGTAATGACTTGACTTTGTTGATTCCCAACGTCTCCGCAATCTCCTGTAACTCGGAAATTTGTTTGCTGTTTAATTCAAGAATGTTGTATTTTTGCATATAAAAAATTAGTGTAAAAAAAATGAATATAAACGACGCACATTATTATGCATTTGGTTCTTTGAACATAAAAAAATGGGTTATTTATTTTGAATTATTACGTCATTTCGGTTATAATTCGGGGACAAAGATAAGCATTATTTTTTATTTGTGCAATTTTTTAGGGAAAAATTTTACAATAATCGCTTTTTTTGTTTTATTAACTATCCGGAAGCGATTGTCGGGACGTAAACCTACTACCCAAATAATGTCTGTCCCGCTACACAACAACCACACCCGTTCCTTATCCAAAAGACTTAATTTCAGGTCATTAAATAAGTCGCTCAACTTTTTACGCCCGGTAATTCCGAAGGGCACGAAGCTGTCGCCATCCTTCCATCGTCGTAAGGTCAGCGGAAATCGCAACGTATCATAATCGAAGGTCGCGACATTCGGATTTCTATCTATCCTAAAATCGGCATTTACAGGCGCTATCTGTATCGACAAGCCGATTGGAAGGCCTTCGTTTTCGATATCATTTTCTTTAATTTGATATGTAATATCCTCTTTTTCGGAACATCTATATATAATAAATGTATCACGGTCTTTGACAAGTTTGTATGACGACCCCGGAGCGAAAAACACTTTACCCGATTCATTGCCGATGGCTTGAAAAATGTCTTCGGTGAGCAATCGCGTAAAGCCGTAGTTTTTAAGGATTTCATACAGTATTGTTTTGGGTTCCGGAAGTTTAAGCAAGCAGGTTATGTCAATACTAACAACCTCACCATCAGCCGTTTTCGTTATTTTTTTTATTAATCTCGCTATTTCGCCCATAAATATTGTTTCTACGGCGGAAAGATTTTCGGCGGCGCGTGTGACGGATTCCTTGACGGAAGGATTGATCTCTTCCAGTAAAGGCATGATTTTCAGCCTGATAAAGTTACGGGTATATTTGTCGGAGCTGTTTGAACTGTCGCTGACGAAGGGCAACCCCTCCCCTACCAGGAACTGTGTTATTTCGTCCTTGCCAAGGCATAAAAAGGGGCGCACGATGTAGTTATTTTTGTTACGTATGCCGCAAAGTCCGTGTATCCCGGTACCCCGAATCAGGTTCATAAGTATCGTTTCGGCATTGTCGTCACGATGATGAGCGACGGCAATTGCCTGAGCATCATACCTTTGACGTATCGCCTCGAACCATTCGTAACGAAGTTCGCGAGCGGCCATCTCGATGGACACATGTCGCTCAATGGCGTAATTACGGGTGTCGAAATCGACTTTTTCATATTTTATTCCGCGCTTTACGGCAAAATCTCGGCAGAAAGCCTCATCGTGGTCGGATTCGTCGCCGCGAAGATGAAAATTGCAGTGAGCGGCGATGCAATCGTAACCAAGTTTATGCAGCAAAAACAATAAAGAGACGGAATCACCTCCACCACTGAATCCAACAACGACAGAACAGTTCCGTGGCAAGAGGTGATTTGTCTCTATATATTTTTCGACTTTATGTATCAATCCGTTTTCAAGTCTTTAATATCGTCGATGTTTGCAAGTTCGGGGTCAATCATCACGCGGCCGCAATATTCGCAGACGATGATTTTCTTGTGCAGTTTGATGTCGAGTTGCTTTTGCGGCGGGATTTTGTTGAAGCAACCACCGCAGGCGTCACGCTCGATATTGACAATTGCAAGTCCGTTACGGGCGCCCTTGCGGATACGCTTGAAAGCGTTCAAGAGGCGAGGTTCGATTTTTTCCTCGAACGACTTTGCCTTTTCGCGAAGAATTTCTTCTTCGTGGCGCGTCTCCGCAACAATTTCCTGAAGCTCCTTCTTCTTCATATCGAGGTCATATTTCCTGCCCTCAAGCATCTCTTTTATACCGGAAATACTCTCTTTCTTTTGCCTGATAGCCGCATTAAATTCTTTGATTTTCTTCTCCAAAAATTCTATTTCAAGTTCCTGATATTCAACCTCTTTAGATAGATTATCGTACTCGCGGTTGTTACGCACATTCTCCAACTGAGCCTTATACTTTTCGACCAGCAACTTCGACTCGGAAATGTTATTTTTTTGGGCAATAACGTTTTCGTCGAACGAACGAATTTCTGCTTGATAGTTTTCGAGGCGCGTCCTTAATCCCGCGATTTCATCTTCGAGGTCTTGTACCTCCAAAGGCAGTTCACCGCGAAGAGTTTTAATCGTATCTATCTCAGAAACAGTATTTTGCAGCTGGTACAAGAGATACAATTTTTCTTCTACCGAATATTCTTTTTCGCCGGGGCCTTTCGCCGAAGGTGCATTGAAATTAAATTCATTAGCTTCGACACGTGTTTCTTTAGAACCTTTTTTGTCTGTCGCGGCTTTTTTATGCGTAGATTTCTTTGCCGGCTCGGGCTTAGTCGGTTCGCTGTCAGCTGTCGCCTTCTTTTCTACCGGTTCTTTGTCGCCGGCTTCGTCTTTCTTTGCCGCCGCAGGCTTAGTTGCCTTTACGGAAGCGGCTTTTTTCGTCGTTGTTTTTACAGCCTCATTTGTTTCTACTACGGCTTCATTCTTTTTTGCCATGCTATAAATATTTTATTGGGTTTATATTTGCTATTGAGTTTTGAACTGCAAAGGTAGGGAATTTTTTTGAAATAATATGAAAGAAAATATCTTTTGTGCAAATTTCACTTTCATAATGTCCTATAACGGCTAACAAAATTTCGCCTTCTACATCGTAGAAATCGTTGTATCGCGCCTCGCCGGTGATGAATATATCGGCATCTGCGGCGATGGCGTCCTTGATAAGGAAAGCGCCGCTTCCGCCACAGATAGCTACGGTGCGCAACTTGCGGCCTGTCAGCTGAGAGTGTTTAAGGCACTCGACGCCGAGTGTGTCCTTAATACGTTGCAGGAAAATCAGTTCGTCTTCCCAGTCCGGCAAGTTGCCGATGACGCCGCTACCCGCCTGTTGCCATTCGTTTTCGAGGCGATAAAGGTCGAAAACGGGTTCTTCATACGGATGCGCCGACAGTAATGCTCTGACTACCTGCGCCTTTTTGTAGTCGGGGAGAATTGTCTCTATGCGGATTTCTTTGCCGGAGTATAATTCCCCCGGTTCGCCGCGATAGGGCGTGGTATCGCGACCGGGCAGGAAAGAGCCGGTTCCTTCCGTATTAAAACTACACGAACTGTAGTCGCCTATACTGCCTGCTCCGACTTTGAAAAGGGCATGACGGAGCGTCTCGGCCGATTCTTCGGGGACAAACGTAACGAGTTTCAGGAGACGGTTCTTTTGCGGGCTTAAGACACGGGCGTCTTCAAGCCCGAACATCTCGGCGAGTTTGTAATTAACGCCCCCTTCGGCATTGTCGAGGTTGGTATGGGCGGCATAAATAACGATGTCGTTCTTTATCGCCGTCATCAGGCAACGCTCGACATACGTCCTGCCTGTAAGCGATTTGAACGGCTTGAACGCAAGCGGATGATGCGAAATAATAAGATTAAATCCGGCGTCAATAGCCTCATTAACAACATCTTCCGTGACGTCGAGGCACACGAGCGCACCGGTAGCCTGCTGCCCAATGTCACCCACCTGCACGCCTGCGTTATCGAAATCTTCCTGCAAACTCAAGGGAGCTATGCGTTCAATCTCATTCAATATGTCTTTAATCCTTATCATATTTCTATTATGTAAGAGGACAAACCCGTATTTTCAGTTCATCTAACTGTACATCTTCGAGTACCGAAGGAGCATCGAGCATCACGTCGCGACCGGAATTGTTTTTCGGGAAAGCAATACAGTCGCGTATCGAATCGAGGCCGGCGAACAACGATACGAGGCGGTCAAGCCCGAAAGCGATACCTCCATGAGGCGGAGCACCATATTTGAAAGCGTTCATCAGGAAACCGAACTGCATCTGCGCCTTTTCTTCGCTAAATCCAAGCAGGCGGAACATCCTGTCTTGAAGCCCGCTATCGTGAATACGTATCGACCCGCCGCCTACCTCGACACCGTTGATTACAATATCGTAGGCATTGGCGCGAACTTCACCGGGTTTTTGTTCGAGGAAAGGGATATCCTCCGGCTTTGGCGAAGTGAAGGGATGATGCATCGCGTAGTAGCGTTGCGTCTCGTCGTCCCATTCGAGCAAGGGGAAATCGACAACCCATAGGCAGGCGAATACATCTTTGTCTCGCAGTCCGAGCCTGTTGCCCATTTCGAGCCTTAACTCGCCTAATTGCTTGCGTGTCCTGTCGGCCGAATCGCCTGATAATATGAGTATAAGGTCGCCCGGTTCCGCTTCAAACGCAGCCTTGAGTTTTTGAAGTGTCTCTTGCGAATAAAACTTATCTACGCTCGATTTAACGGCGCCATCTTCCTCAATTTTGGCGTAAACCATCCCTTTCGCACCTATTTGCGGGCGTCTGACGAAATCGGTAAGTTCATCTAATTGCTTACGGGTGTAGTTGCCGACTCCTTTTGCGCAGATGCCGCCTATATATTCGGCATTGTCGAAGACGGAAAAACCCGAACCTTTCAAAATCGCATCAAGTTCGACAAACTTCATTCCGAACCGGATGTCCGGCTTGTCGGATCCATAATATTTCATAGCATCCTTCCATGTCATCCGCGGGAAATCATCCTTGAAATTGATGTTGCGAACAGCGCTGAAAAGATGCTTCACCAATCCCTCAAATATCCGCAGCACATCTTCCTGCTCAACGAACGACATCTCACAGTCTATTTGCGTAAATTCCGGTTGCCGGTCGGCTCGAAGGTCTTCATCACGGAAACACTTGACTATCTGGAAGTAACGATCGAAACCCGAAACCATCAGCAGTTGCTTTAATGTTTGCGGCGATTGAGGCAAGGCGTAGAACTGTCCCGGGTTCATTCTCGACGGCACAACGAAATCGCGCGCCCCTTCGGGCGTCGAATTAACCAACACCGGCGTCTCGACTTCGAGGAAGCCGGCTTCACTCAAAAAACGGCGGGTCTCGAAAGCCATTTTGTGGCGCACTTCGAGGTTTTTACGAACGACCGCGCGGCGCAAATCCAAATAGCGATATTTCATCCGCAAATCGTCGCCACCATCACTTTCGTCTTCAATAGTGAACGGCGGAGTGAGCGAAGCGTTGAGTATAACAAGCTCACTTACAACGACTTCGATCTCTCCGGTCATGAGATGCGCGTTCTTTTTCGTTCTTTCCTTAACTATCCCTTTGACCTGTATGACGTATTCTCGTCCCAATTTGACGGCCTTTTCGCAGAGTGTTGCGTCGATTTCTTCACTGAATACCAATTGTGTCAATCCGTAACGGTCGCGGATATCGACAAAAGTCATACCGCCCATATCGCGTACTTTCTGCACCCATCCGGCAAGAGTGACTTCGTGACCCTCGTCTTTTAATCGCAGTTCTCCACAAGTTTTTGTCCTGTACATATAATAAAATATCAAATAAAAGTGTACAAAAGTACTGCTTTTTTGAAATATCGCAAAAGTTTTCGCCCGAAAATTTTGTTTGTTTAAAAATAATCTCTACCTTTGTCGCCGTTTTTGAGACTTTGAGCGCACAAAATCGTTTGGAAAGATGGGTGAGTGGCTTAAACCAACAGTTTGCTAAACTGTCGTACGGGTTTCTGTACCGGGGGTTCGAATCCCCCTCTTTCCGCATAAAATCTCTTTTGCATCTACAAATAAATAAGGGGATGAGTTTGTAAACGAACTCATCCCCTCTTGTTAAAAACAACTTTTCAATTCATAGATAAAGCCACTACGATAATCGAGGCGATAAGGACGATAAGTCCGATGACAAGCACCGTAATCGTCTTCGAGCCTGAGCCTTTCCATTCTTTCAGAATTATGCCCCAAACATTGCTGAATGTGACGTTCAACGACATCAATATGCTCCATGAGAATGCTAAGAGCACAGGGCTGTCGCTAAGGAAACTCTTGCCCATTTCCAGTCCGAAGAACTGCGAGTACCACAGAACGCCGGCCAACGCACAGAATAACAGATTGTTAGTAAGCGTTTTAGCATTTACCGACAAATAATCGCCACCTGTTTTGTTCTTGATATTCTGTTGGATACAATACGTAGCGTTAGTCAGGAAGCCGCCGAAAGTGACTAATGCGACTACCGGCAAGCCAGCATACAGAGCGGGAACTCCCTTTGCGAGGATAAAATCCTTGATAGGCGCTCCATATTCTAAGCCGAGGGCAAAACAAGCGCTCATCACACCTGCTAAAATGGCTATTATCAGGCCTTTCTTCAATGCAAAATCTTTGACCGCCTTACGTTTTTCTTCCTCCGACATGTTTTTCGACTTCAACGCGCCTGCGTAGCCGATGATTGCTATGCCGGCTATGGCTATTGCAACGCCAATCAAGAGCAGCAAGCCGTCGCCTTTAAAGAGGTTTTCGCCCTTTATCAAAGCGGGAATCAGCGTCCCGAAGGCAGAGCAGGTACCGAGAGCCAGCGACTGACCGAGGGCGATGCCGAGATAGCGCATACTCAAACCGAAAGTCAGTCCGCCGACGCCCCAGAGAGCGCCGAAAAGTATAGCCATCCACGCCCCGCCGGCGCCCAGAATCTCACATATACAGGCGCCCGAAGGCACAATAGCGAGGAAAGCCCCGGCTATCGGGAACACCAACCAGGCGAAAATGCCCTGCGTGAGCCAAAACGACTCCCACGACCATTGCTTGACCTTGTTGATCGGCACATAGGAACTCGACTGACCGAAACTTCCTATGGCGATGATTAGTAATCCTATCAGTGTGTTCATCTCGATTACTTACGCTTCAGTGTTACCGTTTTCTCGTATTTCTCAATATCTGCGATATAATCGAGACCGACAGGCACGTCGTTTTCGAGGCAAAACTCATCCCAGACTGCGTTCCAGGGCATGTTCTTCAGTTCCTCCTGCAGGGCAAGACGCTGGAAGTTCTGCTCACGAGCCTCGTACTGTTGAAGTTTCTTCTGTGGTTCGAGGAGAGCGAGCAAAATAGCTTTTTGCGTTGAGCGTGAGCCTATTACATAAGCGCCGATGCGATTGATTGAAGCGTCGAAATAGTCGAGGCCGATATGAACGCGACTGAGGGCGTTGCAACGGATTATCTCGCGTGCAAGGTCTTGCAAGTCGTCGTTGAGGATGACCACGTGGTCGCTGTCCCAACGTATCGGACGGCTGACGTGGAGCATGATTTCCGGCGTAAAGAGCAGCAACGATGAGATCTTATCCGCCACGCTTTCGGTAAGGTGGAAATGGCCTGTGTCAAGCGTAACGATTTTGCCCTTCTTAGCGCCGTAGCCAAGGTAGAAGTCATAAGAACCGACGGTATAGGATTCAAGCCCTATGCCGAACAGTTTCGCTTCGATGCAATCTTTCATGTTTTTGTACTTGGTCGTGAAAATCTCGTCGAGCGACTGTTCCAAGATCTGGCGGTATTTCAGACGATTAGCCGGCACTTCTTTGCTGCCGTCGTGAATCCAAAGATTCATTATGCAGGGGTCGCCCTGCGCCTTACCCATAGCCTCGCTTATCTTGCGGCAACGCTTGGTGTGCTCGATCCAGAAATCGCGGATAGCCTTGTCCGGATTCGCCAATGTCAGGCTGCCGCTCTTAGGATGCGAGAACGAAGTCGAATTGAAATCCAACTTCATACCGTTGTCTTTCGCCCAGTCCATCCAACTCTGGAAATGCTTGGGTTCGACCTGGTCGCGGTCAACAACCTTGCTGCCGAAGTCGCCGTAGATTTCGTGCAAACTTAAACGATGACTTCCGGGAATCAAAGAGGTCGCCTTGTTGATATCGGCGCGAACCTCATCAATATTACGCGCTTTGCCGGGATAATTGCCCGTAGCCTGAATGCCGCCGGTCAATTCCCCACCCTGGTTTTCAAAGCCGCCTACATCATCGGTCTGCCAGCAGTGCAGCGACAATGAGACACCCTTTAATGCTGCCAATGCCTTATCGGTATCGACACCTAACTCCGCGTAACGTTCTTTCGCGGATTCATACTCTTTTTTAATCGTACTTTCTTTCATGATTGTGAAATTTGAATATAAAATAATTACTGTTTACTTAGTTGGCATAAATGTCTTGACATTGAATGCTTTAGCGATGATGCGGCGTATTTCCCAGCGGTCTTTTACCAAACCGGAGGCTTTGGCCTGCATCAGGCAGTTACCGATTGCGGTGGCCTCCGACGGCCCTGCCACTACCGGTATTCCGAGTGCATCGGCGGTCATTTGGTTGATGAGATCATTCTGCGAACCGCCGCCTATGATATGCAGTTTTTCTATTGGGAATGAGACCATTCCGCTCAACAGATTGATAACTTCCTTATAGCGTGCAACGAGGCTTTCGAATATGCAACGTACAAACTCGGCATCGGTCGAAGGCGCCGTCTGCCCGCTCTCAACACAGATCTCGGCTATAGCCTTAGTCATGCTTGCAGGATTGGCGAGGCGCGGATCGTCCGGACTTACAATCGACTTAAAATAAGCCGCTTGCAAAGCCATTTCGGTTATCTCAGAGTAAGAATATTTGCGTCCGGCTTTCTCCCATTCCTTGCGGCTCTGTTCGAGCAGCCACATTCCCGTTATATTTTTAAGGAAGCGGGTGGTTCCTTCGACGCCGCCTTCGTTTGTGAAATTCGCGTCGAAAGAATCTTTCGTGATGATCGGCGAAAGCGTTTCTACTCCCATCAGGCTCCATGTCCCACTGCTCAAATAGGCGAAATTGGGGCTGTCGGCAGGAACGGCAAGGACAGCCGAAGCCGTATCGTGCCCGGCAACGGTTACGACCGGCACAGGCCCTAAGCCTGTTTCCTCCGCCAGGGCATCGGTAAGAGGGCCTATGACAACACCCGGAGCAGTCAACGGAAGAAGCAACGACGGTTTGGCGCCGAAAGCCGTGAGCAACGACGTCTCAAACTCCTTTGTCGCAGGATTTAATATCTGCGAAGTCGAAGCCTCAGTATATTCGCAAACTTGCTTTCCCGTAAGCATATACGAAAGCAAATCGGGCATGAACAGGATCTTGTCGGCCGCATTAAACGGCGAGAAGCCCTCCTTCTTTGCCGCGAACAATTGGTAGAGGCTGTTGAAATTCATTACCTGAATCCCCGTCTGTCCGTAAACCTTCTCGCGGGGCACAATCTCGAAATATTCGTCCGGCGCGCCGTTAGTATAAGGATCGCGATACGCGCGAGGCAAACCGAGTATGGTTCCATCCGAGCCAATATAGCCGAAATCGACTCCCCAGGTATCAATGCCTATCGAAGTCAGTTTGATACCCTGACGCGCACACTCTTTCAAACCCTCCTTTAATGAATTATACAGACCGAAAACGTCCCAATAATACTTGCCGTGAAGCTCTGTCATCGCGTTCGGAAAGCGAGTAAATTCTTTCATCTCAAAATTCCCGTCTTCGAGAGTTCCGAGTATTGAACGCCCACTCGTGGCGCCCAAATCAAATGCTAAAAAATAACTTTTCCCCATGATATAAAAATTCTTATTTATTTTTGGTGCAAAATTATCTGTTTTTCCGAATTATATGATACTTTTTTTGATATTTATTGTTTCAATTCTGACAGTTTTCATTTTTTTTGCGTACCTTTGCGTTTCGTAACGATAAAAACTTTGCGAAGTATGGATACAAAGCGCGAAAGCAGGTTGCTTTATCTTACTGTCGGCGCCAACGATGAAGATTGGGGCATAGTAGTGACAACCGTGGGTTTTCAGTCGATCACTCACGGCGTAGCATACCCGCCTGTTCAACACCCTAATACTCACCTGTTTACACCCGAAAAAGGACGTATCATCAACGAGTATCAGTTGGTTTACATCGTTAAAGGTAGCGGGTGGTTCTCGTCGCAATCGTTGAAAAAGAAGCTGAAAGTCGTCGCCGGCACGATGATATTGCTCTTTCCCAACGAATGGCATAGCTATGCGCCTGATAATGAGACCGGATGGGATGAATATTGGGTAGGATTCCGCGGCGAGCACATTGATAATCGCGTGAGAAAAGGTTTTTTTTCGCGCGAGGAACCTTTGCATAATATCGGTCTAAGTACTTCTATAGTAGGCCTTTACGATGATATCATCAGAATAGCTGAAAAGGAGAAGACCGGTTATCAACAGATGATTTCGAGCATTGTACTGTCAATTTTGGGAAGCGTCTATTACAAGAGCAAAAACATACAATATGCCGATTCCTATATCGTTGACAAGATAAGGGAGGCTCGCGATATTATGAAAAATCCCGATTATTTCAACATTTCGCAGATGGAAATAGCTCGAAAAATAGGTATGGGATACACCTGGTACCGCAAAAAATTCAAGGAATATACCGGCGTCACTCCCGCCCGCTACCAAATACAGCAAAAACTGATGAAAGCAAAGGAATTGCTCACAACAACCGGCAACAATGTTTCGGAAATCGCCTTTTCCCTCCGTTTTGAATCGGTAAGGCAATTTTCTACTTTTTTCAAGCATTACGAAGACATCACACCCTCGGAATTTAGACATCGCACACATTAGAATATGACAATTATAAAGAAATATTTTCCGGAAATATCCGATATTCAGACAAACAAGTTTAGCATTTTGGGGGAGCTTTACGCCGACTGGAACGCAAAAATCAACGTCATTTCGCGCAAGGACATCGACAATCTCTACGAGAGACATATCCTTCATTCTCTGGCTATTGCGGAGTTCATACGCTTTACTGCCGAGACAAAAGTTATGGACGTCGGCACGGGCGGCGGATTTCCGGGCATCCCGCTCGCCATAATGTTTCCCGAAGTGCATTTTCACCTTATCGACAGCATCGGGAAAAAGATAAAGGTCGCACAGGCGATAGCCGATGCCGCAGGACTTAAGAACGTGACTGTGCGACAATGCCGCATTGAAGAGGAAAAGGCGACGTTCGACTTCATCGTCAACCGCGCCGTTATGCCCTTGCCCGACCTGGCGAGGCTTGTCCGCAAAAACATCTCACGCCGACAAATCAATGCCCTCCCCAACGGGTTGATATGCCTCAAGGGTGGCGATGTCAGGAAAGAAACCACCCAATTCGGCCGTAATGTTATAATCACCGATTTGAGTGACTACTTCGAAGAAGAATTTTTTGAAACAAAAAAAATAATTTACTTGCCATTATGATAACAGTTAAACGTTTTACATTCAACTATTTCGGCGAAAATACTTACCTGATCTTTGATGAGACGAGGGAAGCCGTGATAATCGACTGCGGATGCATTAACAGGCAGGAAGAAACAGCGCTTTCAGGCGCTATTTCGGACAATAAGCTGATAATAAAAAGGTTATTGTCAACACATTATCACTTCGACCATGTAGTCGGTAACGGTTTTATCTTCATGGAATACGGCATCAGCCCCGAAATGCACCGGAACGAAAGGAATGACAATACCCCGTCGCTCGACATGCAGGCACGCGCATTCCGTATCCCTGGAACTTTTAAAGATGTTGAAACTAAGCATTTTATAGAAGAAAACGAGGAAGTGCGTTTCGGTAACGTCAGGCTAACAGCCCTTCTTGTCCCCGGACATTCGCCGGCCAGCCTCGCCTTTTATAGCGAAGCGGATAAGGTGGTTTTTACCGGCGACGCACTGTTTTACGGCAGCATAGGCCGGACAGACTTGTGGGGAGGCAATTATAACACGCTGATTACAAGCATAAAAGAAAAGCTGCTGACGCTACCGGGCAATACGGTCGTCTATCCTGGGCACGGCGAATCGACGAGCGTCGGTTTTGAAAAAGCCAACAATCCGTATTGCGGTTAAACTTCATCGCCGCGTTTGATAATCGGCAAACTTATTCGATATAAGCCGGATCAAGTACCTGTCATTCGTCGCGTTCAGACCGCAAACTTTTTCTAAGACAAAGGCTATGCCCCTCTTCTTATAACTATCGAAAAGGATATCGGCCTCGGAACGATTGCCGTTTTCGTCGGTCGCATTGAAGAAAAAAGAGTAAGTCATAGCTTCAATAATCAGCGAATAATCCATGGATTGCTGCTGAGCAAGGCGTATGATACCCATGAAACGGTCGTCGAAACCTAATTTGCGTATGCGGTCTTGCCCGACACGGAAAATGGTGTCTTTCAGCGCTTTATTGCGAAAACGACGTAAGAGGTCATCGACATGGGCTTCGAGGCTTTCGAGGGTATAATCGGACGGATAAACGGATTGCAGAACAAGCGCCGACTGAAGCATCGCCGCACATACGAAAGCAAAAACGTCGGTATCTTCAAGCGCTTCGTAAATATATTTAGCTTCGGGGTGGCGATAATTGCCGTAATAAGCCGTTGCCGCATGCCCCATATTATGAATAAAGGCCTTGCGATCGACCCAGGCGGCGATGTTGTTTTTCGGAACGAGACCATCGACCTCCGGTATGCCGCCGAGAAAGCCGTGCTTATCTACAATCAGTTGGTTGTATGGCTCGGCAAAGACGGCCAAAAGGTCTTTCCTGATGTCCTCTTCGGTCATTATCGGCACCATTTTACCTATGCTCGTCTCAACTAAACCGAGAGTAGTCCGTAGCGGAAAACCATTGGGCAAATAGCCGCATAATCCATTGTAAACAAATACTTTGGCATCACGCATATTTTCTGCTAAAATCAAATCGACCGGCTTATCGGGAAAATCGGCATGCCGTCGCTCTATTCCCTTGGCAATCAGAGGTATAATCTCTCCTAAAAAATTTTTACCTACGGAAACAGCCATTATTGAGGCGCGGCTTATTTCTTCAACGACCTGCTCAGGGTCGTATCCGTCGATTGCACGGACGTTATGAACGGTTATTGTCTCGTCGGTTTCGCCCTTAAGAATGACACGGTATGAGCCTTGACGGTTCAGCGCCTCAATCAAAGCCTTATCAACATCCGAGAACACCACTTCATAGCCTGCACGCCCGAAGAGCTGGCCGATGAAAGAGCGGCCTATTTTCCCTGCGCCGAAGATGAGTATGGATTTACCCGACATAGCCCTGTTTGCTGTTTATATTGTTCATAATAAGGCAGTATCAAGTCGCGTTTTTCGCCATTGTACGCCTCAAACCATGTTCCGCCAAGGTAGAAACACGTAAAACCACCGGAGACAATGCCCCACCGGCAGGCTTCCGTCAAATCAAAAACATGTGCGCCCTCCCCCATTTGGCTTACTATTGATGCAATCATGCCGCCGACAAAATTGTCGCCGCAGCCGGTAGTATCGCCTTCCCGTCCTTTTTTGAGTTCCTCGACGACAGCTTGGGAAACGGGCATCGAAGCCTCCCGGATTTCCTCAAAACGGCGGCCTGAGGAAAAGATGGCAATATCCTTCGCGCCGTTGGTTACGACTACGGCCTCTGCGCCTTTTGCCTTGAAAAATTGCAATGCTTCGGGTATCGACGACCGGCCGCTCAACCGTAAGGCCTCCTCGCGGTCGGTTATCAACAGGTCTATATGGCGGTAACTCTCGTCGGACTTGCCCAGCGGCCATTTACGGTCGGGCAAGGCCTTTTCGTTACGGAAATCGAAAACGGTATTGACAAGCGTAAAACAACCCGACGACTTAGCTTTCAAGAGCAAGTCATAAAGCCCGTCATGAATTTGCGGCACGAGCGCCGTCCCGCCGAAAACCACAATATCGGATGCAAAAAATTCGTCATCCAAGTCCGACGGAGCGTATTTCCACGACGCACCGATAGTGTTGATGAACACCCTTTCGCCGTTGCCGCCGTCGTATCCGGGGTCGGAAAGCACGATTGTTGATGCCGTAACATCCTCTTTTTCAATATAATGCTTAATATCGACAGGCGTCTTGCGCAATGCCGACAGCAGGAAACGGCCGTCCTCATCTTTCCCGTGGCAGCCGTAGAAACGGCAACAAGCCGCGTCGCCACTCATTTGAGCGGCATGTATAAGCGCCACTATACAGGGACCGCCGATATTCATTTTTTCGGCCGACCTACCGCCGGTTAAGCGGGGCAATAACTCAAGAAAATCCTCGCCCGTAAAACGGTCGAACTCCTCTTTAAACACTAATTTTCCGGGCGTCAGGCCACCGTCGCCGACAGTACGTGTAAGATATGGCAACAACTCTTCCGAGCTGAAATTAATATGATTATAAAGCCTGTCAACCAAACAGCAGCCGACGCCTGAAATAATAACCTTTCTTTCCATTTTTTACAGAAATATCCGATAATCGGACACCAATAAATGCAAAGGTTCTTCATCCTCATCGACAACCGGAAAGCGCCCGACAGGTTCATAGAAGCAGTTGTCATTAGCGTCGTCGTTAACAGCGCTTACTTCGCCGACCAACACCGTGCCTTTGTCCGGCTCGCCGTAGAAGCGATGATACATGCCTTGTTCGAGGCAGATGCTCTCGCCGGGCGTCAGAATCACCTTGCCGCCGGCTTCGACACTGCTCCTAACGCCGTCTTTCCTGAATATCACCGGCGTATCGTCGAACTTGCCGTCATCGGTTGAGTTGTAAAGTTCTATCACGAGATTGCCCCCGCCGCGGCAAATGATGTCTTCCATCTTCGACCAGTGGTAGTGCATGGGCGTTTCCTGGTTTTCCTCGACAATCATAACCTTCTCTGAATATGGCTTTTTATCGACCTTATACTTACCGTTGCGAAGGGTGAAAAGGAACAAACCTCGGCGCAAAAAGTCGCCCGAGCCGAAGTCCGTGATGTCCCAACCTAAAAAATTTTCCGTAACTTCACTCGCTATATCCCTGTTTTTCTTCCAGTCCGCAATGCTCCAGTACGCCCATGGCGGAAGGATAAACTGTTTCGATGCCATGAATGTTTTGGCGTCTCGAATGATCCTATTTATCTCGCTTCTTTTCATAATTACTTACTGATAGGCTTAATCAACCAAACGATATATAGCCACATGACGGTCACGATCGCCATAGCCGCCCATTGGGTGCCGAAAGCATCGGAAACGACGCCCAAGAGTAAGGCGAAGATGCCGCCGGCAACGCCCATGATGAGCAGCGAGGATATTTCGTTGGCCTTTTCCGGTATGTGTTTAAGCGCCTGCGAGAAGATTATCGCGAACATGTTTGAATATCCCAAAGCGATAAGCACCACCGACGCCAGAATCGTCCACAGCGAGCCGGTGAAAAGTATCAAAATCAAGCCTGTCATAGTAAGCAGGGCGCTTACGAGATAGAATTTGCGTTCGGGTATCTTCATCAGCAGGATACCACCGACAAATGCGCCTAATGCCCTGACAATGAAATAGAAATAACTTTTATACTGGTCGGCTTGCGACACCGTTGTGATGTCTTCGGGGCATTTTTCCAACAGATATTTGGGCATAGTGGCGTTCAGTCCGACGTCCACGCCGACAAGAATCAGTATCCCGATGAAATAAAGCAATATCTTGCTGTCTTTCAGCAGCGCAAAAGTCGAAGCGAAGGATGTTGTTTTCTTTTCCCGGTCGTCTTCCGAGATACGTGTCACCCACAGCCATATTGCCGCGACGAGGGTCACCATGGCGAACACCGGAAAGGCGTATTTCCATCCCAAAGACGAGGCGGCAAACCATGCTGCCACATTAGGGCCTAACCATGAGCACAGGGCTTTGATAAACTGCCCCATAGTAAGCGAACCGGTCAGTTTCTCTTTTGCTACCACATTGGAAACCAACGGATTAAGCGCTACCTGGATAATTGTATTCCCTATCCCTATCAGCGCAAAAGCAACAATGACAAGCGTGAAATTGTAACCGAAAAACGGAAGCAATAATCCGGCAAATGTAAAGATAAAACTCAGCAAAACCGCATTTTTCCTGCCTATCTTATTCATTATCAATCCCGTAGGAATCGAAAGAACTAAAAACCAGAAAAAACAGGATAGCGACAGCAGGTTTGCCATAGTGTCGTTGAGGGCGAAATCAATTTTTACGTAATTGATTGCCGTGCCGATGAAATCGACGAATCCCATGATAAAGAAGCCGAAAAGAACCGGCAAAACTTTCGAAAATGAAGAATTGTTTGTAGTCATAGTAAAATTATTTTTAAAAGGTATTATTTATTTATTTAAATCGAACTCTTTTATTGCTTCAAACATTGCTACGATATTAGCAGGGGGCACGTCAGGCATGATATTATGCACGGTGTTGAAGACAAATCCCCCGCCTTTGCCGAATATTGCTATGTTTTGCTTCACGTGCTCTTTAACTTGCGAGGGTGTTGCCCTGTTCAGGATGCTTTTCGTGTCGCAACCGCCGCCCCAGAATGTCACATCATTGCCAAATTCGTTTTTCAAACGTGCCGGTTCCATATTTATTGCGCTGATTTGCACGGGATTAATAATCTCAAAACCGGCATTTATCAACTCCGGCATCAACTCATAAATTCCCCCGCAGCAATGCAGCATGGTATGCGCCGAGGTATGTGATTTGACAAAGTCGCATAGTTGTTTGTGGCGCGGATAGAAGAACTCGTGATAGGTCTCGACGGGTATGAAGGGGCCGAGATTCGAGCCGAGGTCGTCGCCGAATTTCAGTATATCGACCACATCGCCTACCGCTCGACAAACTTTTTCCAAGAAAGCGATATGCGATTCCATCAGCGCATCAAGCAGGCGGTGAACATTGAGCGGGTCGAGATACAAATCCATCAGGAAATTATCCATCCGGCGCAGAAAAGTTCCCCACTCGAAAAGGTTACAGCCGACGCCCAAAAGCAAAGCTTTATCCGTTTTAGCACGTAGCTCAAACGTTTTAGCTCTCAACAATTCCCAAAATCCAGGCTCATTAATCCTGTCAAACGGCGTAAACCCGAAACCTCCCCATATAACACGCGACTGCTCATAACCAAGCATCTTATAATCAGCCGGATAACTCTCGATAAAAGGAAAAATCATTTGGTCGAAGAAGGTTGCTCCCAGAGGCATTTTTCCGATATACTCGCCGGTCACGCCGGGGGCGAGCCAACTGTCATCAGACTGACGCTCAGGGTTAAACCATTTGGGATAGAGCGCCGGAACGCCCTTAACAAGTTCGATTTCGCGCCAATAATCAGGGTCGGTATTGAAATATCGGCCGACGTCGAGCACGTCCACGCCGAACATGTCGAGTATTTCCATGTCGGGCTGCGTACATTGCTGTATCACGTCGAAAGCATGATTTTTCAACCCCTCCTTGCCCAAATATTTCAGCAAGTTATGATATGCCACTACCGAAATGCCGCTACTCGGCGTTGCACCCAAATCGACGGGAGTACGGTCGGGTTCCCGATGATTAATAGCCGATAAAATTCTTTCTCTTGATGTCATCATTCAACTAATTATTTGATTATTATGAACCTCTTTTCATAGTATAAAAAAATTCTTGTTGTGATTCCGGAGCGACTCGAACGCTCGACCCACAGCTTAGAAGGCTGTTGCTCTATCCAACTGAGCTACGGAACCATCCCCGTTTCGGGCTGCAAAATTACATGATTTTTTTGAATTAACAAGCGCTTCAATATAAAAAATGTAAAATGTAGAATGTAGAATACACTCTACACCCTACACCCTACACTCTAAAATCTAAACTCTAAAATCTAAAATCTAAAATCTAAAATCCAACTACGACTTTGACACTTTCGTTTCCGCATCGCACAAAATAAACTCCGCGTTCAAGACCTGTAAATTCTGCAAATCCTGTAATTCTGTCAATATCTGAAGAAGTTCGCAACAGCCGTCCCAG
>JAISUX010000036.1 GCA_031271805.1 Tannerella sp.
TTTTATCCTTTCTTCCGTCGAGGCGTCGATAGCCTCAGTCTTTGCCTTTTGCTGTGCCATAAAGATTTTACTTATAGTTTCAGCCCGCAAAGATACAATTAAAAATTTGATTAAAACAATTTTTAGCAAAAAACAACAATACAGACGATTTATCTTTTCATCTTATGAATTGGGAAGCATGGAACGGTAACCACAAAAACTCGCTTAAACTATACTTATATATCAAGTTTAAGCGAGTTATAACATATTATAGTTCGCTTAAACTATGTATTTATTACTAATTTAAGCTAATAAAATTAATCTATATTTTGCTGAAACAATATTTTTTTGTACCTTTGCAGCGGATTATTTAAAACAGAAAAGAATATGGAATTAATCGGTAGAAAACAGGAACAGCATGTTTTACAGCAACTTGTGAGTTCCGACAAATCGGAATTTGCGGTATTATACGGGCGGCGGCGTGTCGGGAAAACTTTTCTTGTCAGGAAGTTTTTTAAAGACGATTTCGCTTTTTACGTTAGCGGATTGCAAAAAGCGCCAAAGCGGGAGCAGATGGAAAATTTCAATTCCGCTCTGAGTTTTTACGGAAAAATGCCCTACCCAAAAGTTACTTCGTGGATGGATGCTTTCCGTCAGTTGATTCATCTGCTCGAACATTCCGAAAAACGGGGCAAAAAGGTGGTTTTCATCGACGAACTGCCGTGGATGGATACCCCGCGTTCAAAATTCCTGACCGCCATTGACTATTTTTGGAACACTTGGGCTTCGGCTCGAAAAGACATTCTGTTTATTGCCTGCGGCTCGGCTACTTCGTGGATTATCAACAAGTTGCTAAACAATACCGGTGGACTGTACAACCGCGTAACGCGCCGGATGCACATTTCGCCGTTCAATCTGGGCGAGTGCGAAGCGTTCTTCAAACGCAAAAAGATGGCTTTCGATCGCAAGTCCGTTATTGATGCCTATATGATTTTTGGCGGGATTCCCTATTATCTCGAAATGTTTGAAAAAGGACTTAGCGTATCGCAAAATATTGATAATCTGTTATATAAAAAAGATGCGCCGCTCAAAAACGAGTTCGCCTTTTTGTACGCTTCGCTGTTCCGACACGCTGAAAATCATATAAAAATTGTTGAAGCGTTGAGCCAGAAGTGCAAGGGCTTGACTCGCGACGAAATCATTGCTGCGACAAAAATTTCCAATGGCGGCGGTCTGTCGCAGATGCTCGAAGAATTGGAACAGTGCGATTTTATTCGTCGCTACCACAGTTACGGCAAAAAAGAGCAGTTGGCAATGTATCAACTTGTGGATTTTTATTCGCTGTACTATTTTAACTTTCTGAAAAACAACAAGTTCAATGATGAAAACTTTTGGACTAATTTTATTGATAACGCAGTTCGTCGCGCATGGAGCGGGTATGCTTTTGAGCAGGTATGTTTGACGCATTTGCCGCAAATCAAGCAAAAACTCGGCATTTCGGGCGTGCTGACAAATACCTGTTCGTGGAAAAGCAATGACAGCGAAAGCGGCGCTCAAATAGACCTCGTCATCGAGCGAAACGACAGAGTGATAAATCTTTGCGAGATGAAATTTGCGAGCGGGAAATTTGTAATCGACAAGGGATATGATGAAAATCTGCGGAACAAACGCGAGACCTTCCGCGAAGAAACACGAACAACAAAATCGTTACATCTCACAATGTTAACCACTTACGGAGTAAAGCACAATCAATATTGGGGCAATATTCAGCGCGAAGTAATGATGGAAGATTTGTTTAGTCAGTAATCATCCGAATCCTTTACAGTTTGCTTCGTACCCCAATGTTCCTCACATTCTAAAGGATGTCATAAAATCGCTTTTACCACAAAGGCTGCAAAGATATCGCAAAGGTCGCAAGGATAAAATTCATATCCCGAAAACTTTTATCATAAATCAATGCACGCTCAAGAAAGCCGCCGTACCTTTGTGCTTTTTTGAGACGCACTACACATTGTTATGCCTATGAATTTTAAAGTGGAAAAATCACTCACATCCGTGAAGTTTTCAAGATTGAATTAGCAGTAGAAATCACGTGCAGTCCGTTCATTTAGTTTGTATTTTTTTTGTAGTGTAGTTGTATGATTTCCCTAATTTAATCGGTAAAGCCGCGATATTTTGCGGCTTTATTTTTATATTTGTAGCGTCAAATTAAGCAATTGAGAGATATGAATAAACGAAAAATAATATATATAATGTTGATATTGAGTATAATATGGTCGATATTAATCTTCGTATTATGCACTATGCCGACAAGCGGACTGCCCAAAATCCGTATCCCAAACGTCGATAAAATCGTTCATTTCGGATTCTTTTTTGTACAGTCCATACTTTTTAGCATAATTCTATACCTTCATGCAAATTTAAGGTTATATAAAATATTACTGCTCACTACTGTGCTTGCCGTATTTTATGGCGGATTCATCGAGATTCTTCAAGATAAATTCTTCAACCGTCAGGGCGATATTATTGATGTAATCGCCGATACCATCGGTGGAATCGTCGGTACGCTCGTATATCCCTTAGCGTTGAAGTGCATCGAACCCTTGTTTAGAAAAAGTACATAAAGACACATTCCAAACGGTGGTTAGTGACGTCGTGTGTGTCCTTTACTTTTCCGTTCGCAAGGTCGGTTTTCCCGTACCAGGCGGTCGAATTGGTATATTCCAGACCGAGATTCCAGTGTGGCAGGACATATTTCGCACAAAGGCTGATATTGACGAATTGATCGATATCCAAGCCGGCGCCGTAAAGTTTGTTTTCGTCGATAAGTTTCTTGGATGTACCGAGGTTTTTGGTATATCCGGCGAAAATACCGCCCTGGTATTTTTTTCCGAAAATGAGATTTAGCCACGAAGTCGAATGTCGGAAGGGAACATATTCCTGTTTGCCGGTTAATTCGTCTATTGATGTAACTCCGAAGCCGCTTATCATCGTGTTATGCGTCTGATTTTCAGCGATTATAGTTTTGCCGGCGATTTGAAATGCACTTTGGGTATATTTTGCGTGCAAATCGTATGAAAAACCGTTGGCGCGTTCATCGACTTTATATGTTTTGTCGGCGACGACCGATTGCAGCCGTGGTCTGACGGAAATCATGTCCACGCCACCGCCGAACAGGAAGTCGCCGTTCTTGAAGTCGGCGCCGAGGAAGAGTTCCGGCAGCGCCCTGTCTTTTTGATACTTCTCGCTTTTGCCGTCAGGCCCCTGTGTCAGGTATATCAACTGATACAGTGCGCTTGCGATGAATTTGATTTTCCCCGCTTCGAGTTGGTAATTAATCTGCGGGCTGCGGTTGAACGGTTGAAACGGCGAACCTGTCGAAAGATTCAGTATGTTGGGCGCGACTTCACCGAACATCGGGTGCCAGGTTTGACCGAGCAAGAGCGAACTCTTTTCCCATGCGAGTTTCAGGTAGGCCTGCCGAACGCGCAGCATAAAGTTCATGTTGTTTGTCCCTCCGAAGTCGGTCTCGATCTTCGCCGAGCTTTTCGCCGTCCCGATATCGGGGCCTTTCATGTCCATTCCGAGCCGCGTAGTGAAAGTGTAAAAACTGCCGTTAGCCGTAGCGTTCAGGTCTTCCCCTTTAGCATCGAGTAAAATGTCTTTGGGATAAAGATAAAACAGGCCGTCAACCCCCTCAATGTTGGCGCGGGAGTTTACGTAGAAGTCGCCTCGCACGAATCCGTAAAAACTGTAATCAAATGTCTTCTTCTGCGAGATGGCAGGATAAATGGCTGTAAAACAGCACAATACAAGAACAACCTTTCTTGCATAAACACACAAATTCATCATAAATAAAAATTTTTAAAGAAAATTAGCGAAATATTTTGCGCAAAGATAAGTCTTTATTTATAAATTTGCAAGTTTTATAATGGCTTATTGCGATTTTTTATTTAAATAATTGATAAATGAGACAAGTAATCATAGTTATGGTTTGTGCGTTAATATGCACATACAATGTAACAGGACAGATAAGTTTCGGTGGGTTGCCGCCGAGTTTTTCATACGATGAAACCGTCGATGAAACCGTAAGCGTGCGCAGTTCGTCAATGAAAATGACGGTTCCTATAGATTTCTATGTAAATGATCTTCTTGCGGTTGATAATTGGAAAGCGGCCAATCAGGGCGCTCCGTTAGTTGTCGGCCGTATTATTCCGGTTAAGTATAACATGGATAATTCGGGATTTCGCACCACTTTGCCCGGAGGCGAGCGGATTTGGCGTTTGCAAATCAAGGCCGACGGCGCTTACGCCTTAATGCTTTATTACAACGATTTTTATATCCCTGAGGGCGCAAAACTCTTCATTTATGATCCGGGGAAGAATAAAGTCCTCGGAGCATATACGCATCAGACTAATCCCGGAGGCGGACTGTTTGCAACCGAATTTATCGGGGGTGACGAGCTTGTACTCGAATATGTCGAATCCGAGACAAGCAGTGAGAAACCGCGTATTGACGTCGGTGAAATCGGCTACGGATATAATGAACCGGCTTTGAGGACGTTTTGTCTGATGAGCAATTGCCAAAGTGAGCCGACCGAATGTGAGGTAAATATTAACTGCGAAGAAGGCGGCGCCTGGCAAAATGAGAAAAACGGTATATGCTATATACTTGTTAAAATAGACAATTGGATGGCATGTTGTTCGGGGGCTTTGTTGAATAACACGGCACAAGATTTAAAACCGATTATTCTGACTGCAAGCCATTGTGCGCTTAAAGATGATAACTCTTCTTATGCGGGTGATTCGGATTATAGCCGATGGGTGTTTTATTTTCACAGGGAGCGTCTGGAATGTAGCAACGATTCGTATCCTAATCCCGGCGTCAAGACAATGACCGGATGCAAATTGCTTGCAAATACGGGTACTGCCGGCGGCTCCGACGGTTTGTTGTTACAGTTGAATAACGATATCCCCGACGATTATAATGTATATTATAACGGTTGGGATCGCAGTAATACGCCTCCGTCATCCGGTGTCGGAATACATCATCCGGATGCGGATTATATGAAAATTTCCACGTTTAATAAACCGGCCTCTAATTATACTTGGGACGCCATATTTATTGCCGATAAAAATGCTCATTGGTCAGTCTCTTTTGTTGAAACGCCTAATGGTCACGGCATTACGGAGGGTGGTTCATCCGGCTCTCCTCTTTTCAATGAAAATAAGTTGGTTGTAGGCGATTTGACCGGGGGCGCTTCGCAATGTTCTTCACCGTATATGATGACCGCACCCAATATGTATGGGAAGTTATACAATCATTGGGATAAGTACCAAAATGATTCCACGAGGATGGATATTTGGCTCGACCCTTTGAATACGGGGGTTATGCAATTGCCCGGTCGTTATAGTGTAGAACGCAAGCCTGCTCCGGTAAATTTCAAGGTGCAAAATCTCGGGACAACGGTTAAGGTTTCATGGGAAGCCCCGAATGTTTCGGACAAACCGGTATCATATAAGTTATATCGTAATAATGTTAAAATATTTGACACAAATACTTTTACTTATGTTGATAATGATCCTGCCGTAGGCACGTTGATGTATTCTATTTGCGCCGTTTATTCGGACGGCGAGGAGTCGCTGTTCACGTATGCGGGAATTTCTTATTTTAGATACAATGCGCCTACGGATTTGAAGGCCGAGCGTCCGAACGCCACTTCGACCGAAGTCCATCTGTCGTGGAAGGCGCCACTGTACGAGCAGACAATATTCTGGGGTACGATGGACTTATCCTGGATAGTATCTCTTGAAGACAAAACGCCGTTTTATTTCGGACAATATTGGTATAAGGAGGAAATATCCATACTTAACGGGCGAACGATTAGTGCTCTTCGATTCGCTCCGATCTCCGGCACTTCGTATGAGATATTCATTAAACAAATTGACGGTCAGTCATATCGGCAGGTGGTGAATCCCGACGATGTTTTCTTCAACGTGATTAACACCGTATATCTGACGACGCCGTTTGTTATTGACGGTTCCAAAGGCTTATTTGTGGCTGTTCATGCTTACGAAATCGGAGATAGATATCCCGCCGGATGCGACGACGGCCCGGTAGTAAGCGGTAAGGGAAATCTGGCGTCGTGGGACGGCGAGGAATGGTTCAGGGTAGAAGACGAAGGCGGTGAGTCGGTGAATTTTGCCGTTGCCGCAGTCATTTCGTCCTTGAAAGGCGACAATAATCTCTTATCCGCAAAGGCCGGCGATGATGAAATGATTCTTTCCCGTCGGAATCTTGATGGAATGAAAAAAAGCGCTTTTGTCGCATCTCAAACCTACGGCGGGGGGATATCTACTCGCGCCGACGGCGAAGTCGAAACAAGCGCTTCGTCCTTGCCGACGGCATTCCCCGACGAGACGCAATACAGGATTTATCGCCAGAATACGAAGCTGAAAGATGTCGATGCCTCGCAGACCTCATATATGGATAGAACTTCGAACAGCGAATATTTTTATCATGTTACTGCGCTGTACGGCGAGGCCGAAAGCAGTAAGAGCAACCAGGCGAAGATAACGATATCCGCCGCCGAAAATATTGACGCTTCGGTCGATTTGTTCCCCTCGAGTTTTTCAAACTTTATCAAACTCAAAGGCTACGAGCGTGTTGTGCGGATAGAAGCTATCTCCGTTACGGGGCAGGTTTGTCTTGCGCTCTACAGGCCTGACGATACGATTGACGTATCTTCGTTGCCGCCGGGAATGTATTTCTTCAGGATTTACCTGAATAATAATGTGGTAAAGGTTGTCAAGGCGATAAAAACAACTTGATAATCAATATGATACCGATGTGGGGAAGCCGGACTTACGGACTTCCTCCGCAATCTTGTCGAGAGTATCGGGCGAGGCCTTCAGCAGGGTCTTGACGGGAGTCTCGCGGTCGATTGTGTATATCATTACTTTTCGCGGTCGGATTGATCGCAGTGCGTCGATCCATTTTTCAACGTCTTCGGCGCCGGTATTATCTACGCTGACGCCCTTGTGCTCGCCTCGCAGGAAAATGCTCTGGACGGTCAGTTTCCCCTCGAACATACGCAGTCGGTCTATCAGTTTTCCGGCCGTAAAGCCCTGTACTGCCGGTTGGTCTATCAACTCTATGAGGCGGTCGCTCGCGGCGTCGAACTTCATCAGGTTATCGTCAACTTTTAGCAAGGCCTGCATGACGGCCGTCTTGTGCAGCATCGTTGAATTTGAAAGGACGGCTATTTTGGCTTCGGGGCACAGCCGGTTCCTAATGTCGATTACATCGTCGATAATCGCCTCGAAATCAGGGTGCATAGTCGGTTCGCCGTTGCCCGAAAATGTTATCACATCTGGTATGATATTTTTCGAGAGCGCAGCGGTGAGGGCTACCTTCACGTCTTGGCGTGAGGGCGCCGGGGTATGCGTCCGGTGATCTTCGTTAAGCCCGCACTCGCAATAGATGCAGTTAAAAGTACATCGTTTGCCGTCGGAAGGCGAAAGGTTAATCCCCAGCGATACTCCCAATCGCCGGCTGTGCACCGGCCCGTAAACGATCCTGTCGAATAATATTGTTGACATAGTTCAAAACTACTGTTAATTGAGATGCAAAGTAACGCATTTTTTTTAGAATTTCCAACGTAACATGGCAGATATGTCGCTTTTGTTGCGGCCGTCGATTTCTTCGGTGTCCGAGCCGATAGTGTTGCGGTCGAAGTAGTGCGACCAGCTCGCTTTCGCCGACAGATACAGGAATCTCGTGAAATTATAGCGTAAAACGGCCGAAAAACGTAGGCCATGGCCATAAAAAAACTGGCTGTTGTAGGCGTAGGCTAAATTTTTCTCTTTCGAGAATATCCGGCTGTAGTAGTCGTCGGTATGGAAATATGCAGCGAAGATATCGGCCTGAAATTTCGAGTTTTTGTCTGTCCGGCCGGCGCTTTGGGAAATCATCCACCCCCTGCTTGTTGAAGTGATGCTTTCCTGGGTGTTGCCTTCAAATGTTGTGCGCAGTGTGGTCAGCGTCGAAGGTTTGTGGGTCAGTTGTAAGCGCAGGCGGTGCTGGTCGGTGGGCGAAATCATCGTTTCTTTATCAACGAGGACGTTTTTATCCCGCCGGCGGAAGCGGTATCTTGCCGAGAGGACGGTGTTTCTCGTCTGCGAAAAATCGGCTTGCAACATATATTCCTTACCCGACGAAGGGGCGTCGGCATCGTATTTTATCCACGGGAAGCGGAAAAAATCGGCGTATCCTGAAACTCCCAACTTGGCTACGGGAGTCCATTGGAAGCTAAGGTAAAGCCCTTCCTCGTTCTGAACCCCGGAACTTTGTGCGAAGGCGCTTCCGTAGAGCGATTGGTAGCTGCGTCCGTAGTTGCGGTACAAAATCAGTGCATTTAAACCGCCCGACACGCTCCAATACAAGCCGTTGATAGTCGCCATCGAGCCGTTCCGGGACATAGCCGTCTCGCCGTAGAACTTCAGCCTGTCATACCTGTAACTGTAATCGACGCTATAGTTGGTGTTCCTGTTTCCCCTGAAATAGAAGAGGTTATAAGGTTGAGGCGACGGTTCGAGCTTCAAATCGCCGAATGATGTGGTCATAGCTGTCATCCCGACGATAAAATTCTTGGAGTTGTATCTGAGGTTGCCTCCTAAGGATTGTACCGCGACGTCGTTTTTCTTATCCAAGTCGCCCTTGGTACGGTGCAGGCCGTCGTTTTTGAGTGATGAAATGGCGTCGCCGTCAACTGTCCCGTCCCTTTTGCGGGAGGAATAGAACATGTTGACGTCGAGATTTCCGATCGTCACGCTCGACGCAACGCCACGGAAGTAATTCGTCTCGTTGTTCGAATAATGCCGCCTGAAGCCGTTATTACGCCGTTCTGTCTGCGACAGTATGCTGCTCCGCGAGGGAGTAAAGTCATTGCTTACCACAAGCCCCTGGCCGAACGAGATTTTGTAGTCGCCGACAGCCAGATTGCGGATTATCCCCATGTCTTTTACGAACAAATGCGCCGAATAGAAGTCGTATCCTTTGTGCGTCTTGTTCATGAAAGCCTCGCCCGCGTCTTTTTCGCCGACGATTCCGAATTGCAGCGTTTCGTCGAATGTGAAGGAATATCTGACCGAATTGTAAAACGGTTCCCCGACGTATTTACGGTTGGGATACCGCTCTAATATGCTGTCACTAAACTGTTTATAACCGCTTTTCTCATTCAGGCATTGGTCATATCTTATTATTAATTCGTTTTTGCCGTATTTCAGGAGATTTTTGAGCGTAGGTTTTTGCCTGTGGTCGATCTGCCCGACATAGACGAAGGGCAGTATCAATTCTATCGTTTTCATGTCAAGAAATTCGATATTTTTAAGTTCGTAAATCGAGACAAATTCCTGCTGTTTAGCCCTGTAGTCGAGGATTTTGTATATCTGTACTTCCGAGAGGAAGGGAATACGCGCGAGTTCTGTTGCCGTAGCTTTGTTGAGGTTGAGCGGATTTTCCGACAAATTCGACAGGTCATTATAGAGAATTTCCAACGATTCGTCGTCTTCCTCGGAGTTTTCCATAAGCTCATCGACGTATTCCATCCATTTTTCAACATTTGTAGTGTCCTGACTGTTAGCGTTATAACAACTTATTAACAGGCATATTAACAAGGTTGTCAACAGTCGTGTCAATCTGTTCATAAAAGATTTGTGTGTTACGTGTTTTAAAACGCGAAAGAAACACCTATGCCCATGCTGACGCCGAGGATGGAGTGGTAAACCATGCCGACGTCGGCGTTGATGCTTCCGATACGATAACCTACACCTAAAGATGGTCTGAGCGGGGATGTGCGTATGCCGGTGCGGATTTTGAACTCCTCTAAGGGCATGTATTCAATGCCGAATGAGCCGCCGAGCGGATCTTCTTCGTTGTTTTCGAGACTTCCGGTTATCAACACCATGTTAGTAATTTTCCAGTTAATACCGAAATTTATTGAGTAAGATGCAATGTGCTTATTATCAATGTTTTTATCGCCTACTTTGATGGTGGGGAAATGCAATATCGACAATCCTGCCAACACGTTTTCAACAGGTTTATAACTGATTCCTATGTCCGACGACACTCTGCCGGAACTCTCTTCAAACAGTTCCGACTGCAGCAAGTTGTACTGTATGGCAATGCCGAAAGCCCATTTTTCCGCAATTTGCTTGCCCAGCGAGAGGCGGAACATGCTTTCGCGGTACTCGTCGTAGCCGAACGACGTTATCTCAAAACCGGCTGGAACGATCTCGTTCAGATAATAACAGCCTCCGCTTATGGTTGCTAACTCGCTGACGGAGTAGCGATTATAATAGTTGCTGTAAAGTTTGCTATTGGCTTGGAAAGCGAGCAGGGAGGGGTTGAAAAGGGGCGTCTCCGACACACCTCCACCGCCCAGACTTAGCGTTCGCAAGTCCGGAATACGCAGGTTATCGGTAGCATTACCACTTATTTGGATATAACACCCGCACAAAATGAAAAATAGTAATCGTTTCATTTTCTTGCTGTTCTTTAAGATGCAAAGAAAATGAATTAATTCCGATTTCCAAAGAAAAACCGTGTTTTTTTTCAAAAAAAGCGAATTTGTTCCTAAAAATTTTGTCATTACAAAAAAAAGCGCTACCTTTGCACCCGATTTTTTAAAAAAGTTCGGCAGATCTGCTAGCTCAGCCGGTAGAGCACATCCCTTTTAAGGATGGGGTCCTGGGTTCGAATCCCAGGCAGATCACAAATCATAATCGAAACTTTTTTTGTTGAATAGGTCTCTATAACGTGATGTTATGGAGATCTTTTTTTTGTGAAATACGTTAGTACGAGGCGACGAAAAGAATATAGAGCAATAAAAAAACCTTTGGATTTACGCACCGGCTTGCACCGCTCTTACGACCAAAGGTTTTCTATCTTCGCCGCAAATGTACGACAAATATTTGAACTCGCGAAAAAAT
>JAISUX010000038.1 GCA_031271805.1 Tannerella sp.
CGTTTACTCGCTTACAGACTGCTTCGTATATATGTCAAGTCATTGTCAAAACAGTTTCGACGGGTATTCGCCGGCATCGACGAGAGCTTTGATCTTGTCAACTACGCCTTGCCGATCGGCGGCGTATGTTACGCCGAACCAGCGCGAAGTCGTGTCGAGCACTTTTACGCAGGCGATGCCTTTAGTGACGAGTTCGTTGACCATCAGCGGGATAAAGTATTCCGCCTTAGGTTTGTCAATGTTCTCGCGCAGGAATTGCTTGAAATATTCCTCCGAATAGTCGAAGTAGTCCGGCGTAAAGCCCCACATGTTCATTGAGACGGGCACATTTGCGTCCAAAACGACCTTATTCCCGTTCTCGTCTTTGAATTGGATTTCGCCGTCGATGCACTCGATAGCCGTGCGCTCAACAACCGTTGTAAGGTAGCCATCGGCATCCATTCCACAGACGCCGCGGGCGACGGATCCGCTCTCACTCAATGTGTTACCCACGCGGAAGCCCACCATGCAATACTTGTTCTTAAGGCCGAAAGTTGCGGTCAGTTCCTTACCCAAAACCTCGTAGCTGTCGCGTCCGTAGAAATCGTCGGCGTTGACCACTGCGAAAGGCTCGTGAATAACGTCTTTGCCCATCAATACGGCGTGGTTTGTGCCCCACGGCTTGGTACGCTCCGGCGGGCAAGTGAAGCCTTGGGGCAACTTGTCGAGTGATTGGAAAACCGTCTCGACCGGAATATGATTCTCGTATTTACTCAAAATCTTAGTTTGAAAATCAGCTTCGAAATCCTTACGTATTACAAACACAACCTTGCCGAATCCTCCCCGGATAGCGTCGAAGATAGAATAATCCATGATAGTCTCGCCGTTAGGGCCAAGACCGTCTAATTGCTTCAGACCACCATAGCGGCTTCCCATTCCCGCCGCAAGTACAAATAATGTCGGTTTCATAAAAAAAATATCTATTTGTTCTTAATTATTATTCTTAATTATTAAATGAAAGCGCAAATGTAAGAATTTATTTTGAAATATGAGAAAAAAAAGTGATCTTTGCAGCGTTTTTCGCTATACGAATAAAATAATGAGGCTTATAATCAGGTTAATGTGCTTTGCATTTTTTCTCCTTGCGGCTGCTACGAGACAGATGTCGGCACAACAAAATGTACAGATTGAAGGTTACGTCAGGGATTCGCTTACGAACGAGGCGATGTCGGATGTTACCGTCACTATTCGCGGAACAACGATAGGAACGGCGACATCCGATAAAGGTTATTTCTCCATACACGGCACGACGGACAGTATGGTTCTATCCGTCTCATACATCGGTTATGAGACTGTTTACCGCCAATTGAAGCCGGGCATGAACCGCGTCGATATCGCTTTGAATCCCGCGGCATACGCTCTCAACGAGGTTGTCGTAGGACGACGCAAAGAGAAATATTCGAAAAAGGACAATCCGGCCGTAGAATTTGTCAAAAAAGTGATGGCGCGCAGGCACTTGCACGAACCGCACGAACACGAGTATTACAACTACGATATCTACGAGCAACGGATGTTCGCAAACAACGATTTCGACGTCGAAAAAGCGCGTCAGTTATGGCTTTTCAAGCAAATAGACGTCATTTTCGACTATGTTGATTCGACCTCTATCCGCGGCAAAACCATCCTGCCTCTGTACAACGAGGAGATTATCGCCGACTACCACTATCGTAAGTCGCCACGTACCGAGCGGAAATTTATCGACGCATACAAACGCGCCGGGTTGATAGAATTGATCTTGGAAGAAGGCATGACACAGTTTATCGACGAGGCTTTCCAGGACATAAATATCTTCCAGGACAATATCAACCTCTTACTGCAACGGTTTGTAAGCCCTCTGTCGTCGATAGGCGATGACTATTACAAGTACTATCTTCTTGATACTCTGATGATTGACGACGTACAATGCGTTGATCTCGGCTTCGCGCCTTTCAATTCCGAATCATTCGGTTTTGTGGGGCATCTTTACGTCACGCTCGACTCGACATACTTCATAAAAAAAGTTAATTTGAATGTGCCTCGCGACATCAACCTTAATTTTATCGGCGAGATGTCGATCGAACAGGAATACGAACGAACCGCCGACAGCACGCGACTGCTTACGAAAAACGACATCGCAATGGTTTTCCGCTTCAGCAAAAAACAGAGCGGCACATACGCACGGCGTGTGGCGGTCTATAATAACCATTCGTTCGACAAGCCCGGCGATATGGCGATTTTCGAGAATAATATCCCTGTCATGGAATCGGAAGGAGCGCGCCGGAAGAACGAAAAGTTCTGGGATGAGGCGCGGAAAGGCACCAGCGAGATACAAAAGACGTCGGTAGAAGAAATGATGGCAAAATTGCGCGAGGTGCCGGCGTTCTACTGGTCGGAAAAAATCATCAACGTCCTTGTCAACGGCTATGCGCAGACGGCAAAAGAAAACAGCATATTCGAGGTTGGGCCGGCTAACACATTCATAAGCGGCAACGCGCTCGAAGGCTTGCGCTTGCGCTTAGGCGGCACGACAACAACGAATCTGAGCAAGCAATTGTTCCTCGACGGTTACATGGCTTATGGCTTCGGCGACCAGAAAGTCAAAGGCGACGCCATCCTCGAATACTCGTTCAATAAGAAACGCACTTTCCGCAAGGAATACCCGTTTCATTACATTCGAGCCGAATACAAGTACGACATCAATCAGATAGGACAGCACTATCTCTATACCAACCCCGACAATATCTTCATGATGCCCAAGCGTGCCAAGAACAACTTACTGACCTACATGCAGCGGGCGGAGTTGAGCTACTACCGCGAGAATTATAAAGGGCTGGGATTCAGCATGATGCTTCGTCATTTGCAGGAATGGGCTACGCCTGACGTTCCTTTCCGGCAGATTCATGCCGACGGACTGTTCAGCCCTGTTGACCATTACACCTCGGCGCAGGTGGAGTTTTACCTCCGCTGGGCGCCTAACGAGAAATTCTACCAGTCGCGCAATTACCGCTATCCTATTACCCTCGACGCGCCGATAGTGACCCTGACCCACACCATGGCCAGAAAGGGAATCCTCGGCACCGACCACAACTACAACAAAACCGAGTTGGGCTTGAGGAAGCGTTTCTGGCTCTCGCCGTTCGGATATATCGACATCTACGGCCAGGCGGGCATAGTCTGGGATCGCGTGCCTTATCCGCTACTGATAATCCCCAACGCCAACCTGTCGTACAGCATTGAGCCGGAGACTTTCCCCTTAATGAATCCTATGGAATTTATCAACGACCGATTCGCCTCATGGGAAGCGACTTATTTCCTGAACGGATGGATATTCAACCGTTTGCCGTTGATAAAAGAGCTTCAACTCCGCGAAGTCCTTTCGTTCAGGGGATGGTACGGCAGCTTGAGCGACAAAAATAATCCGGCCGTCAATGGCGTCGGTTTGTACCGTTTCCCGTCCGAAACCCATCTGATGGATAAACAACCATACATGGAATTAGGCGTAGGCGTGGAGAACATCTTGAAACTCATACGATTAGACTACATTTGGCGTCTTTCGTATCGTGACCATAAGGAGGCGCCTAACGGCGGAATTAGAATGAGAATAAAGTTTTCTTTTTGATAATTTGGTAAATTGAGAAATAATTACTACTTTCGCGCGGATTTATGAAAAAGGAAAAGTTTCACATAGAGTATGTGTTCGATAAGGTTTCCAAACGCAGTTTATGGAACCATCTTACAACACCGCCCGGCTTATCGTCATGGTTTGCCGACAATGTGGACATTGACGGTCAGACGTATGTGTTTTATTGGGACAAGACTAAGGAATGTGCCGAGATGACATATATGAAGCCGGAGATGTGCGTGCGTTTCAGATGGGAAGAAGAGGACGACAGCACCTATTTTGAGTTCCGTATTAATACGGTAGAGCTGACAGGGGCTGTCACACTTGAGATTACTGATTTTGCGGAAGCATCGGAGAAAATGGATGCCATAAGTTTATGGGATTCGCAGGTCGATGAATTGAGAAGAACATTAGGCGTGAATTGATATTATGCGCATTATCAAGCGATTAGATTTATTCCTGCTTAAGACGTTCCTGCCTTTGTTCATCATGACCTTCGGGATTTGTCTGTTTATCTTCCTGATGCAATTCCTCTGGAAATATATCGACGAAATGGTAGGTAAGGGCATAGCGATACGTGTCCTCGCAGAGTTGTTTTCATACGCGGCGATGTTTTTTGTGCCGCAAGCCCTGCCTTTAGCCATACTTTTTGCCTCGCTGATGACCTTCGGTAACATCGGCGAGCAGCTCGAACTATTGGCGATGAAATCGTCGGGCATTTCGTTGGTGCGAATAATGAGGCCGCTGACGATCTTCCTTATCATCATTGCTATTGCGGCTTTCTTCTTTCAAAACAACGTTACGCCGGTCTCACAGGTCAAGTTCTATACTATTCTGCTGTCGGTCAAGCAGAAATCACCCGAACTTGAAATCCCCGAAAGCACTTTCTACACCGAGATAAGAGGCAAAAATATCTATGTCAGGCATAAAGACGACTCGAAAAAATTGCTCCGGGATGTTATGATTTATGATTATTCCGAAGGCTTCAACAATGCCCGCGTCATCCTGGCAGATTCGGGGAGGCTTAAGACGTCCACGGATAAAAAATATCTCATACTGTCGTTGTATAGCGGCGAATCGTTTGAAAATCTCAAAGGCAACAAAAACAACGCACGGGAGGCTAACGACGCCGTTCCATACCGCCGCGAATCATTCGAGACAATGGACATGTTGATAGAGTTCGACGCCAATTTCAACATGCGCGACGAATCGGTTTTCCAGGACAGGTACATAGGCAAAAACATTGCAAGCCTGAGACATTCGATAGATTCGATGACCGTCAGGCTCGACAGCATAAAGACTTCGGAATCAAAGGCTTTGCTTACCCAATCCTATAAGCGGACGCTCGCCGGCAACGCTCCCCCACCCCAACCTGCAACGGATTCGACGGCTTCGGCTTCTGCAAAAACGATTATCGACTTCGACAGTTTGTATAGCGCACAATCGCCTGATACTAAGGCCTCTCTGCTCAGCTATTCAAAACGCACCATCGAAAACCTGCAAATGAATTACTATACTAAAGCCCAATTGCTTAAGTATGAGGATAAAGAATTGAGGTGGCATTATACGGAGATGCACAGGAAATATACGCTTTCGTTTGCCTGCCTTGTGTTTTTCTTTATCGGTGCGCCTCTGGGGGCTATTATCCGGAAGGGCGGCCTGGGTGCACCGGCGGTGATTTCCGTCTTTCTTTTTGTGGTATATTATATCATTGATAATATCGGCTACAAAATGGCGCGTGATGCGATATGGGAACCCTGGGAAGGCATGTGGCTGAGTTCGGGAGTGCTGCTGCCTCTCGGAATATTTTTGACGTATAAGGCTGTTAATGACTCTGTTATCCTCAATGCCGAGACCTATCTCGACACCTTCAAACGCTTAATAGGCAAGCGCGAAATACGGAAAATAGAGAAAAAGAGCCTTATAATGGAATCTCCTGATTACAAGGATGTTTTGATGCATCTGGAGGCGCTTAAGGCCGACTGCCGGGAGTATTTTGCCAATAACAGGAGGTGGCTGAACTATTTCCGTTTCTGGAAACATGGCGGATTGGACAGTGAGGCGGAACATATCTCGCTTTCTTTGGAAGAAATCGTAAGCGTGCTCTGCAATTCCGACAGTAATCTTGTGCTGAATAAGTTGATGGATTTCCCGATAATTAACGGTTACAGGTTGATGGATCTTCCGATAAGCCGGAAAGCCGGAATGGTTCTGGCGGTGATCTTCCCCATTGGCGGATTAATCTATCTAACAGCTATTTACAGGCGAAAACTATTGAGACAGGATATTAGGACTACGGCCAATATTTGTGACGAGATGATAAATTTATTTCCAAAATAACTATATATGCAAGATATTAAATTAAACACGATAGATGAGGCTATTGAAGACTTCCGGGAAGGGAAGTTTCTGATAGTTGTTGACGATGAAGATCGCGAGAATGAAGGCGATTTCATCATTGCCGCCGAGAAGGTTACGCCCGAAAAGGTCAATTTCATGCTGACTAACGGGCGTGGCGTCCTGTGCGCACCTATTACGGAAGAGCGATGCGAAGAGTTGGATCTTAACATGCAGGTCGTGATGAACACATCGCCGCTTGAGACGCCGTTTACCGTAACTGTTGACAAGCTCGGCGGGGGATGCACTACGGGCGTTTCGATGTATGACCGTGCACAGACTATACTTGCGCTGGCCAATCCTGCGACCAAAGCTTCCGACTTGGGCCGGCCGGGGCATGTCAATCCTTTGCGTGCACGCTCGCGCGGAGTGTTGCGACGCGCCGGACATACGGAGGCGACGGTAGATATGGCTCGATTGGCCGGGCTTTATCCGGCAGGGGCGTTGATTGAGATTCTGAATCCCGACGGTACAATGGCGCGACTGCCACAATTATATGAGTTGTCGCGCAAGTTTGACATCAAAATCATTTCTATACGTGACCTTATCGCTTACCGCCTCCTGACCGAATCCTTAGTGGAAATGGGCGTCGAGGTCAAAATGCCCTCCAAATACGGCGATTTCCGTCTTATCCCGTTCAGGCAGAAAAGCACAGGTGTTGAGCATGTTGCTATTATCAAGGGCGAGTTATCCGCCGACGAGCCGATACTTGTCAGGGTTCACTCGTCGTGTATGACGGGAGATATATTCGGCTCGCTGAGATGCGATTGCGGAGAGCAGTTGCATCTGGCATTGAGGCTGATCGAAAAGGAAGGACGCGGCGTACTGCTCTACCTCAACCAGGAGGGACGCGGGATAGGTCTTATGGATAAAATCAGGGCTTACAAGCTGCAGGAAGAAGGGTTGGATACGGTCGATGCCAACTTGTATATTTACCATAAAGCCGATGAACGCGATTATGGCGTAGGGGCGCAGATTCTTCGCCGCCTGGGTGTTCATCAGATGAAACTTATGACTAATAATCCGGTTAAAAGGGTCGGACTTGAGGCCTACGGGCTGGAGGTAGTTGAGAATATCCCTCTTGAGGTTGCACCCAACCGGTATAATGAATTTTACATGCGGACTAAAAAAGAACGCATGGGACATGTATTACATTTTTAACTTTAATTATATGGAAAAAGTATCTGAAAGATTAGCCTCTCTGTCGCCTTCGGAGACATTGGCTATGTCGCAAAAAAGCAATGAATTGAAGGCGCAGGGTATAGACGTTATTAATCTTAGCGTCGGCGAACCCGACTTCTACACGCCCGAACATATTAAAGAAGCGGCGAAAAAAGCTATTGACGACAATTTCTCGTTTTATTCGCCCGTTTCGGGTTATGCCGACCTACGTAAAGCCATAGTAGAGAAGCTGGAACGGGATAACGGGCTGAAGTATTCGCCGGAGCAGATCGTTGTCTCCGCAGGAGCGAAGCAGTCGGTATGCAACACGCTGATGTGTATCATCGGGAAAGGCGACGAAGTGATTGTCCCGGCGCCCTACTGGGTAAGTTATGTCGAAATGGTGAAGTTAGCCGAAGGGACGAATGTTATTGTCACCGCCGGCATTGATAATAATTTCAAGATTTCGCCCGAACAACTCGAAGCGGCTATCACTGACCGCACAAAGGCTCTTATCTTGTGCTCGCCGTCAAATCCTACGGGGAGCGTTTATAGCTATGATGAGTTGAAGGGGCTGGTTGAGGTCTTATTGCGCCATCCGGATGTCATTATTATCTCCGACGAGATTTATGAACATATTAATTATGTAGGCGAGCATGTCAGTCCGGCGCAGTTCGACGCCATCAAAGACCGCGTAGTTGTCGTCAACGGCGTCTCCAAGGCTTATGCTATGACAGGATGGAGGATTGGCTTTATTGCCGCGCCGGTATGGATCGCCAAGGCATGCAGCAAGTTGCAGGGGCAATATACGTCGGGGCCGTGCTCGATTGCACAAAAGGCGTCGGTTGCGGCGTTCTCCGGCGACCAGGTATGCGTGGAAACGATGAGAAAGGCATTCTTGAGACGGCGTGACATTATTGTGAAACTCTGCCGCGACATACCGGGAATAAAACTTAATGTCCCGCAAGGCGCGTTCTATGTCTTCCCTGATGTGAGCCGTTACTTCGGGCTGTCGTTCGGCGAACATCATATCAAAAATTCTGCCGATCTGGCTATGTATTTGCTCGAAGTAGGGCATGTAGCTACCGTCGGAGGCGTGGCTTTCGGGGCGCCTGGCTGTATAAGGATGTCGTATGCCACCTCGGACGAGAATATCGTCGAGGCTATCAAACGCATCAAAGAAGCCTTGGCAATGCTATCTTAGAGCTATCTATTCGAAGATAACAGTCTTGTTCTTGTAGGCAAGTATCTTTCGCTCGATATGCTTATGCACGGCGCGCGACAACACGATTTTCTCAAGGTCTTTGCCTTTGGTGATGAGGGCTGGGATAGTGTCTTTATGCGTTACCCTGACGATGTCCTGCTCGATTATAGGCCCGGCGTCGAGGTCGGTTGTGACATAAT
>JAISUX010000065.1 GCA_031271805.1 Tannerella sp.
AGTACTGCCTGCCTGCGAGTTTTTTACTGCTGTCGCAGAATAAAACATTGATACAGTGTTATTTTGCGGTTTATTTTGGAGATAATTACTTGCGATAAGAGACGCATTGCAAATAAACATTGCGAACTTCAGTCCACTTCGATGATTTTTTCAAAAAACGATGCCGAAATAAAAATAAATCGCAAAAAAATTGGTTATGTTCGTTAATCCAAGCATTATGTGCACACCTCCAAATAAGTTCTCGACAAATTGTAAATTCTCATTTTTTTCGCGTATCCTGTTAGTTTCACAAGGTTACGGTCAGGTCGGCGCAAATAATTTTTATTTTCAGCAGTTTGTTATACGACGATTTGTCGGGTATCTGTCGTTTCGTCAAATACCCGTTTTTGTTCTGTTTAAACAATGTCTTAATATCCACACTCATAATTTTTTTCTTAATAATTTGGGGAACAAAGTTACTACATTTATTTGTAATTGTAGTAACTTTGTCCTGATTTTTTTTGCCGTTTAGAGTTGCGTCTCGCCTTTCGGATTCAACGCTTCCGTCGGACACTGTCCGCCGCGACAATAAGGGCAGGAAGCAAGTTCTTCCTTGTAATAATGCCCGTTTTCGCATTTTGTAAAACCTTTCATTTATTGTTATATATTAATCGTTATAAATCATGTTTTTTCATCAGGTTAGTTTATGATCTGATGAAAATTTGGAACAAAGATAAATAAAAAATTCAGCACTATATCAGAAAAAGGCAATAAATATTTTCAAAACTCCCTTAATCTATAATTTTAGCGGGTCAATTATTTTTCTTATCTTTGCACCGGATAAATATGTTTTTCATGAATAGAATTTGGGTAATTTTAATAATGGCTTTGATCTTGTCTGGTTTTATTAATAACGAGATCAATGCACAGCGAGGTGAAGAAACCGCCAATCTTTTAGAGCTTGAATTTCAGCGACTTGCAGTGCGCAGGTTTATCTTCTCCCAAAATATCAAGCTGTCGGAGTTCGTGCCGTCGGAGATAGTGGCTTTTACTTCAATGCACCCCGCCTTTGCCGTTTCTGCTGATAATAATCCTGTTAGCGATACAACTTTTGTGCCGAAACTAAAAAACGGGCAATTAGTTTTTGATGCCGCCTCAAACGCGGCAAGCACGGCAGGCAAAGGCGAGGTCGGCAAATCAAGCCGTGCCGACAAGCAGGAAGCCTGTTTTTACGTGGGGAATGTCAATCCTTATGCGACATACGATGTTGATATAGAATCAATTAGCGATTCGTCGGAAGTAGGAATTGACCTTGCTCGATACGGTTTGCGCGACCGTGTCCAGGTGCTTGCCTGCAACGGACAGAAGAAAGGGATATGGCTGCGAATATGGCAAAACGCACAAATCATTAAGGAACAGCAATTTGCCGCCGCACTTCCGGAATGTCCGTTTAAGTTGAGAGTGCAATTATACGGGCGTACTCTTGGCGTTTTTACGGAGAAGAACGGCGTTACAACCTATCACGACCACCTTGATGAGATGGTCAAAGAGAGTTTTCATTTCGGCAATGTACTGGATTTCAGGGATGTAGAAGTAAATAGACATTGTTCTTTTAATGTTGTGGTCAATGTTAACAACAAAAACGCCGGCCAGTCCGTTCGGATCTCCGGCGCCCGGTCATATCTTTCTGCGGGCATCGGGCAGGCGGACATCCGCGCCGTCTCATACGAAGACCTGACGCCGTATATGGAAAACGGGCGATTGTGGTTCACTTTCTCGATGCGGGGCATAGGTTTGCCGCACCCTTCGCAGGGCGTATTGAGCCTTGACCCGTCGGTGTTCGACGTGCGTTTTGAGGGTATGATCGCGTTTGATTTCGGCGACGGCTTGTTGCGAAATTCCGTCGCCATACACCTGTTTTACGACCGCAATGTCAAGGAATGGCGGGCCTATTCATGTGATTTCGGCGGCAGCAAAAACCACGAGGGAGGCTCCGAAAGTCACCTCTTTACAGCCCACAGTTCAAAAGACCCGCGACGCGGTTTTTCCATCATGAAAGCCTCGCTTATAACCAACGAACGCTTGACGGGACACCATGAAGACCCGTGTATCTTTTACGACAGCGAGGCCGGAAAATGGCGACTGCTGACAAGTTCGTTCATTACCAATCAGATAGAAGCGCGAGTGTTCGAGTCCGACACCTGGGACGGCGTTTTTAAGGAGATAACGCCCGCCATAGGGCGCAATTCGACCGGCACGGTAATTCAAAAAATCGGCGACAAATATTATTGTCTTATGGGCGGAGCGAACGAAAATCTGCGAATACACAGTTATCCCGACCTGCAATTCCTTGGTTTCCTGAATCTTGACCTCCAGCCGCACTGGCCTAAACCGGCAGGACGTGTATGGGCGCAGGTTGTCGAGCTGCCCGAAGGCTATCCTTACCGCTACGTATTGCTGACGATGGACAGGCCGAATTTCCCCGGAATTACAAAGCAAACATGGAGTTACGGAGCGATATATTTTTATGGCGCGAACGCAAAATAATATTTTTTTCTGCCAAAACAGTTTGTTTATTCAAAAATCTTAGCTACTTTTGCGAAAAAATATAAACTTTATGATTGAAAAACTGACATTGGTAAAAGTAGGAGGTAAAATTGTCGAGGATGAAGGTACGCTCGACAGTTTGCTTGTCGATTTTTCACATATCGAAGGCGCAAAAATTCTCGTTCATGGCGGCGGACGGTTGGCCACAAAATTAGCCGAGCAGCTTGGCGTCGAGAGCCGAATGGTTGACGGCCGACGGATCACGGATGCAGAGACTTTGCGCATCGTTACTATGGTTTACGCCGGGTTAGTAAACAAAAATATCGTCTCACACTTGCAGGCCTTAGGCATCAACGCCATAGGGCTTACGGGCGCCGACATGAACGTCATTCGCGCCTCCAAGCGTCCGGTCGTCGATATTGACTACGGCTTCGCGGGCGACGTCGAGGAAGTCAACAGCGATGCCCTCGACCTGCTTCTTAGCAACGGCATCGTACCGGTGCTGTCGCCGTTGACCCACGACCGACACGGCTCTCTTCTCAATACCAATGCCGACACTATTGCCGCCGAGACAGCCAAAGCCCTCGCCTCACGCTACAAAATCACCCTTATCTATTGCTTCGAGAAACCCGGTGTATTGCTCGATGAAACCGACGACAACAGCGTCATTCCAAACCTCGACCGTGAAAAATACGAAAAATACAAACGCGAAGGCGTCATCACGGGTGGCATGATACCGAAAATCGACAATGCCTTAGCCGCCATCGAAGCGGGTGTAAAGCGCGTTATAATTACCAGAGCATCAACGATAACCGACGGAAAAGGTACCGTAATATCCGAAACACATTAATTTATTGTATATATGAATGAACTCAAGCTCGACAATTTCAATGACTTCTACAACCGCAACTTTCAACGCAGTTATCTGTTCGCCAAATCATACGTTCATGACGACATGGAGGCCGAAGATATTGCTGCCGAAGCATTGATAAAAATTTGGGAGATGTCGCGTGAAAAGACGATAGAAAAGCCGTTGCAACTCCTTTTCACCATCCTGAAAAACAAGTCGCTCGACAGCCTGCGCCACGAAGAAATCCGGCAGCGGGCGATGGAGGAACTGAACGAAATGGGCATGCGCGAGCTGTCGATGCGCATCTCAACCCTCGAAGCATGTGACCCGGAAATGGCATATTCCGAAGAAATCCGGCGTATTTACGAAAAAACAGTCAACGCTATGCCGGAGCAAACGAGAAGAATATATCTTATGAGCCGTAGCGAAAACTTGACGCGGATAGAAATAGCCAACGTGATCGGCATGACAAAAAAAGGCGTCGAATATCACATTGCCAAAGCCATTAATGCGCTGCAAATCAGTCTAAAAGACTACATTCCCTTACCTTGCATAATATTTTTTTTCTGTTAAAAACGCATTTTCGACTAGGCTCTCGCCTTCCTCAATCGTTATATATAATGAAAGCAAAAAAAATCATGGATGATCGGAGATTGACAAAATACATTGAAGGCAACGCCTCGCAACCCGAAAAGGAAGCTGTGGCCGCATGGATAGAAAGCAGCGAAGCAAACCGCCGCCGCTTCCTCGCCCTTCGTCGCACATACGATTATGCCTTGATGCATGAGACGGAGTATCAGCAGACTCAGCGCCCCGCCGCATCCAAACGCCTGTTCACGGAAATCGCGAAAATCGCCGCAATAATAGCGTTGACATTCGTGATAACGACCAACATCTTCCGCAAGCCCGAACCGGAAAAAGCTGCGGAAGCGTTCAATACTTTCTTCGTCCCTGCAGGGCAACGCGCCAACCTGACCCTCCCCGACGGCACAAACGTATGGCTGAACTCGAAGACGACCCTAACCTACCCTACCGATTTCAACAAGGACAACCGTGAAGTAATCCTCGACGGCGAAGCCTACTTCAAGGTCAAGCACACCGACGGCTCCACATTCACGGTCAAAACGCTGCAATACGACATAAATGCCACAGGAACGGAGTTTAACGTCGCCGCTTATAGCTGCTACAAATGTTTCGAGGCCGCCCTTATTGAAGGCTCGGTGAGCGTCGCGTCGCATAAAAACAAATTAAATGTCACGCTCGAACCGGGGCAAAGAATCTATTCCACCGACACAGCGCTGATACGTGGTAATATCCGTGACCTCGATCACTACTTGTGGAAAGAAGGCATACTCAAGTTCCAGAACGAAACAATGGGTGTCATCATTCAAAAACTGGAACTCTATTTCGACACGAAGATTACGGTCAATAATCGCAAAATACTCGACATTCCCTACACCGGCAAGTTCTGGACGAACGACGGCGTAGAGCAAGTGCTGAGAGTATTGAAAATTCACGCCCATTTCAATTACGAAAAGGATAACGAGACAAACAGAATTACAATTTATTAATATTAATTTAAACCATGTTTTGTATGAGATTTTTTAATTCACTTAGAAAAATCAAAGCGGTAATATTATTGCTTTGTGTGATTGCGACAGGAGTTTCTGCGACCGAAGACAATTCGTTAGCGAAAATTACCATTTCGGTCAAAGGAACAACCTTGATTAACGTTCTTATGGAAATAGAGAGCCAGACAGATTATCTGTTTGTCTATAATTCCGAGGAGGTAAATCTAAAACGTGAGACATCAATTGATGTTAAAGACGTCCAGATTGATGGCATACTGCAGAAGTTATTCAGCAACACTGAAATTCTGTATGTCATTGAAGGTAAGAACGTCATGCTGCTCAAACGCCCCGACCTTCAGCAAGCCAAGCATTTGATAACAGGCTCTGTTATCGACGAACAAGGCGAGCCGCTTATCGGAGCTACTATTCTTGAGAAAGGTTCGGCAAGCAACGGCACCGTGACCGACGCCGACGGCAAATTCACCCTGAGCGTCTCCGAAAACGCCGTACTGCAGGTTTCCTTCATTGGTTATATCACGCAGGAAATCAGCGTGCCTTCGGGATCAGGGGGGGGGGCTAAACCACTGATTATCACGTTATTAGAAGATACTCAGGCACTTGAGGAAGTTGTGGTAATCGGATACGGTACGATGAAGAAGAAAGACCTCACCGGCTCGGTAGCAAGCGTACAGGGCGAGAACTTGCTCAAGCGTTCGACGCAACAACTGTCAACGGCATTGCAAGGTCAGATGGCGGGCGTGCAGGTTACCCGCGACAACGGCGCTCCTGGCGCTTCGGCAACGGTGCGCATACGCGGTATAACCACGCTTTCCAACAACGACCCTTTGGTGATTGTTGACGGTGTCCCCTCGGCGCTCAACGACGTGGCTACGGCCGACGTCGAAACCATGACCGTGTTGAAAGACGCAGCTTCGGCTTCGATTTACGGTTCGCGTGCGGCGGCAGGCGTTATCCTGATAACGACCAAACGCGCCAAAGATCGCCAGTTCTCTTTCGATTACAACTATGAATACGGCATTGACAGGCCTACGACGAAACCCAAGAACGGCGACGTAATAGATTGGATGAACGTACAAAACGAAATAAAGTGGAACGATGGCGCCGCCGACCCGTATTCGCAATACTCGCAGGAGACAATCAATTCGTGGCTGAGCAAGAATGCTACCGACCCGTGGCATTATCCCAATACCAACTGGGTTGACCTGATGCTCAAGGAAACGTCCGCACACGAGCAGCATACGCTTAGCGTTTCGGGAGGCACGGAAAAACTGCGCACCAAATCCACCATTAACTATCAGAAAGGCGACGGTTACTACGAACATAAGTCATACGAGCGTTTTACGGGACGTATCAACAACGACTACAAAATTACGGACTGGCTTAATGCGAATTTCGACCTCGACTTCTCGAAATCATCCGCAATTTCCCCGTCAAATCTCAATGCCATCTACTGGGCATATCTGAT
>JAISUX010000009.1 GCA_031271805.1 Tannerella sp.
CGAGGTAGGAAGCGCCGGAATGGTCAGGTCGTCGTTTACAACAACGGGGTTGTATGCGTACTGGTTCCAGACGTGGCGGGCAGGCGCCCAAGGCGAGGTGCGAGGACCGCGGAAGATACGCAGAGTTCCGGCTTGAGTGGCTGCTGCTGTTGCACCGTTAGTGATTATTTCCGCATGACCGTCGTTGTCGATATCGGCTATCAAAGGATATTTGAAATATGACTGTGCGCCGAGGGTTGTTGTTGTAAGTGCGACCGGCGCAGAGCCGCTTCCGTTGATGATACGCAGTTGAGCGTCGTCGTGATAGACAAGTTCGGCTATTCCGTCCTGATTGAAGTCGAAAGCCGATATACCGGCAGAAGCGCTTTTCTCATTGGCGGTATATAAAGCCCATTTACGCTGTAAAACAGTATTGCCGGGTATATATTTGAAAGCGTAAATCGAATCGCTCGTTGTTTGTGTATAAGCGGCATTAACGCCGGCGGAGATAATTATTTCGGGATATTTATCACCGTCAATATCAGCAATTGTCGGAACGTTTGCTTTCGCTTTGCCTGTTATTGTTTTGGTAGCCATAACTTTGCCATTCGCGCCTAAAGCAGGCGTCCAGATGTATAACTGTGTCTTGCCTGTTGTAGCCCATGCAGTGTGATAACGCACAAGCACATCGGGCAGCCCGTCGAGGTTGAAATCGGCGACAGAGGTGAAACCGTCAACCGGCGCCGCCGTTCCGTCGTCCATAGTGAAAGCTGGCAGCGTCCGCAGCGGCGTCAAAGTGTTTCCTGCTGTACCGACGCGGTTGGTGATGTTGACATCATAAACGGTGTTACCGGCAATCAACTGCGGACGTCCGATGTTCAACACATCCGCAACCGCTGTCATGTGCCCGGTTACGGCATAGAAATATGAATAGCCGGAGGTGGGGGTAGCTGCATTGAAAATGACGATGCCGGTTGCAGCGTCTATTATTTGCGTGCCTGAAACAATTTCAACATATCCGTCGCCGTTGAAGTCGACAAAGTAGAAATATTCGCCGTAATAACCGGCTGCATTTATGGCTGCTGCACAAGTCCAGTGAGCAGCCGTGCCAAAGGGACTGAAAGCGCGAAACTTGCCGTCGCTCACATGTGCAATAATAAAAGTGGTATCCTTTGTGGCGTCAAACTTTGTACGTACCAGACCTAAAGCATGTGCATGACCGGTGGTAGCCGTTGATGTGATAGCCTTAGGCGCTGCGGAAAGATTGTTCCCCTTAAAGATAAGCAATCCTGAGTTGGCGTTGTTAGGAACTACAATTTCCGTTATCCCATCGCCGTCAACATCGCCTACAACCGGCTGATTATAAGTAATAACTGCCGTAGTGTTCACGCCCGTAATCTCTTCAATGGCAATCGACGTTGTAGGCGGAGCTATATGGCAGTCTGCCGTATCGTTCACGTTATCAGGGTATTCATAAATGACGATGCGGACACGAGCTGTATCTGTCATGCCGGAAACGGGGTCGGTCAGGGCGTAGGTGTAAATATCGGCGCCGACATAGCCGCTTGCCGGAGTGTAGCGTACAGTGCCGTCGGGCAGCAGCGTCGCCGTGCCATGCAAAGGCGGAACAGTGATAGTGGCTGTGGTTGAGGCAGGCGCCGGAATTGTATCGTTTATCTTAATTGTCTGAGTTTGTGAGGTATTGTTAAAGACAATATAGTAGTCATTGTTGGTTATCAGCGGGCGAAACGAGAACTGGTTATTAGTAACGTCACATTCGGGGTTTACGAAAGCTCCGCCGCCGCGATCATTTATGCTAACTGTTAATATATCAGGGCTTTTTAGTGAATAGTCGGTTATTTTGATACGAAGTGTTACGGTATCGTCTTTATAAAATACTCTTTTGAGACTATCGGCTGCGAGCCGGTTTGCAGCCGTCACATTGCCCTTATAAATGCTATAAATTAGTGAATCGGGGTGTTCGTAGCCAAGATTGGTGACGTCGAAAGTAACAATCATGCTATCGCCGTCGGAGTAGTGATGATACTTAACCGACGAGGCAATCGCCTTGAAGTCATAACTCGAAAATACCCAGATGCTGTCAGACGAGAGTTCCGGGTCATAATCGACTGTTAATCTATACAACCCATGCTGTGAAGCGTGAATAGTATCAGTGCCTGTAGTATGCGAGCCGTCGGGACGCTCCCAGTCGTACGAAAGGGCATAACCACCGTCAAGCGCATAGTAAGAACCAGGACAGAAATAGACAGTGTCGTCGGTAAACTGTAGTTTGTTGCCGAAAGTAGAGAAGTTGCCGTAGGAAGTCATCTGAGGCCACGAAGCCTGACCTGCTGGATTAGCCGCGATATACCCGAGTGAAAATACACTGTTAGGATTAGCTATTGTAACGACCTTGTCACGTGCTGCGGTAGGGAGGTCGAAACGGGCGACCGACCAGCCTGTCAGCGATGAAACGGTGATAGGCGTACCTACGTTAAGCGCCGATGTAACGCCGTTGTAGTTTATAGTGAAACTATTTTCGGCGCCGGAACGGAACACAACGAAGGCTTTCTCATTGTAGGAACTTATTTCAAAGAATGTTATCCTGTGCTGATTGATGGAAAAGATAGAAGGCAGCAGCGCCGCGCCTTGCTCATTCAAGCCTGTACGCTGATAGCAGTAAACAGGCTCGTTGGCATGAACGAGTATCGCAGTCAGCGCCCCGGCATTAAAACCCGAATAGACATAAGTTTGACCGGCCGACATGGATGATGCTACTGTTGTGCCGTCGATTGCAAGGTTTGTACCATTTTTTGTTGCAACGATATATACTCGCTCGTGATTGTAATTGGTCTGATAACCTTTAGCAACAAGATATGTGGTGCCAAGACTGGATACCGGCGCTATCTGATCACCCGAGGTGTCGCCGTTAACAAGGTCTTCAATCACCGTAACGGCGACCGGTTTGTCTGATGTGATATGCGTTCCTGGAAGAGATGGACCTATGCCGTTAGTGGCGTTTTCCATTATCTTCAATGTTTTACCCTTGTCTAATGTATAGTTTAAGGCTACCCCTGCCGCTGAACTCGAACCTCCTATTTTCACCGCAGCAGTAGGTACAATGGTTACCAGAGTGTTATCCTCCGAGGCAACAATGTCAATCTGGTCACAGGCTCCGGGATAAGCCGCCCCTCCATTAGGGAAATAATTATCGGACTGCATCGGTACAAAGAACTCTGTGCCCAAAGCGGGCTGCCCTTTCAACGTAAAAATGTCACGAGTGTTCGACACGTTTATCATGTAATAGGCATTGATTTTATGCGTAGAAGTGATATGAACGCCAAAGTCGGTCACCGAACCTGCCGAGCCGCGAGGATTTTCCACTTGCGCAGTGGCTGCCGCCGTAAGGAAATCGTGTTTGTAGTACCCTCCAACAGGAATGGTTTGGTTAATGACAATCGGGCTACCGCCGTTTCTGATTGTTATTGTTATATCAGTAGGATAATCAGAGGCATTGGTAAGCATGAAAAAGGTCGGATAGTTCCAAGCGTTTGTCGATGCGGAAGGATGTGGCGCTACAAACCAAAAATCGGTATCCTGCGCCATTGCTGTTGCCACTCGCAACATCACCAAAAACGTTACCGCCGCTATGCGCAAAAAAATAACTCCTCGTTTTCTGTTTACAAAACGATTATTCCCATTTTTATCCTTATTCAGATCATTTTTCCTACAATTTGATAAATCTTCTTTGCATAATCTAAACCTATCCCCGGATAAAAATAAACGTATTTTATACTCCACGTACTCCCGAACCATACGATATTTTTATTCATTATTAATCTACAAAGAAAGTGATAATATTTTTAATCGGCAAATAACCGGTAAAATATTTATGTTTTTTTAACTCTTTTTACAGGAGTGTCTTTTATTTAATCAGCGGTGAGAACTTCTCTTTATTATTGAGGCAATAGCTTGTGCTACGGCCTCCGAGGCGGGATTTTATCAGGATAGATTTGGCTATAAGGTCTTGAATATCACGGAGCGCCGTGTCGGAAGAACAATTGTTTCGGTTCGCCCAAGAAGTCGTTGTGAGGTAGAGGTCTCTGTTATCCCAAAGCAGGTTTATCATGCGTATTTGGCGGTCGTTAAGGCTTGTCAGTCGGTGTTGGTCGTAAAAGCGTGATTTGTTGATTATGCGGATGAGGTCGTCTTCGGCGTGGTTGAGAGCGGCGAGTATGGCGTACATAAACCATCGTAACCATTCGGTAACATCGAGGCCTCCGGTTTGGGTGTATTGTATGATATTGTAGTATTGGTCGCGGTCGCGGTCGATCTGTGCGGCGAGGTCGTAGTAGCGTTCGGGGAGGTTGTCGGCGCGTGACAGGAAAACGTCGGCTATGGTACGCGCTATGCGGCCGTTATCGGTTTCAAAAGGGCGAATTATCAGGAACCACAAGTAAGCTACGCCGGCCTTGATTACCGGATCGGTATGATGCTTAGTATTAAGCCATTGAATAAAATTGAGCATCTGTTTCGGAACGTCCGGCGGAAGGGGGATTTTCTGATATTCCATCTTCCTTTCGACATGTTTCACAGGTGTAGAGGAAAGCAGAATATTTTCGGACGGCAGAATGGAGTCGCTATCTATTTTATTGATGGCCAGCGAGTTGTGCCATGAGATAAGGCGCATTTCGCTTATGTCGGCTTTGAAATTATTTATGGCATCGACGAAAACCTGTGCGCCGCCGATTGAAGGGTCATCGGTTGGCAAGATAGCGAAGCGCTTCTTAGCGATGATACGTCCGATTTCGGCTTGCACAAGAGCTTCGTCGAGGTCGGCGCCTTCGAGACGGGCTGAGGCCATAACATCGCTTACGGCGACATCGTGCATGGCCTGACGTCGTATATCGGGGCTGATGAGGCTGGTTTTGCCTATCAATTGCCCCTGTCGGTTGCGGACATCACCCAAAAGCGGCGATAATTCTTTGTTATCCCAAGTCAGATAAGGCCATCCGCTATGTTCCCAAATGTAGGATTTTTGCATCTTACCGTAAGAAATGATTGCAAATGTAGTATTTTTTCCCGAAATATCACTATCTTTGCACCGTATTTTTAATAAGTTTTCAAAGAAGATGAGTAGTCAATTTGCTGAGTATGACGGATTTAACTTATCCGAAATTAACAAAAAAATTCTGACGGAATGGACCGAAAAAGATGTCTTTCACAAGAGTGTGGACATCCGTGAAGGTGCGCCGTCGTTCATTTTTTACGAGGGTCCGCCGTCGGCCAACGGCATGCCCGGTATTCATCATGTTATTGCTCGTTCGATTAAGGATATTTTCTGCCGCTACAAGACTATGAAGGGCTTTCGCGTAGAGCGCAAGGCTGGATGGGACACGCACGGCTTGCCCGTCGAACTTGGCGTCGAGAAGAAACTCGGCATCACGAAAGATGATATAGGCAAGAAAATAAGCGTCGAAGAATACAACAGCGAGTGCCGAAAAGACGTTATGATGTTCACCGCCGAATGGGAAGACCTGACCAACCGTATGGGCTATTGGGTCGATATGGAACACCCTTACATCACTTATGACAATCGCTATATCGAAACCCTCTGGTATCTGCTTAAACGGCTGTATGACAATGGATTGCTATACAAAGGATATACTATTCAGCCCTATTCGCCGGCGGCGGGAACGGGCTTGAGCACTCACGAACTCAATCAACCCGGATGCTACCGCGACGTCAAGGATACGACCGTGACGGCGCTGTTCCGGATAAAGAACCCCGCACCGATTCTAAAAGAGTGGGGGACGGCCTGTTTCATAGCCTGGACGACGACGCCCTGGACACTGCCCTCTAACACAGCTCTTTGCGTAGGCCCCAACATAAAATATGCGGCAGTACAGACCTATAATCCTTATACCGGCGAGCCGTTGACCGTTGTCTTAGCAAAAGACCTTATACCGGCGCATTTCAACGTCAAGGTTGCCGACAAACCGCTTGCGGACTACTCTCCCGGTGACAAGGAAATTCCATGGAAGGTAGTAGCCGAATTTCAGGGCTCCGACCTCGTAGGCGCCGAATATGAGCAGCTTATACCCTGGTTCAATCCCGGCGAAGGCGCTTTCCGCGTTATCTCGGCCGATTACGTTACGACTGAGGACGGGACAGGCATAGTCCACATCGCCCCGACCTTCGGCGCCGATGACGCGCGCGTGGGCAAGATTTTCAATGTGCCGGCAGTGTTGCTTACGGATAAGGCCGGCAACCCGCGTCCGGCTGTCGATCTTAAAGGGCGCTTCTATCGCCTCGAAGAGCTTGATGCCGACTACATTAATAATAATGTCAACGTCGAACTGTACGAGCCATACTCCGGCCGTTTCGTGAAAAACGAGTATGATCCGGCTCTCGAAGGCAACGACGAGACGCTCGATGTCGATCTTTGCGTGATGCTCAAGCAGCAGGGACGGGCTTTCAAAATCGAGAAACATATACATAACTATCCGCATTGCTGGCGCACCGACAAGCCTATACTCTATTATCCCCTCGACAGTTGGTTTATCAAGACAACCGCATGTCGCGAGCGTATGATAGAACTCAATAACACGATCAACTGGAAGCCGCAGAGCACCGGCGCTGGTCGCTTCGGCAAATGGCTTGAAAACTTGCAGGACTGGAACCTGAGCCGCAGCCGCTATTGGGGAACGCCGTTCCCGGTATGGCGCAACGACGATGGCACGGAAGAAAAGTGCATCGGCTCGGTGGCCGAATTGTACGAAGAGATGGAAAAAGCCGTTGCAGCAGGAGTTATGACAGCTAATCCTTATAAGGAAAACGGTTTTAAGCCGGGTGAATATACGGCTGAAAATTATGATAAGATAGACCTTCACCGTCCGTTTGTGGACGAGATAATACTTGTTTCCGACACCGGCAAGCCGATGAAACGTGAGGCCGACCTCATCGACGTCTGGTTTGATTCGGGCGCAATGCCATACGCCCAGATTCATTATCCTTTTGAAAACAAGGAGGCTTTCGACGACAAAAAAGTCTTCCCCGCCGACTTCATTGCCGAGGGTGTCGATCAGACGCGCGGGTGGTTTTTCACCCTGCACGCTCTCGGAAGCATGATTTTCGACAGCGTGGCGTTCAAAAACGTCGTTTCCAACGGCCTCGTGCTCGACAAGAACGGCAACAAGATGTCGAAGCGCCTCGGCAACGCCGTTGACCCTTTTGCGACAATCGAGAAATACGGCTCCGACCCCTTGCGTTGGTACATGATTACCAACGCTTCGCCGTGGGATAACATCAAGTTTGATGTTGACGGTATCGACGAAGTGCGCCGTAAATTCTTCGGCACGCTCTACAACACCTATTCGTTCTTTGCACTCTATGCCAATGTCGATGGTTTCAAATACGCAGAGCCGGATGTGCCGTTCGCCGAGCGTCCGGAAATAGACCGCTGGATACTGTCGCTTCTCAATTCATTGATAAAAGATGTTGATGAGTTTTATGATACTTACGAGCCTACGCGCGCCGGGAGGATGATTTCGGATTTTGTTAACGACCACTTGAGCAACTGGTACGTGCGCCTCAACCGCCGCCGTTTCTGGGGCGGAGGCATGACGCAGGATAAACTGTCTGCCTATCAGACCCTTTATACCTGCCTCGAAACGGTCGCCAAACTTATGGCGCCGATTTCACCTTTCTACGCCGACCAACTGTTTACCGACCTCGTGAGTGTCACAGGACGCGACAAAGTCGAATCGGTTCATCTTGCCGACTTCCCCGAAAGCGATGCCTCGATTATCAACAAAACCCTTGAAAATCAGATGCAACTCGCACAGGATATATCATCTATGGCGCTTGCTCTTCGCCGCAAGGTCAATATCAAAGTACGCCAACCGCTGCAAAAAATAATGATACCGGTTCTTAATGATGCTCAACGCGCTGATATTGAGGCGGTTAAAAGCCTTGTGCTCAGCGAGGTGAATGTCAAGGAACTGGATTTTGTCGATAACGCATCCGGCATACTTGTGAAGCGGATAAAGCCCGACTTCAAGAAGCTCGGCCCGCGTTATGGCAAGATAATGAAGCTATTAGCTGCTGCAATACAGGAAATGTCACAGGACGAAATCATCGCCTTCGAGCGTGACGGCAAATTTACTTTCACCATCGAGGGGCAAGCATGCGAAGTCATGACCGACGACGTCGAAATCATATCCGAGGACATACCCGGCTGGCTCGTCGCTAACGAAGGCAACCTTACCATTGCGCTCGACATAACCGTCACTGATGCCCTGCGCAAGGAAGGCATCGCCCGCGAACTCGTCAACCGTATTCAAAACTTGCGCAAGAGTAACGGTTTCGAGATTACGGATAAGATACGTGTGGCTGTTTCTTCATCAAAAGAGACCGATGAAGCCGTGCGCGACTACATTGATTATATCAGTCGCCAAGTACTTGCGCAATCACTTGATATTGTTGATAATCAGACAGATGGCGTCGAACTCGACTTTGATGATTATAAATTATATATAAAGATTGAGAAAATTTGACCGCTCAAATTAGGTGAAATTGAAAAATATATCGTAATTTTGGAGCCTCAAATGATGAAGTATGATACTAATTAATTAATAATAACCAGATGGCAGAAAAGACAAGATATTCGGATGAGGAACTGGAAGAATTTCGGGCTATAATTCTCGAAAAACTTGAAAAGGCTAAACGCGACTATGAGCAATTGCGTGATGGAGTGACAAATTATGAAGGTAATGATGTCTCGGACACATCGCCTACGTTCAAAGTGCTTGAAGAAGGAGCGACGACGTTGTCGAAAGAAGAATCCGGCCGCTTAGCCCAGCGTCAGATGAAGTTCATTCAGAATCTTCAGAACGCTCTTGTGCGTATCGAAAACAAGACTTACGGCGTTTGCCGCGAGACGGGTAAACTCATTCCTAAGGAGCGACTTCGCGCTGTTCCCCACGCAACATTAAGCATAGAAGCAAAGGAAGGTGGCGTTAAGTAAGGTTCAGTCAAGACATATACGAGCGTCGGTTTTAGCCGTCGTATTGCTGTTATTGTTCGACCAGACGGTGAAAGTCCTGGTCAAGACAAACATGCAACTCTATCAAAGCATAGACATATTCTCGTGGTTCAAAATATATTTTACCGAAAACCCGGGTATGGCTTTCGGTATCGAACTGTTTGATACATACATACTTACGATCTTCAGAATAGTAGTTGTATGTTTCCTCGGAGTGTTTATTTACAAACTTGTGAAGCGTGATTTCAAGTTCGGCTTCATCCTTTGCCTGTCGTTCATAATGGCCGGGGCTTTGGGTAATATTATCGACTGTGTGTTCTACGGGGTGTTGTTCGATAACAGTTACGGCCAGGTTGCTGCCTTTTTGCCCGAAAGCGGAGGTTATTCGACGCTCCTGCACGGGAAGGTGGTCGATATGTTGTATTTTCCATTGATAAAAACTACCTGGCCGGCATGGGTGCCCGGTTGGGGTGGGCATGAATTTATATTTTTCAGACCGATATTCAACGTGGCTGATTCTTCTATTTGCGTAAGTGTTTTTGTACTGCTGATTTTCTATCGGCAGTCGCTGTCGGCAAGTTTTTTGAAGGAAAAGGAAAAGAATGACTAACAGGTTTTTTGCTTTTGTGGCGCTGCTCTGTCTTGTAGCCTCATGTAGCCGTGTTCCGAAAGATATTATTTCGGAAAAGAAAATGAGGTCGTTGCTTTATGACATGCTGTTGGCGGAAGCTATTGTGGAAACCAACTATGACAAATATCCCACGAGCAAAGAGCGCGAAGCCGTTTATGACGCGGTTTTCAGGACGCATCGTATAACGCAGGCGGAATATGATTCTTCGCTCGTGTGGTACGGCCAGAATATGGATCTGTACATGCAAATCTACAAACTTGTCTTGTCGGATGTGAACAAAAGCATTGATGACTTGGGTGAAATAAAGCCTAATCCTCTGTCCGGCGATGTGTCGGCGAAAGATTCCATCGACGTATGGATCTTCAACCGTTTTTTTACGTTCAATCCCAATCGAGTGTTCAACACCCTGAAATTCAGCGTAAAACCTAAAATGCCGTATTCATCGGGCAGTTCTTATGTACTTGGACTGTCGGTGTGGGGGCTTGGCGACGTGACGAAGTACAAGCCTGTTATCTCAATAAATGCCGTTCAGGCCGACACCATAGTTACGGTCAATAAGGAGATAACGTCGGACGGCTATTATGAAGTGGTTTTGAGGACTGTACCGGTCAAGCAAGTGCCATGCGTTTACGGTTATATACGTATAGATGGCGAAGCATCTGATTATCACCGTATTTATATAGATAAAATCCGCCTGATGAAATATAACTATGGCTCTAAGGCGATTGGCGCCCCACGGGATTCGACGGAGAATGTAGATATATATCAGAACTAAATTGTTTTTTATGGAAACATTAACATTTAGCCAAAGTTGGCGCTGAAGCAGACTTTTGGTTATCCGGAAAATTTTTTTTTTTGAAAAAAAATCACTCTTTTTGCAAATATCTCAAAAACTTGTTGTATATTTGCACGTGATTTCGTGGCGTGTCAGGGTGTTAAAAGATAGAGATCCCGCTTTTTTACAGGCGCATCTTGACATTGGCGAAGCATATACATATTCGAAACGTAAGCGTTTTTTAAGATATTTTTCTTTATAAGGAAATCACCAATTTCTGAAGACCAAGGAGAGATAGATGACGAACGCTTGCGTTCTTTTTCAGTATTTTGTATGGTTCTAATTGAAACATACGTTGATACGGATAGGAGCGCAGGTTCTGTTATTTTTATTTTGGTCGAAGGTTTTGGTGATACCTCTTATAAGATAAAAATATACAACAGTCCCTGCGCTTTCGTAATTTTATAACAAGTAAAAAGTCAAACGTTGCAGGGGCCGGGTGGCGATATTTTTGAGGTATGGTAATTAATCTCTTTTTTTTATTTATTAATTAAATGTAATTTTTATGACGCAAAGATTGACTTTTGTATTTTTATTGAGCTTTGTTCTCGGACTGCAAATGATGTTTGCCCAGCAGACTGTCGTTGCTTCGGGAACAGTTATCGGCGAAGAAGACGGCGAGCCTCTGATAGGCGCGGCCGTCAAAGTTAAAGGTACGTCGCAAGGTACCATCACCAATGCCGACGGGGCTTTCAGCCTCACTGTCGCTCAGGACGCCGTTCTTGAGATCTCCTACGTAGGTTATCTTACGCAGGAAATCAAGGCCGGAAGGAATTTGAGCGTTTTGTTGAAAACCGATACACAAAACCTTGAAGAAGTGGTGGTTATCGGTTATGGTACGCAACGCAAGAAAGACGTTACCAGTTCTATCTCGCAGGTTAAGGGTTCGGAGATTTCCGACAAAGCGGCTCCCAGCTTCCTGCAATCAATGGCCGGACGCGCTTCGGGCGTGCAGATTATCTCGCCCGACGGCGACGTGACCAAACCGCCCCGTGTCATTATCCGCGGTGTGGGAACGATCTCCTCTTCGACTGCGCCGCTCTATATCGTCAACGGCATTCCGGTGACTTCGGGCGATATTTCCGGATCGGCTTACAACAACGCCCTTGCGGATATCAACCCCTCGGACATCGAATCTATGGAAATCCTGAAAGACGGAGCGGCAACGGCTATTTACGGTTCGCGCGCCGCCAACGGCGTTGTGCTGATTAATACCAAACAGGGTAAGCAGGGTAACGCCAAACTGAATTACGAGGGCTGGGTAGGTTTTTCAAGCCCCTCAAAACTGCATAAATTGCTCAATGCGCAGCAATTTGTTGAGATCGCCAACGAGCGTGAACTCAACAATACACCGACAGCAACGCCTCCGGCAGTTTATGACGGTACTGACACGAATTGGTACGACTACGTGTTCCGCACGGGCATTCAGCACAGCCACAACCTGTCGCTTTCGGGAGCTACTCCCAAAACGCAGTATTTCCTGTCGGTTGGTTTCTCGGATCAGGAAGGTATCAACGTTGCCAACGGCTACAATCGTTATACTTTCTACGGCCGCGCCAACCATACTTTCCTGAAAGATTACGTGACGGCATCGTTTAGCCTGAACGCATCCAATCAGGAAAACAACGGTTATACGCAAGGCACCAACTCGCTGTCGGGCGCCATGTACGCTTCGCAGAAGATGCTTCCCAACGTGGCCGTCTATAATGCCGACGACCCGACGGGCTATAATATTGCCCCCGACCGCAAATCTTTGGGACAAGGTTCCAATTTGAAACCCATCGACCTGACTATTCCAAACATAATGTGGGTTTTGACAAACAACAAAGCGTTCAATAATTCATATCGTTTGTTGCCGAACGCCTCTCTCGAAATCAAGCCCGTAAAATGGCTGAATTACAAGACGGTTGTAGGCGCCGACGTGTCGGTTGTGTTAAACGGCACTACGTGGAGACCCGAATCGGGCGACGGTTACGGCTATGAAGGTTATATATCGAGAAGTACGTACCAACGTACGCGCTGGAACTTCCAGCATATCTTGAATTTCAACCGGGATTTCGGCGTGCATCACGTCGATGCCACGGCGGTTGCCGAATGGAACAATTACGAATACAAATCGTTCAGCGGAAGCGGACAGCACTTCTCCGACCCGTTCTTTGTTGACGAACTGATTTCGAGTACGTATTCGACCATTAATTCCGGCGGCAGTTATACAACCAACGGTCTTACCTCGTATATTTTCCGAGCCAACTATAACTGGAACAGCATTGCTTATTTGGGCGGCAGTATCCGTCGTGACGGCATCTCGGTGCTCCATCCCGACAATCGTTGGGGTACTTTCGTCGGAGCCTCCGCCGCTCTGCGTATTTCCGGTTTTGACTTCTGGAAATCAAGCTCCATAAGCGACATAGTCAGCGACCTGCGTCTGCGAGGCAGTATGGGAGAAGTTGGTAACGACCGCCTGTCGGGCGACTTCATGTATCAGGACTTCTTTTCAAGCCGCATGTATGCTAACAATGTAGGTATCTGGTACAGTCAGGCGGGAAACAAAGACCTGAAATGGGAAACGCAGAAGATTACCGACATAGGTTTTGACGCGGCTTTCCTGAACGGACGCTATAATTTGGTATTCGCATACTGGAGAAAGGACAACAGCGACATCGTGCTCGACATGCCGACGCCCCCGTCGCTCGGTATTCCCGACAACAGCATCGCTCAGAACTACGGCGACATCAAAAACGACGGTATAGAAATCGAACTCGGCGGCAACATCATTCAGCAGCGTGACCTGACATGGAAAAGCACTCTGAACTTCTCCACTCAGCACAGCATTGTCACGAAATTGGTTGACGACATCATCTCTTCGAGCGGTTTCTATGTCATCAAGGAAGGTGAAAGCCTGAACACGCTCTGGGGCTATCGCTATGCGGGCGTCAATATGGCTAACGGAAACCCAATGTACTACAAAGCGGATGGTACGACGATAGTGCAGGGCAATATCGCAGATTCGAAGTATTACGTCTATGATCCCGCTAATCCCAACGATTTTAGTAGTGCAAAAGCAGCTACGCTTAACACCGACGACAAAGTGTTGCTCGGCAACACGCTGCCTACATGGTTCGGCGGATGGGATAATACGTTCAATTACAAAGATTTTGACTTGAACATATTCTTCCGTTTCTCGGGCGGCAGTAAGATAGCCAACATCTCGCGCAGGGATTTGCTTACGATGAAGTTTGTGAACAACGGCGTCGAAATGCTCGGACGCTGGCAAAGCCCCGAAAAACCGGGCGACGGCCAGACACCGAAGCAACGTTACGGTTATGAAGGATTCATCAATTTCGACAGTTCCGACCTGACCACACGATGGGTCGAAAACAGCGATTTCCTGAAATTGCAAAACTTAGCGGTGGGATATAATTTCCCGTCGTCGCTTTGCAAAACATTGTACGTCGAGAAGGCGCGTTTCTACGTACAGGCTCAGAACTTGCTTACTCTCACGAAGTATAAAGGTCTTGATCCCGAAATTTACAACGGTACCATTGGTATAGACTATAACAGTAATCCCCAGCAACGCACGTTACTGATAGGTTTGAATATTGGATTTTAATCACATTAAAACAGAAAAGATATGAATAAATATATAATATTGTTAGGAATCGGCTTGACTGTGTTAAGTTGCACGGAACAGGCTATTGATTTGTCGCCGAAATCCCAGATCAGCTACGACGTGGCGTTTGAAACAGCCGAACGTTGTGATTTGGCGATAATAGGCTGCTATGCCGCCGCAATGAGCGGTTATTCCACGGCAAACAGCGCATACCGAGGTTATCCCTTTGGCGCCGCTACCGTTGAACAGGGCGACATGAAAGGCGAAGACATGATTAA
>JAISUX010000112.1 GCA_031271805.1 Tannerella sp.
CATACAGCGACAACCCCAGCAAAACGCCTGATTTATAAGTGTATCGCTTGATAAACAGCGCCCCGGGTATGGCACAACAGCCGTAGCCGAGCAGGTAACATACAACTTGTATCCACGCAGTTTTTGAGTCCGACATGCTCATTATCCGTTTGAACGCAGCCAACATTGTGTCTGTCAGGTTATTAGGCAATGCCCACGCAAAAAACAGCGTTGTAAGCAGCACAAACGGCAAGAGTAGTTTTTGAGGTATAATTCTTTTTTCCATGTAAATATATTATTGTATTAAACGTTTAACTTGAGGGGGAAAATGAAACATTTCCCGGCGAAGGGGTAATCAAGCGAGCGGGTATCTCAACAACTGATTTATAATTAGCTGTTTCCACATTCGTGTCCTGTTTTATTTGCTCAATGACGAGTTCGACCGCCGCTTTGCCCATTTCGCGAATGGGCTGCAATATGTACGGTATCTTTGCGTCCATAAAATCGAAGGCCTCGCTTTTGTCAAAACAGCATACTTTAAGATCTCGCGGCACTTGTATGCCGGCTTCGAATAACTGTTTGATGCCGGCCATGGACAATGTGTTGGTCGCAAAAAACATGCCGTCCACACGGTTTTCTTTCGACATCAAACTGTCGATAGTTATTGCTATATCGTCTGCAAATGTCGAATAATCAATCTCTTTCACTAATGATGGGTCATAAATTCCATGCGTTTTCATAGCGTCGATGTAACCTTGTTTGCGGTCTTTCGTGTGCTGTAATTCCGACTTGTACGCTATAAGGCCGACACGTCGGCATCCGTTGTTAATTAAGTATTCGCATGCTTTGCGCGAACTGTTGTAATTGTCCACAATGACCGAACTGATTTCGATATGCGGAAAGAAACGGTCTATCAACACAACGGGGGTATGACGTTTTAGCAAATCACAAATATAGGAGTCGCCATGTTCGGTCGGTACAATAATAAATCCGTCCACGGGCTTGCTTTTCAGGACATTAATCATCTTTTCCATCTTAAGCGTGCTCTCGTTGGTATTGGCGATGATGACACTGTATCCGTATTTCTCGGCCTGCTCCTGGATATGAAAAGCCAATGAAGCAAAAAAAACGTTGGAAATGTCGGCGACAATCAGACCGATTGTATTGGAATAACCGGTGCGCAAGCTACGAGCCAGATTATTAGGCTCATAGTGCATTTCTTTCGCCTTTTCACGTATTTTTTTCGCTAAGTCCTTGCTTATACGACTTCCTTCATCTTTCTCGTTGAGTACCAACGAAACAGATGCCGCAGAAACGCCGACTTCACGGGCTATGTCCTTAATTGAAACACGACTCATACCTTGAAAATTTTCGACAAATATATGAGTTAAACGTTTAATCAAAAAATTATTTTTTATGTTTTACAACATAAAACTCTGTTAAAAAATCGTATATAGCTAAATATTAGCGGTTTATGTGTTGATATTTTTTTTTGATATCCTTATTGGCGTTTTTTAGAATAAGTCTATCCTCTTAGGCACCAATTACGGTTATCATACCGCCATTTGGTTGTTTGTATTTCTTTTGGTATATTTTTTGGCTCCACGACATTGACTTTCTTTGGTCGAATAGTACGAGCGTACCTTCTTTGCAGCCGAGTGTGTCCATATATTCAGAGAGTTGATCAAGCCCTTTCCGTAACGATTTTGTGTCGCGGCGGATTTTCAGTTCGATAGGGTAAATGTGATCTTTGTACCTTATATACAGGTCTGTACGTCCGGTATCTGCCGCATATTCGCGTATGATGTCGCCGCCGCCGTTGATGACACGTTGCAGGAAAGCCATCAGGATAAGGTGCGGCGCCGCTTCTTTATAACTGATCATACCTTCCCAAATACCGCTGTTCTCGCGCCAGAACTGCTGAAACTTCGCCATAAGACAGTCCATATCTATCAGCCCGTCTTTGTAGAAGTTAGGCATATCCAACTGTGCGTTTTTATTGAGATTATATTGCAGATTGGCGTTCAACTCGCGGGTCATTACCTCGTTGTAAATAGGATTGGCAAATTCCACTATGCCATTGTTGTCCCTTACAATGCCAAGATCGTTGGTATATTTGAAGTCTTCGGTAAAGACGTCGATAAGTTTGCCGAGCAGTAGGGGTTCTACAACATTTTTTACCGGCGTTTCTTTGAGTTTCTCAATCAACTGGTCGATATGTGTGTCGCGGCGCAGGATGATGTTATGAACAGCCTGCTCTGCAAGCGCTTTCGTTACAGGCTTTGAATAGTCCCAGTCGAGAAGTTCCTGAATCACTTCATTAGCAATGGCGTTTACAAGCCATGGCTGCCCCTGTGTTTGCTGTGCAATATACTCAATCGCCTCTTCTTCAAATATTTGTCCGGTATCGGCGGTATGCTGACCGTATAATTCACTGATTTGTTCTATTGTAAAGTTCTTAATATTAAACACTTTAGTAACGATATTAAACGGACTTGAAGTGTGTCTCGATTCGCTTTCGGGACGTACTTTCCATTTATAGTCCTTGATATTGCGCATGCCGACTAAGGCAAGGGAGTGAACAAACTTTATCTTGCCTCTATCGTTATAGCCAGACCTTAACTGTCGAAGAAAAGAAATCAGTGTGTCCTCGCCCAGAGCGTCGGCTTCGTCGAAGAACATGACCAATGGCTTGTCGAGCATGACACAATAATCGGTAATCACAATATTTAGTATATTTGTAAAATCTTCATAATCAGGATTTTTGGCAAATTCATCTTTCAATGGCAAAGTACTGCGGCTGACATACTTTTTCAAAGTGCGCACCAGAGCCGGAATACCTTTTTCCGCATCATTAACTTCCTGACCTGTTTCCGCAGAACAATAAAGTGCGTAATACTTGCCCTCCGCGTTAATCTGGTCGGTCAGTTCGTTAAGATATGTGGTTTTGCCGCTCTGACGCGGTGCATGAATCACGAAGTATTGCTCCATGTCTATCAACCGCTTTACTCCACGTAAACGCTCGGAGGAATCTATCATGTAATGTTTGTCTTTGTAACAAACGCCTGCTGTATTAAAGTATCTCATAACCGTCTTTTTTGAAATTTCGGTGCAAAGATAATAAAAAGGTTCGATATATGGAAAGAAATGCGTGAAATTGAGCGTGACTGACGGTTATGTTGTCCGATAGACCACAGATCCTTCTATTATAGTCGTTTTTATGCAAATATTGTCGTCGAAGATGATGATGTCGGCGTCTTTGCCTTTGGCGAGCGTTCCTTTTCTATCGCTTATTCCTAAGATGCGGGCAGGTGTTTCGGATGCCATGCGGACGGCATCGGGTAGGGGGACGCCGGCTAAGTGCGTCATAGTCCTGATGGCGCGCGAAACGGTTGCTATGCTGCCTGAGATTGCGCTATGGTCAGCTAAGATGCAGACGCCGTTTTCTAAAATTACACGCCCGCCGTACATGCTCGCTTCGCCGTCGTAGGCGGCTGCCATCATTGCGTCGGTAACTAAGGCAATGCGCTCAGCGCCAATGTATTTATATACCATTTTCAGGATAGCAGGCGGAACATGGATGCCGTCGGCGACCAACTCGACGGTCAGGCTGTCTGTCAGATAGACTGCTTCAATAGTTCCTTCGTGCTTGAACATCCCTTCGCGGTGCACGCCTGTCATGGCGTTGTAGAAGTGTGTTACATGGCTGTAGCCGGCTTCCGATGCCGTTTTGACCATTTCGTAGCCGGCTGTGGTATGGCCAAGCGATACGATGACGCCGCGCTCTGCTGCATAGCGCCCAAAGTCAAGCGCTCCTGTCAGCTCAGGGGCGGCAGTCCAGCGTTTGATTACGCCGGTTGAGTCCAGCAGCCGTACATACTCCGCTTTGTCTGGCAGCGAGAGATAGTCGGCCTCCTGACCTCCGCGCATGACGGGGTTTAAATAGTTTCCCTCCAAGTGAAGCCCCAGGATACGGGCGCCTTGTCGAGGTTCGTTCCGAACGGTTTCACAAGAGTGGATTGCCTGCTCGAAGACCTTTACCGGCTGCGCGGCAATAGTCGGGAGGATAGCCGTTGTTCCGTAACGAGCATGCGCTTCCGCAACGGCAAGAAACGCTTCGGGCGTCGCTTCGATGAAGTCGCGTCCTCCGCCTCCATGCACGTGGATGTCAATGCCTCCCGCTGCGACGTAGCATCCTCCGGCGTCGATTTGTTGTGCCGCCTCAATAAGGAGAGGCGTGTGCGAGACGTCGGCAATTTTCCCGTCACGTATAAGCAGGCTACCGCCCTCAATAATACCGGAAGGTGCGATAATACGACCGTTAATAATATTAATGTAAGCCATGTTTTATTATAATTTAATGCCATTTTCGTTTGCGGTCAAGGTCGCCGAGCACATCAAGGCAAATATTTACATCGTCAACTATCTGAAAATCAAACATTCCGACGCATATAAAATCGGCTCCGTTCTCGAACGCCCAACGGAACCCGTCCTTGGGTCGGATCGCGCCGGCTGCAAGCACTTTGAAGCCTATGACAGGGACTTTTACGCGGTTAACAAATTCTACCGTGCGATCCGGAAACGAACAGAAACAGTTCTCATGGAACCGGTTATGCTCGGGCGACTTATTGCCGATAACCTCGAATGGCAGACGGTTCTCGCGCGGGTGAGCCGACCAGTAATTATCATGGTGCATTGTCTTCATGTAATAATCAGGAACGATGTCATGCTCCTCGCACAGGATAAGCGAGTCAATCGTATGTGCGCCCAAACCGACGATATACCCGCGTTCACGGATATGCTCCGCTACTTGCCTGATAATGTCGAACTTACCGTCGCGAACAAGTGCATCGCACGAGCCGCCGTGAATCTGTACTATGTCAACACCGTACTCGTCAATAGCTTGGTCAACCGCCGAAAAGATCTCCTTGTCGGGGATATTTGCTTGGGCAATGACTTTCAATTTGCTGCCTGTCAGCTTTTTATATTTAGCGACGGGAGGCAACGACGCCATCCCCGAATTGATGGTGTTTATTCCGGCCTGCTCAGCAATGGCAAGTGTTTCAAATACCTTGCGTTCGGTGTTGTAGGCCTTGAACAGGGTGTCGGTGTAAATCAGGTCGCGTGCATGTGAGTAACCGGATATCAGGTTACTGCCCAAAATAAGTCGGCTAATCTCTATGTTTCCGATTTTGCCTTTCGGAAGTTCTCCGTTCAATTCATTGATATCTAATCTGTTGAGTTGAATAGTCGCCCCCGACATCACATCGACGCCGTATAACGTTTTGTCGCGATACGCCCCTGCTCCCATCAGTCCGAGCACGGGCAAGCCGATTAAATTCTTCAATGCTTCGCGGCGGGAATTGCCTTGCGTCGATGCTAAGGGCGTCGCCTCCGTTTTTGAGCGTTTAGATCTGATTATGACCTCCAATCCATATCCATTTTCTTTAGATAAGAACAAGAAAATCAGCGCAATAATCTCAATCATCAAGCCGTTGACTACAAAAACATTCTCGAACGAAACATTCCAAAGCGTCAATCCGAAAGGCGGATAAGCGAAATAATAAAGCGTCAGTAATCCCGCTCCGCAAATCGCCGCCCAACGGCTCATCAATCCGATGACAAGCGCCAATCCGATAAGCGTCAACCCAATGATATTCAGGTAATCAATCACGGCCAAGCGTGAGGCGTCGGCCGCCAACCAATGATAAAACCCTGATAATCGGCCGTATGTATTCGATAAATAACTTGCCGCCGACCAATTGTCGGCGAATAACTTGGACGCCCCTTCATAAATGAAATGCCATCCGATAGCCATGCGCAAAGCGCTAATAATCCACTTGATACTCATATTAAATTGTGCATATTCCATTATGTATTTCACCCCCAAAGATAGTGAAATTTCTTTATTGCAAGGCAAAATGCAAAAAACTTTTTGGAATATGGAAATCTTTACGTAACTTTGCAACAAAATTTATGGCGTCATGAAGAATTTGCCGATAGGAACGCAGTCGTTTGAGAATCTGCGGGAAAACGATAATCTGTATGTGGATAAGACCGAACTTATCTATCGGATTGCTACGACGGGAAGGATTTATTTTTTATCCCGTCCTCGTCGTTTTGGCAAATCGCTTACTATCAGCACGTTGAAGGCGTTATTCAGAGGGCAAAAGGAATTGTTTAAAGGTTTATGGATTGAGAATAAATGGGACTGGACGCAGGCTCCTAATCCTGTAATCCACTTCGATTGGTCTGCTATCGAGCATGATACGGCAGCAATGATGGAAGAAGATACTAAAGCGTATATTCATAAAATCGGCGTTGATTACGGATTGAATTTGCAACGCCCTTTTGCTGCCGGTCAGTTCGGTGAATTGATACAGGAGTTACATCAAAAGACCGGCCGGAAGGTTGTTATCCTGATTGACGAGTACGACTGTCCGATATTTGACTCATTAGATTTGCCCTTATTGGATGATGTTAAGAGATTTTTACAGAAATTTTACCGTCAGCTGAAAGCCAACGATGATCATATACGATTCATTTTCATGACGGGTATTACGAAATATGCCAAACTGTCGCTTTTCTCGACGCTTAACAATCCGCTTGACATCACGATGGACGAAAAGTACGCTGCGCTATGCGGCTATACACAGGCGGAATTGGAGTATTATTTTACCGAATATATTGATGCTACGGCGGCTAAAATGGGTAATACGAGGGAGCGTTTGATAGAACGTATCCGTTATTGGTATGACGGCTATACCTGGGATGGCAAAACGCATGTCTATAACCCGTTTTCGACGCTTAACTTCTTTGAGATGAAGCGATTCAGAGATTACTGGTTTAACAGTGGTACGCCAACCTATCTTATTGAGCAACTCAAAAAGCGCGACGAGGCGGTTTTGATAATGAATCCGGTTACTGTGAATGAAAATAAGTTCGACAGTTTTGACCCGGAAAATATTGACAACATTGCATTAATGTTACAGAGTGGTTATCTGACAGTTAAGGATATACAAATCAAAGACGAAACACCGGAATACACCCTTGGGGTGCCTAATGAGGAGGTAAAAAATTCCATGATGACTTATTTGGTGAGTCTGTTCAGTTTTAAAGCTTTAAGCAAAGTGGATTTCATCATTCAAGATATGATGGCGCAGTTGAGATCGCTTGATTCCGAAGGCTTTGCCGGCAGTATCGGCAGTTTGATAGCGAACATTCCCTATCCGCTGCAAATCAAGAATGAGAAATATTACCACTCGCTATTTCTGTCGTGGATGCTTTCTATGGGTTTCAAGATCGACGGCGAGGTGATGACAAATATCGGAAGGATAGACGCCGTGCTTGAGACGCCGGAGATGACTGTAGTCTCGGAACTGAAATTCCATGTCCGCAAGTCGGTTACGAAGTTGCTTGACGAGGCGATGACGCAAATCAACGACCGCCGATATTATGAGAAATATCAACAGCAAAGCAAGCCCATTGTCCTGATGGGTCTGGCCTTTTCAGGCAAAAAAACAGGATGTCGTTTCAAGCAGATTTAACGTGAGAGCATGTTATCAGTGCTTTATATTCACCTAAATTACCGCTCCGTTGGAAAGTTTTTCGTATCTTGCTTTCATTGCCTCCAATTGTTTGGGTTCTTTTTCGGCAAGATTAATTTTTTGCCCAAGATCGGTTTTTAAATTATATAGCTGATAATCAGGAGAATGTCCGGTGTCCGTGCCTGTGAGAGGTTTGAATGCAACTCCTTCCGAAGGAGGAATCAAAACCCAATCACCTTCGCGATAAGCTAAACTCGTTAACCCTTCAATTACCAATTCATTACGTCCTTCGGATGATTTTCCTCGTAAGGCATCAAGAACATTTTGGCTGTCGAAAGATTGTTTCAGAGGCACATTGTTCAATGCCGCCAGAGAGGCGAGGAGATCCATCTGACATACGAAAGCGTCGGATGTTGTTCCGGCTTTTATTCCATTAGGCCAACGAACGATAAACGGCACGCGGGTGCCTCCGTCAAACAAACTGTATTTACCTCCACGTAGCGGTCCTGCCGGTTTGTGTTCGCCTAACAATTCGACTGCACGATCTTGGTATCCGTCATCGACAACAGGACCATTATCGCTTGAAAAAATGACAATTGTATTATTTGCCAAACCAAGTTCGTCAAGACATTTCAGTAATTCGCCTACTTCCCAGTCCGCTTCCATAATAGCGTCGCCTCTGGGTCCCATGCCGGAAGTTCCTAAAAATCGCTCATTAGGAACACGTGGGACATGGGGTTGATGCAAGCCGAAATACATGAAGAAAGGCTGATTTTTATGTTCAGACAGAAATTTTTTCGCTTTTTCCACGAATTTTTCAGCCATAGTTTCATCTGTCCAAAGGGCTGATTTTCCGCCTTTCATAAAGCCTATACGCGAAATGCCGTTTACAATAGACATGTCGTGTCCATGGCTTGGATGCATTTTGAGCAGTTCGGGATTGAGTTTGCCTGTCGGTTCACCTTCAAAGTTCTCTTTATAACTCACATAAATAGGATCCGAAGGATCTAATCCGTCAACTTTCCCGTTTTCCACGAAAACACATGGCACTCGGTCGTTTGTAGCTGCTTGAATATAAGAATATTCAAACCCGATATCCGACGGATTAGGGCTAATCAGTGTGTTCCAATCGACATTCCCATTTCCTAATCCGAGATGCCATTTTCCGATAGCAGCAGTTGAATAACCGGCTTCTTTCATTATTTTCGGCAGGGTTTGATTTTCTGTGCTTATAATTAACGGCGCATCTCCTGGGAGAATCTTTGCGTTCTTGTTTCTCCACGGATACAGTCCGGTCATCAAGGAATATCTGCTGGGGGTAGAGGATGCCGCTGTGCTATATCCTTGCATAAAACGCAGACCTTCATTAGCTATCCTGTCCATATTCGGAGTATGAATAGTTCGGCTGCCATAACAACTTACATCACCATAACCTAAATCGTCGGCAAGAATAATAATAACATTAGGTTTTTGTAAGGTTTGATCTTCCTGTTTGTTAACGCATGAAGAAAACAGCATGCTTCCAAGACCTGTGGAAACGACGGATATGGATGCTTTAATATTCAATTGATTCATAATATGTTATTTTAAATTAGGATTAATATTTGTCTCGGTTTCGGGAATCGGCCACAGTTCGTCCTGTCCGGTGCGGAAATTCTTTGTTGTAACCCACCATCTCGAATAAGGGTCTTTTGTATAGCCGTTAGGGAGATTCAAACTGCCGGTGGAATCAGGAAAAGGAGCGCCCCAGAAATCGCCCTTTAATACCTCTCCTGCAATGCCCCAGCGTAAAATATCCCACAAACGGATGCCTTCAAATGCCAATTCTATACGTCTTTCTTTTCTCAAAACAGGACGCAACTTATCGGTATTGGTCTCCGTTATTGACGGCATTTTAACCGATGTTCTACCTCTTACTTTATTGATGGTCTCGTCTAATAGCGATTGCGAAATAGGATCGCCCGCTTCCATAATAGCTTCCAGATAGCTCAATAATACTTCTGCGTAGCGTATGATCGGCATATTTCCTCCGTAACCGGTTGCCAAATCTCCGGAAAAACTTTCGTCAAAAAACTTTCTTAATCCGTAGCCGGTACGTGTTGCTTGCTTTGATACCGTCAATTGATCCACCGAACTTGCATGGTCGGGATGGCAATCATAAATTTTCCCTCCGAATGTGCAACCATCCCATAAAAAGCTATATGCGAAGCGGGGATCGCGGTTCTCGGCTCGGTTATTAAGGTTAAAACGAGTGTCGTCATACGAAAACGGTGTGCCGTCGATAAAGTCATAGTTTACAGCTAAATCTTCGAGCGGATTGATGAAATGCCATCCTCCGGCAATTGCAGGGTAGGCATGTTGGGGCAAGTAATTAGGAGCTTTTACTTCAATGAACTGCATACTGAAAATATTTTCCTTGCTATTTTCATTTGCCGGCGTAAACAGTCCGGAATAGTCTGGATCAATCGTATTATCACCGAAATCAATAATTTGTTTGTAAGTATCTGCCGCTTCTCTATATTTTTTCTGAGCAAGATACAGTCGGCCTAAGAAAGCTAATGCCGCTTGTTTTGATACACGACCTATTTCCGACGCCGGAATATCTTTATATCTCGGAAGATCGGTTATTGCGTCTTTAAATTCACTTTCAACGAATGATTCTATTTCCGACTTGGATGCTTTTTGAACAGTGTTTGCTTCTTCTGACGTCAGAATCTTCGTAACTAAAGGGACGGAGCCGAAATGTTGAGATAGATAAAAATACTGACATGCCCTTAAAAAACGAGCTTCGGCTTTAAATCGGGATATTTTGGATTGATCTATCGGAACAAGTTCGATATGATCCAGAAAATCGTTAGCGACAGTGATCTTCTTGTATGAACCGGTCCAGAAAGAGAGTAATACATTATTATTAGGCAACAATGTGCCGTCTGTAAGCCTGTTTAAGGTAGAACTGTTCCCTCGTCTGTCGTAAGCATTGTCAGTCGCTAATTCCATAAATGCAAGTCCGGCATACGACCACCAGTCGGTAGGAGCTGTCTGAAAATCATAACTCAATCCGCCTCTATATACAGCGGTTAATCCTATCAATGCATTTGTTTCGTTAGTCCAGAATGTTGCATTATCAAATTGATTGGTAGGAGATTTATCCAATTGATCCGCACAAGAAACGGGAAATAATAGTGATAAAAGCAGAAACGCCGATGTCAAATTGTTAAATATATTTGTTCTCATATTATATAATTCTAAAAGTTAGCATTAATACCAAAAACATAAGTAGCTAAAATCGGATAGAACTGTCCTCCCGTGTTTATTTCGGGATCCCAGCCTTTACGGTATCCGGTGAAGGTGTACAGATTATCAGCGCTGAAATACAACCGAATCTTTTCCAAATGTAAGGGTTTCAACAATGATTTCGGAATAGTATAACCTAATTGTACGTTTTTCAGACGGCAATAAGCAGCGCTTATAACCCAGAAATCTGATTGCACATAATTGCCCGAAGTAGCGTTAGTTAATATTTCCAAGCGCGGATAATCTACGTAACGTTTGGGATTTTCGGGATTATAGCGTCCATCCATTTGCCATTTCTGAACCGTACCTAAATTATAGAACGCAAATCCGCAATAACTTGATAAATATCCCTTTACATTGCCGACTCCTTGCAGAAAAATCCTAAGATCCAATCCTTTATACATCAAATCCAGATTCGCCGAATAAGTATATTTCGGAATACGGCTGCCGACGTATGTTCTGTCGTATGTCGGATCGACAACGCCATCCGGTTTTCCGTCCGGTCCGCTGATATCTTTATATCTGATATCTCCGGCTCTGGGGTTTGTCGTTACTTTGGTTTGATCCGGCCATGCCGCAATATCCGCTTCGTCGAGAAATACGCCATCCGACAGATAACCGTAATACATTTCCATTGGATAACCGATAAATAAATCGGTACCGTTACCAACCAAACCGTTAGGTTGCTCCACATTTCCTACACCCAGATCAACCACTTTGTTATTTATAATACTTAAATTTCCGGATATTTTGTATTTGAAATCATTGAATGATTTCTGATGAATAATATCAAACTCAAATCCGGTATTATTCATTTTTCCGGTGTTTATTTCGGAAAGATCCAACCCTAATACTGTGGATACGCTTGACGACGGTTTATACAATATATCATAAGTATGACGATAAAAATATGATGCGTTTAGGTTGAACAGACCGTTAAACAAACTTGATTCGATACCGATGTCGGTTGTGCGGGTTGATTCCCAGTGCAGAGTAGGATCTTTCAACAATGTGAGACCGGCTCCTGTAGCGTATGTCCCTCCGAATGAATAGTTTAGCGTCGAAGATAGAGTGGACTGATACGGATAATTGGAAATATTCTGATTGCCGAGTATGCCCCACGAGGCTTTGAGTTTCAGATTTGACAATGTCGAACGAAGAACTTCAAAGAAACTTTCTTCGGAAATACGCCAGCCGACAGCGAGCGAAGGAAATGTCCCGAATTTATTGTTTTCCGGAAATTTGGAAGAGCCGTCCAATCGAACAGTCGTTTCAAACAGATATTTTTGGTCATAATTATATTTGAATCTTCCGAAATACGATTGTATTGCCCATTCTTCGAGATGCCCGTTCGAACTCTGATTTTCTCCACCTCCCATGTCCATAACGGTATAATCGTTACTCGGAAAATCCTGACGATAACCCGAAAACTGGTCATTGTCGTTTGCTTCGAATGAATATCCTAACAATATGTCTATATCGTGTTTCTTTATCATCTTTGTATATTCCGCAAAAGCCTGTAGGGTTTTAAAGATCTCTTTGTCTCTTTGTTGATCAAGTTTTGACACAGGTAATGTAAGCCTTGGATTTAATGTTTGGGATGCCCGATACGAATATAGTTCACTAAGAGTAAAATTATATCCTGCAATGCCTGACAAAGTCAAGCCTTCAATAATTTTCCAATCCAGACGGGCATTTGCATTAAAGCGAGTAACGGGTCGTCTCCTGTATGAATCGCTTGCAAGCCAGGATACAGGCGTTCCGCCATTCTCCGGACCTTCGCCAAAATCTCCGTTCTGATATCTTCCGACATAAATTGCCGGATAACGAACTGCCGAATTGATGATTCCTTCGATATTTCCGACATCTTTATTGCCGGTTGTTTGCGGTTCGTCTTTTTCTTCAACAGCGCCCGCTATATGTGTTGTAAGCGTCAGATTTTTCGTTAAATCACTTGTGAGATTCAGACGTGCGTTATATCGTTTGTAGTAATTCTTCTCGACAATACCGTTCTGATTCAAGTATCCGAATGATATGAAATACCTGTTACTGCTTGTTCCTCCGGTCAAACTAAGATCGTGTCCTGTTTGTATTCCGTTTCTTGTAAACGTATCTTCCATAAAGTTTGTATTCGGATAATTATCGGGGTCGGTTCCATTCCTGTATTTTTCAATAATATCAGGAGTGTAAACCTCGCGTCCTACAGCTTCGTTATATAAAGTAGCGTATTCCCATGAAGAAACCAATTCCGGAAGTTTAGTGGCCTGCTGCCAGCCGACATATCCGTTATAGCTGATCTTAATCGCTCCTTCTTTTCCTTTTTTTGTGGTAACCAATACGACGCCGTTTGCAGCTCTCGCACCGTAAATGGCCGCGGTAGATGCGTCTTTTAATACGGAAACGGTTTCTATATCATCCGGATTTATATCATTCAAAGTTCCCGGTATTCCGTCTATCAGGATTAAAGCATCCGGTGTAGCTCCAAAACTTCCGATACCACGTACACGAATTGTTCCTTCAGAATCACCAGGTTTTCCCGACCTTTGAATAACTGTTACTCCAGGCATTTCACCGGTTAGTGCGTTTGACAACATTCCTACCGGTCTGTTTTCCAATCTTTCCGAAGAAATCTGTGCAATTGAACCTACTACATTCAATTTTTTCTGTGTTCCATATCCGACAACTACAATTTCTTCTAATGCGACGTTGTCTTCTAATAGTTTGATAATTAGGGATTTACCCCCCACCCCCCCTAAGGCCGCTAATACGCTTATTTCCTGCGTAGTATAGCCGATATACGAAATCTGTAATACCGCTTCCGGAGATACTGTTATAGTGAAATAGCCTTCACTGTTGGTAGAGGTTCCGTTGGCAACGCCTTTCTCAACAATATTGGCGCCGATCACAGGTTCGCCGGTTTCATCGACTACGGTGCCCGTTACTGTCTTCTTCTTCCCGCCATCTTGCGGCGATTGTGCGACAAGATTGGACTTGGCCGGTTTGAGTAAAATCTTGTCGGAAGTAATCTCGACTTCGATTTCGTTAGGGTTAATCAGGCGTGTCAATACACTGCGCACATCCTCGTCATAGGCTTTGATGCTTACTATCCGGTCGGGATTGATTGTCGGACGAGTGTAAGCGAATTTCAAGCCCGTCTGTTGGGTTATGGATTTGAATACCATGTCAAGTTTGACTTGGTCGTAATCCAAGGTCACTTTTTGAGCGCATACCGATATGGTAATGCTCAATAGAAAAGTAAGAAATAATGTTTTCCTTCTCATGCTTAACAAAGTTTAAGTTATAAATATATTGTCTATTTTAACGCTGCAAAGATACGGCGGTATTACAGGTCGGGAAATACCTAATATATGGTATTTTCTACTCAGCTACCATAAATATTGACACGAATTATATAAAAACGGGTTATATGAAAGATATAATTTTTTTATTTTACGGGTTCATAAACTATCTCAATGTTCTTTTTGCCTTTGTATTTGAAGGTTATAGGCGCTATTTTTGACATTTGAGTGAGACATTCGTCGAGGCTGCCGTTTATATCGAGGGTGAATGACAAAATATTGGCCGCGGTGTCGGGTGTCTCGAAATGGACGTCGTACCATCGTTCCAATTTTTTCAGAGTTTCGGCAAGCGGTGTGTCGTTGAACGAGAGAATGTTATTTTTCCATAACGTTAACGATGCAGGCGCTTCATTATCAAGAACCGTGTATTTGTCATCGTATTTGTCATAGAGCATCACTTGGCCGGGTTTGATTGCATGTTCTTTTTGGGTTTGCGCCTTGAAATTGACATCCCCACTGTCTAAGGCAAGGCGGATAATGCGTTCGTCGGGACGGGCGTAGAGTTCGAAGTTTGTGCCGAGAACCTGTACTTGCCCGCCGTTTACTTCAATAATGAAAGGCCGGTTTTTGTTCGCTTCGATTACAAAATATCCCGCACCTTCAAGCGTGATTTTGCGCTCTTTGAGATTGAACCGTTTAGGGTATCGAATCGTTGTTTCGGGTTCAAGATAGGCATGAGTGCCGTCCTGGAACAGGAATTGTAGGTGTTCACCTCGGGGCACGACTATCTCAGCCGTCTCGCCGTCGTCGAAAATAGGAGTGCGATTATTAATATATATGTACGCGTACGCGAGGAAAGCGACCGGAATCAGTACGGCTGCAGCCCTAAATATGATTAAACGTAACCGTCGGGCTGAGATGCGGGTTCGTATCCCCGTCAATATTTTTTCGTCGGGGACGCAACTCTCGGGCAAAAGATTTTCTTCATTCAATAGGGCAAAATCTTCGTCCATACGGTTTGTTAGCCATTCTATCTCTTTATCTATATTCATTCTTTTTGTTTTATACATTGACACTAAATAAATTTATTTGGGTTATCGCAATCATCAAAATTAACACTCTTTGGAATATTACCCGCAACATACGCAAGGCCTGAAGGTAATGAGTCTTAAAAGTGTTGATACTGATATTCAGGCTATTGGCGATTTGTTCGTTCTTGAGATCGCCTTCGAGTTTGAGCAGGCATATACGCCGTTTCTGTTCCGGCAAACTGTCTATCGCTTCGTATAAGATGCGGCGTTGTTCTTCGTTATCCATCATCTTTTCGAACGAATCCTCATCTTCCTTTTGCATCGCCTCGTTGTAATCGGCTAATATGGGGGTTTGCTTGCGCCAAAGATTAAGGATATGATTCTTTAGCATCGTGTAGAGATAATTCTTCAGGCTTGATTCGACAATCAGGTCTCGCCGTTTTTCCCAGAAATGCGTGAAAATATCGGCGACAGCATCCTCCGCATCCTCGCGATTATTAAGATAACGATACGCGAGGGTATAAAGCAGACGATGATGCCTGCGATAAACCGTGTCGAAGGCTTGTGAGTTTCCTCGTCGCATGGCTTCGGTCAATTCAATGTCAGAACAATCTGATAGATCCGGCTTATGGTACATTCTTGTTAAAAATTTCCACAAAAGTATAGTTTTTTTTTCATAAATGTGCGTTTTTCCGAAAATTTGTCTTATCTTTACATGCGTGATTTAAAGTTTTTTTTATGGAAGATAATGATTTATTGAGGATTAGCATCGTTCAGTCTCATATAATTTGGGAAGATGTTGCGGAGAATATTTCTTATTATGGCGAGTTGTTGAGGCGATTGCGCGGTAAAACGGATTTGGCTGTCTTGCCTGAGTTGTTTACTACCGGCTTGTCGCTTCGGGTAGCGGAACTGTCGGAGCCTAATGACGGGCGTACTGTCACGGCGCTCAAAAAGTATGCCGCCGACTACAACCTTGCGGTGACGGGCAGTTTCATGGCTGCCGACGGCGGTAAGTACTATAACCGAGCGTTTTTCATTACGCCCGACGGCCGTGAATTTTATTACGACAAACGGCATCTGTTCGGTATGGCCGGCGAAGATAAATGCTTCTCGCCGGGGATGAAACGGCTGATTGTCGATTATCGCGGGTGGAAAATTTGCCCCTTGGTGTGTTACGACCTGCGTTTTCCGGTCTGGAGCCGTAATGTGGATAACGAGTATGACTTACTGATTTACGTGGCTAACTGGGCGGAGTCGCGCAAGAAGGTTTGGAAGTCACTGCTGCAGGCGCGGGCTATCGAGAATATGTGCTTCGTTTGCGGCGTGAATCGCATCGGCGTTGACGCCCGCGAGTTTAAGTATCATGGCGGCTCATTGATTTATTCCCCAAAGGGCAAAAAAATCATCGGTATCAAAGAGGAAGAAGAAACTATCGTCACTAAAGTTATTAAAAAAGAGGATTTGAATAGTCTGCGTGCGAAATTCCCGGCTTGGAAAGATGCGGATAAGTTTGAATTGCTATAATAGATAAATCCCTATAACTCTATGAGTTATAGGGATTTTGCTTAGAGGTACCTAGCGGATTCGAACCGCTGTAGACGGTTTTGCAGACCGGTGACTAAGCCACTCATCCAAGGTACCGTTACTTGTTTTGCGGGTGCAAAGATACGTTTTTTTTTGAATATCCAAATGTTTTTCGGGATATTTTTTGCTTTTCCGGCGGAAAAGCGGTATTTTTGTCCTCTCAAAATTGTAAAATTTATGACATTCAACGAGACAAAAATAACGGGCGTGTGGGTTGTCGAACCAAAGGTGTTCGGCGACGAGCGCGGCTATTTCATGGAAACATTAAATAACAGGGCGTTCGCTGAGGCAATCGGCAAGGTCGATTTTGTGCAGGAAAACGAATCATGCTCAGTACGCGGCGTGCTTCGGGGTTTGCATTATCAGATGGAACCGTTCGCACAGTCTAAGCTTGTGCGCGTCGTTTGTGGGGCGGTGCTTGATGTGGCGGTCGATATCCGGCGCGGTTCGCCGACATACGGGAAGTACGTCGCCGAGTTGCTTTCGGGTGAAAACAAACGGCAATTCTTCATCCCCAAAGGCTTTGCGCATGGTTTTTATGTTTTAAGCGAGAAAGCGATTTTTACCTACAAGGTCGATAATTTCTATTCCCCGGCGCATGAAAGAGGGATACGCTTCGATGATCCTGAAATAGGCATTGATTGGACGATGACTGACTCGGCTCCGGTTGAGGACGGCCGAAATGCTATCTTCATCACTTCGCCTAAAGATCGCATTGCTCCGTTGTTGCGCGATGCCGATAATAATTTTACGTATAATAAATGATTGATAATGAGATGAAAACATATCTTGTGACAGGAGGCGCAGGCTTTATTGGCGCTAATTTTGTGAAATACCTTCTTAAAAAGTACGGCGACATTCGCGTAGTGGTGCTGGACGCGCTTACATACGCCGGAAATCTCGCTAATCTGGAGGATGACATTGACGGAAAGCGGTGCATATTTGTTCGAGGCGACGTTTGCGACAGAAACCTTGCAAGCTCGCTTTTTGAAACGTACGACTTCGATTTCGTTGTCAATTTCGCTGCCGAGAGCCACGTTGACCGCAGTATAGAAAATCCGCAGTTGTTCCTGATAACCAATATATTAGGCACGCAAAATTTGCTTGATGCGGCGCGATCGCGATGGACTACCGGCAAGGATGAACGGGGTTATCCGACCTGGCGCGAGGGCGTGAGGTTTCATCAGGTCTCAACCGATGAAGTTTACGGCAGCCTCGGTGCGACAGGCTATTTCACGGAAACAACGCCTCTTGACCCGCGAAGCCCCTACAGCGCCTCTAAAACGAGCGCCGACCTCTTTGTCAAGACTTATAATGAGACTTACAAGATGCCGGTCACAATAACCCGTTGCTCGAATAATTATGGGCCATATCATTTTCCCGAAAAACTTATTCCGCTAATTATCAATAATATACTTGAAGGAAAGCCTCTACCGGTCTATGGCGACGGCTCAAATGTGCGCGATTGGCTCTACGTCGAAGACCATTGCAAGGCTATCGACCTTGTAATCAATGGCGGCAGGGTAGGGGAAGTTTACAATATCGGCGGACATAATGAACGGCAGAATATCCAAATCGTTAGAGCTATTATCAAGATAATAAGGCAGTTAATGACATCTAATCCCGAATACCGTAAGGCGCTGAAAAAACAGGTTGTCGGCGCTGACGGACAAATTTCAATTGATTGGATTAACGACGATTTGATAACTTTTGTCAAGGATCGCCTCGGACATGACCAACGTTACGCCATCGACCCGTCAAAGATCAGCGCCGAACTCGGATGGGAACCCGAAACGGATTTTGAAACAGGTATCGTTAAAACGGTGCTTTGGTACCTCGATAACCAGGCTTGGGTAGAACAAATTCTCGGCGGCGACTATGTTAATTATTATGAAAGGATGTATATAAACAGATGAATCAACAATATCCTTCTTCGCTGTTGGAGAACGCTGTCGATGAGTTGTCGGCTCTTCCGGGTATAGGCCGCAAAACGGCTTTGCGCCTCGCTTTGCACATCCTTCGTCGTGATACGGGCTATGCGGAGCGGCTTTCTTCTTCGATTTTGTTGCTTCGCCGCGACGTGAACTACTGCCGCGAATGTCATAATATATCCGATACCGATCTTTGCGGCATTTGCGCCAATCCTTCGCGCGACCATTCGACGGTCTGTGTTGTCGAGAATGTCCGCGAGGTCATGGCTATTGAGAATACGACACAGTTCCATGGCGTCTATCACGTTCTCGGCGGCATAATCTCGCCTGTGGACGGGATAGGGCCGGCCGACCTGGAAATCGACAGCCTTGTCGCCCGTGTGGCGGCAGGTGAGGTCAAGGAGGTTATCCTCGCCTTGCGCACAACGATGGAAGGCGATACGACGAACTTCTTCCTCTATCGCAAACTCGAACCCTACAACATTGTCGTAAGTGTCATCGCACGCGGCATCTCGGTGGGCGACGAAATAGAATATGCCGACGAAATCACGCTTGGCCGTTCGATAATCAACCGTGTCTCGTTTAATGATTCCCTGAAAGTATGAAGCCTCTCGAAAACGACATTATCCGCCTGCGCGCTCCGGAACCCGAAGATCTCGACCGGTTCTACAAGTGGGAAAACGATACCTCGCTGTGGGAACGTGGAGGCGTTTATGCACCGCTGTCGCGTTACGAAATAAAGCAGTTTATTTCGGGTACAAAAGATATTTATGAAACCCGCCAGTTGCGCTTCACTATTGAAAAGAAAACAGGCGGAGAACTTATCGGCGCGATTGATCTCTACGATTTTGACCCCCACAACTCCCGTGCAGCAATCAGCATAATCATCGACAGGAACTATCACAGGCAAGGATTCGGCATTGCGGCTCTCGGTTTGCTGGTTGACTATTCGTACAAATGCCTCGGTCTGCATCAGTTATATGTTCATATTCCTGTCTCGAACGAGGCAAGTATCCGCCTTTTCGAGAAATACGGGTTCGCCGGGAGCGGCTATTTCGCTGATTGGCTGAAGATTGGCGACGATTATGAAACCGTTCGCTTCTTCAGTTTAATATTGGGTCGCGAGGGTAGTTAATCCATGTTTTGTAATTTCCTCCGACGAGGCCGACGGCGTATTTCCAAAACGATTCGCCGTTGCTGTTCAGGATGTTATGCTTTGCCGTTTTCGTAACGAGCCACGAATTTTGTTCAATCTCGCTTTCGAGTTGGTTCTCCGTCCAACCTGAATACCCGAGGAAAAATTTCAACTTTCCTTTTATGTTGCCGCCTTTAGTGATGTAGTGTTCTAAGGCTTCGAAATCGCCGTCGAAGTAAAGATTTTCGTCTATTGGGATACTTCCCGGTATGGCGTCGCCAAGTGAGTGTATGAAAAACAATCTGTCGGACGCCACCGGACCTCCGAGATAGATTGGGATGCTTGGAATAATTTCCATGCCTTCAAGAAAGTCATTGACGTACAGCGAGGTGCGTTTGTTGAGCACAAATCCCATAGCTCCCTGCGGACTGTGTTCGACAAGCAAAATCACCGAACGTTGGAAGTAAACGTTACGCAGAAAAGGCTCTGAAATAAGTATTTTTCCCTTTCCCGGCAACGCATTGTTGTGCTTAATTTTGAATATGTCCTTATATTGTGCCATTGCGCATCTGTTTTAAAATCGGCGACAATGTATGCCTTTTTTTTCAGTTGCGCAAGAAAATATCCGATTTTCGACTGTTAAATATTCTTAATTGTCAATTTGGGTTGTTTTTCTCGAAGATTTCGAGCCTTTTATCGAGCAATTCGTATTGGTTTGGTTTAATGAAAGATGTACATGCGCGAAGGCCTTCCTGGTTGCTGCCGGTTGTGCAGAGGGCAATTGCACTGACTCCATAGTACATCAGTTCTTCCATCAATTCGCTACCCGATTTGCCGGGATAGCATATCGTGAAATAGAAGCCGTCGGCGATGGGTTCGTCAAGGTCGTTTTCGTAAACGATGTTGAATCCGTGGCGTTTGAATATTTCTTTCAGTCGTGCCGCCCGCCGTCCATATTCCTTGATTTCATCGACGAAGTTGAATGTACCGTCGGATGCGGCCTTAAACATTGCCGCTAAGGCGAATTGCGCCGAATGGCTCGTCCCTGACGATAGGGCGTAGAGCACGCGGTGGATATAAACCGAGCCGAATGTGCCTCTGCCATAGCGTCTTGTGAGGCCTTCATAACTGCGGTCGTAGAGTTTGTCGGAAATCGCAGTTACACCGATACGCTGGCCGGCATAACTGAACGCTTTTGAGCCTGAAATCTGCATGATATAATAATCGGTATAATGTGAGACGCTCGGCTGATAAGGCGGCTCAAAAGGGCGTCCGAGTTCTTTGCGGAAATCCATAGCAAAGTAGGCCAGGTCTTCGATGACAATAGTATTGTACTTCGTTGCAATCTCTCCTATTGTGCGTAACTCGCTGTCAGTCAGGCAAAACCACGCCGGATTATTTGGATTGGAGTATGTCATCGCAGCTATGTTACCCTTCTTCAAGTATTCTTCGAGTTTGGGGCCGAGTTTGTCGCCACGGAAATTATAGACGTCAAAAGATTCGTATTTGTGCCCCATGACAACGATTTGCTGCTTCTGTACCGGGAAACCGGGGTCGATAAACAGAATTGTATCTTTCTCCGGATTACACTGTCCGCAGGTCAGGAACGATGCGAAAGTGCCTTGCATTGAGCCTGTTACCGGCACACAGTGTTCCGGAGCGATGTCGGTGTCAATGAAGGCTTTGATGAATCGCGAGGCTTCGCGTTTCAATTCATCCATACCGTTAATATTGGGATAAATTGACGCAATGCCGTCCTGCAACGCTTTTATTTCGGCCTCTACACCTACGCGGCAGGGCTTTAATCCCGGCACGCCCATCTCCATGTGGATAAATTCGGTGCCTGTAAGTTTTTCCAGTTCTCCGGAAATTGCTACGACTTCACGAATGGTTGCTTTACCGAAGTCGGTTAGTCCATAACTTTCGATTACTCTTTTAGTAGTCTGATAATCAACGGGTGTATGTATCATTTGAATTAATTATTAAAAAAAATCGCTGCAAAGATAAAAAAAAATAGCGAAAAAGTTTTGTGATTCAAAAAATAACCCGTACCTTTGCCCCGCTTTTGGAATAAAAACCAAGGGTAAACCCAAACGGTGTGGTAGTTCAGCCTGGTTAGAATACATGCCTGTCACGCATGGGGTCGCGGGTTCGAGTCCCGTCCGCACCGCAAACCTGAAAATCAAGCACTTACAAACAAAGTAAGTGCTTTTTTTTATGCAAAAATTTGGATATTTCACACCTTTTTTACACCTTTGCGGTGACTTTTAACGGCGTTTTAAGGCATTTTGAGGCGTCTTACAACACCTAATGCTTGCAAAAAGCTTGCGGATTTTTTGGACATAACTTATTAATTATTAAATACTTACCAATATGGCTACATTAAATTTAAAGCTCGACAAACGAAGTGCAAACAAAAAAGGCGAATATCCTGTTATTATTCGACTAATACATAAGCGCGAAGCAACCTCTATTTCAACGCATTACGCAGTTAAAGAAAAAGACTGGAAAGGCGACGATATTCAACGCCCGGTAAAAACTTCGCATCCCACATCGCAGATAATTAATGACATGATAGAAAAATTTTATTTCAAACTGAAACTAAACCTTGAAAGAATAACGTTAAGCGGCGAAGCGGAAGGCATGACATTAACAGAGTTGAAGCGCAGTATTATGTTCACAAAAGAGCAACAACTCAGCCAGGAAATAATCAAAGCCGCCAAAGTCGCCTTTTATACCTTTGCAGGGAATTACATCAATACGAGGCGCACAGATAATACCAAACAATTATATCGCAACACTATTAGCAAACTCCGGGAATATTACGGCAAAGACAACCTTTCATTCCGCGATATAACGCTATCTTTCCTTCGCGACTTTGATCGACACCTTGAACGTTCAGGATCCGGCGTCAACTCGCGAAGCATACACTTTCGCAACATTCGCACGCTTTTTAATCGCGCTATCGACGACGAACTGATTCCCTCCGACCTATACCCTTTCCGCAAATTCAAAATACGCTCCGAACAGCGCGAAAAAGACTGCCTCACTCCCGAACAGGTATCAATACTGTACTCGTACTCGCCCGCGACAAAAGGACAGCAACTCGCCCGCGATTTCTGGTTCCTATCATTCTTTTTCTGCGGAATCAACCCCGTTGACCTCTACCACCTCAAGCGTCCCGACAACCTCAACCGCATAACCTTTACCCGCACCAAGACCCAACACGCCTCGCAGGACGAAGTACGCATCTCAATACAACCCGAAGCGCAGGAAATCATCAACCGCTATCAATCCATGCCCGACAGCCCCCTGCTGCTTAATTTCGATGACCATTACATGACCTACGACATCTTCCGCCATTTCATAAGCAAATCGTTGCGCGAAATTTCCCGTAAGCTCAACCTTCCCGGCC